>MGTC01000031.1:78878-109757 GCA_001799255.1 Deltaproteobacteria bacterium RIFOXYD12_FULL_55_16
CTTGCCTGCTCAAACGAAACTTATACCCTCTGGGGGCAACATCGTTCTATCCTATCAACCTTGACGAGGAACTCCTCATGCCCATCACCGTGGAAAAGCTCACCGCCAAAAAACGCGAAGCCCTGCGCCTTGACCAGTGGCCGGTCTGGGAGTGCGCGCCCTCGACCTTTCCCTGGCATTACGACCAGGAGGAATCCTGCTATATTCTCGAAGGCGAGATCACCGTAACCACGGCGGACCAAACCGTGCGCCTCTCCCCCGGCGATTACGCGACCTTTTCCAAGGGGCTGGATTGCCAATGGCAGGTGGATAGCGCAGTTCGCAAGCATTACCTGTTCCGCTAAAACGGCCCTCCCCCGGATTCTCCCCGTGACCGATCCTGCCGCCATCGCCAGCCAGTTCGCCTTTCCCGGCGAGATCCTTTCCGTGCGCGAGTACGGAGCCGGCCATGTGAACAGCACCTATCTGGTTCAGATCACAGACGATCAAGGCAACCTGGACTTCATCCTGCAACGGCTCAACCCCGCCGTGTTCCCAGAACCGGAACGGATCATGCACAACCTCCGGGTTCTTAACGACCACATCCGCCCCAAACTGTTGGCCCACCCAACCCTGCGCTGGGAGCTGCCAACCATCATCCCCACCCGAAGCGGCGCTGATTATTGCCGGGATCAGGCAGGGGCCTTGTGGCGGGCCCAGACCTTTATCGCCGATACCGAAAGTTTCGCCACCATAATCAGCGAAGCCCAGGCCGAAGAGGCAGGCCGGGGGTTGGGATTTTTCCATGCCCTGATCCATGACCTGCCCGTCCAGTTGCTGCACGACACCCTGCCCGGCTTTCATGTTACCCCCGCCTATCTGAGCCAATATGCCGCGCTCGCCGCAGCCCCTCCCCGGCCTGATTCTTCAACGGCAGCGCTCTTCTGCCACCGCTTTATCGCCGAAAGAAAAGAGGCGGCAGAGGTACTCGAAACCGCGCGGGCGCAAGGAGAACTGTTCCCCTGCCCGATCCACGGCGACCCCAAGCCGAGCAACCTCCTCTTTGCCCGCAACACCGGCCAGGCGATCAGCCTCATCGACCTGGACACCGTCAAACCCGGCCTGCTCCATTACGACCTCGGCGACTGCCTCCGCTCCTGCTGCAATCCAGCCGGAGAAGATGCGGATCTGGCCGGAGTCTCGTTCAATCTCGGCTTCTGCGCCGCCATCCTGCGGGGATACCTGCCCCAGGTCGCCCCGTTTTTTTCCGCCGCCGACTATCATTACATCTACGACGCCGTCCGGCTCCTAGCCTTTGAGCTGGGCTTGCGTTTCTTTGCCGACCATTTGGCAGGGGATGTCTATTTCCGGAGCAGAAGGCCAGGGCATAATCTGCACCGGGCCACGGTTCAGTTCGCCCTCTGCCGGAGCATCGAGGCGCAGAAAAACGAGATCAGGAAAATAGTTGTGGCTTTGCAAAGGCCATGACCGGTTTCAGCCTGCACCCCTTCCCCGGCCAGGATTCCGGCACGGTGACCATCCAGGGAACCATCGCGCGCACAGCCACAGCCTTGCAGGTTTCCTTTCTCCTGCATGGCAATCTGCGCGATCTCGTCTTACCGTCCACAACGGAGGGAACACGGGACGACAATCTCTGGCAAGCCACCTGCCTTGAGCTGTTCTGGGGGGAAGAGGGAAGAAAAAACTACTGGGAATTGAACCTTGCCCCGAACGAGGCCTGGAATGTTTACGCCTTTACCGATTACCGCACCGGCATGCACCGGGAAGAACGGGTGGCCAAGCCGCTTCTCCAGATAAAGCACACGGCGGAGAGCTTCGCCCTAACCGCCGAACTGGGGATCGGCAATCTCCATACAGGCCTGCCCCCCCTCATGGTTGGCGTCAGCGCCGTACTCAAGCATCAGGATTTCCACCTGAGCTACTGGGCTCTGGCCCACCCGGAAGACAAGCCCGACTTCCACGCGCCCCAGGCATTTCTCCTCCGGGTGTAATCCCACCCGATTCCAGAATTGCGATGAGACTGCCACCACTAAGTCAACAAATCAACAACGTTATATATAATAATAACAAAATGTTGAGTGGAATATTGTCCCCCTTTAATCTTCGAGAAAAAGGCTGATTGAATACCCTCAGAATCTGTGAGTGAACTTTTGACCTGAACTTCCCCAGAGCCGGTCAATTTGGCCATTCACCATCATCCGGCCATGGTGATTCATGCCGGTAATATGCTGACAGGGAGAAAATAATGCTATACCAGAGCCAGCTTACAACCAAGGGCTTCCACCACCTTGCTAATGGTGTCAAAGCGTGGTTTTCCTCCATCGACAAGGGATTTATACAGGCTCGCGCGGGTAATCCCGATTGACAATCAAATATCCGAAAGTCAAACCTGAAACACCGAACCTTCCCCGATATCCGCAGAGGAGCTTGCCGAACTTATACTTCTGAACGCTTTGACTTGGTAAAAACGTCGATTGCCGACTATTTTCCCGCCGGGGAAATACAAAGCTTCAAATCACAGTGAAACCTATTTCAGCTAGATATGAGTAAGTTACATCATAAAACTCAGGGTTACGGGTGTGATCGTCAACGTCACCTTCAGGAACGACTATCACCATCCCTTGTCGTGCACGGGTTAGCAAAACACGATAGGCATTTTTCAGATACTGCTTCCGTTCTTCCTTATTTATGTTGTTCCAGCGATTCCCACAAAACGACTTACTTTCCCACCCTTTCGGTGAATAGCGAAAATCAGCATCCCATGTCACGCATGCCCAATCGAGTTCGAGCCCTTGGACGTGAAACTCTGTGGCAACATCTTCAAGATAATAAGACGAGCGCACATCATCCTTGTCGTCGAGGAACCAGTGAATGGGGTCCATGGGGGTTTTGACGTCGATGGCGTGGGGTTTTAGGCGTTCAGCTTGAGATGAGACAATTATGCCGTATCTCTCGGACCCCCGTGCCTTTTCTTTGAGCCACTGCTTGGCCTTGTCGAGATCACGAGTGATAACAATCGGATACCGATCCTTCAAACTGACAAGCGTATACCGCGCAGCATCTGTATCTTGGTCAAGTAACTGCTTTACCAGTAAAGAGACGTTTTCCGCGCGGAAAGAACGCATTGATACGGACAGATGAAGATGATCATTGTACGTCACATTCAGCCGAGACGATATCTGATCCAGGACATTGCCTGCTCCGTATTCGCTATCATACAGATGACTGGAAATATGGATGTGCCATTCCGGGAAATGACGGTTTAATGATCCAATCCACTCACCGATCCCAGCCTCCCCAGTATTTATTTCCTGACCGCCTCCAACAAGGCATATAATCACGGCCCAATCAGTGTGTCGATCAAGGCAGGAAATAAGAAACTCCGGCTCAGACTGGTTAAAGTCCGGGGTGTTTTTCTTTCTCTTCATGAAGGAAGCGGTTTGCTCCAAGTTCCATGCTCTTTGGGCTTCATCGAATAGCGCAACGTGCTCGATTGGCGGTTTAGTGTCTTTCAGACAGTCATCCCGAAAATGGTGTACATTCTGGATGAACATTTTCACTTCGCTCAGAGCGGTTGATTTCTTAAAGCGCGCCCCCTTTTCCTTCTCCCGTCGCACTTTATCCCGTGCCAGCGCCTCACGAAGAATTGCCACAAGAGGGCCATTACCCGACAGAAAGACGCTGTAGAGTTTATCTTCTTTATCAATATGTCTGTTTGCGATGTTTAGCCCAACCAGAGTTTTGCCTGCTCCTGGAACACCAGTGACAAAGCAGATTGATTTGCAGGATTTTTCACGTGATGTGCGGATGACCTCTGAAATTGCTTCCGTTGTCTGAGTGAGATTGATGGCGCTGGCATCGCTACGCGAAATATCTGCAACAGTATGGTCATTATAAAGCGCCATAGCCGCTTCGATTATGGTGGGTGTTGGACAGTAACGGCCATTTTCCCAGTAAGAGAAGTTAATTGCATTGCCATCAGTTAGCAAAAGGGCGCTTTTGATAATATCACGAAGTTGAACAGCATTTGCCTTTACTGGATTGAATAATCGATCGTGTTGTGGGGTGAGGGTGGCTGCGATGAATGAATTGTCAGCATCCGTGGCAATAAGGACCGGGACGACAAATTGCTCATGAGTTGTTTCATGGAAGTTTTTGAGGTCAAGTGCGTAATCCCAAACCTGGTCTATACCGTACAGGCTGAATTCTTGCTCTCCGACCTTAAATTCCAGAACAAAAATTGCAGAACCAAGCACAAGCAGGACATCAATACGCCTTCCCATGCGAGGGATAGCATATTCGAAGTAAATCTTCCCCTCATATGTTCCAAGAATGGACTTCAGCAGGTTAATCTGATAATACCACGCTTGCTGTTGGGTCTGAAGAACTGAAAATTCACTGGCTCGGAACAGAATACCAAGAATTTCGTCTGCTGAACGGTGCAGAAATGTTGCTATGGGATCGGAATAGTAGGCTCGGTTCATGCAATCTACCTTGATCTGTGGGCGTCAAGGGGACATAGTTAATTTGTTGATTAACATCCCCATAGGTTATTAGGGGGACATAATCAAATTTATTTCCATAAAAAAGGCTCCTGGATCTTGAAAAGCAAGTTTTACCGTATTATTTTTCCTGCTTCCCTGAGAGTAGGCGCTCAACTGCTGATCGGTAAGCGGCCAAGTCTTCGCGTTTGTCGATAGCCAGCACCAGTACGATTAGCACATCATCCTCAACGCTATAGATCAAACGGTAGCCCTGCTTGCGCAATTTGATTTTGTAGCAATTGCGCAAGTCACCATGCAGCTGCGAGCCAGGCGAGGGCGCCAAGGGGACGCAATTGATTTGTTGATTAACATCCCCGCAAGAGTTGAGCTCAATACATCTCGTACTTGGCCAGCACCCCGTCCAGCCCGCCGTTACTCAGGGGCTTCTTCCAGGCGGGCTTGAGGCCGATCCTTTTCACCAGCTCCCGGTCGCCGAAATAAAGATAGGCCGTGGAACCGGTGCATTTATGTTTAAGAAAACTACCCAACTCCCCTACCAGGGCGGTGGCCTCCGCCTGGGCGCCCAGGCGAACCCCATACGGCGGGTTGGCGACGATAACCGCCTCACTGATCGGTTCAAGATCCTGAAAACGGCTGGTCTGCACTACCACCTCTTTGCCGTAGGGCAGCTGACCAAGGTTGATCCTTGCCGCCTTCACCGCCGGTTTTGCGGCGTCGCTGCCGGTAAGCAACCCCTCCGGCAAGTCGCGAATTTGGGCATCCGCCTCACTCTTCACCTGTTGCCAGATCTCGGGCTCAAAATCCGGCAAGCGCATGAAGCCAAAGCTCTCCCGCAGATACGCGGCGGGAATCCGGCAATAGCGCATCAAAGCCTCGCAGAGTAAGGTGCCCGAACCGCACATCGGGTCGATCAGCTTGCACTCGCCGTCCCACTGAGTCAGGTCGATGATCGTTGCCGCCAGAGATTCCTGCATGGGCGCTTCCACCGCCTCCTGCCGGTAGCCCCGCCGGTGCAGGGAGGCACCCGAGGCATCAAGACTGATAACCGCCGTATTTTTATGAATATGGAGATTGAAGACCAGATCTGGGTTGCGCTTGTCCACGTTGGGTCGGGAGCCGAATTTCTCCTGAAACTGATCGACGATGGCATCCTTGAGGCAGAGCGAGGCGTACTGGGAATGGGTGATCAAGCTGTCGCTCACCGTGGCGGTGATAACAAAGGTCTGCTCCAGGCCAAAAAGTTCGACCCAGGGGATGGTCAACGCAGTCTTGTAAAGATACTTGGTGCTATGGCAGTCGAAATGAAGCAACGGGGCCAGCACCCTGGTACAGAGCCGGGTCTGGTAGACGATCCGGTACAGGGCCTCAGGCGTAGCATTGAAATAGACGCCCCGGTAGACCGGGTTGACCTGGGTCGCGCCTAAGGCCGCAAGCTCGCGCTCGGCAAGAGGCTCGACATTTTCCGCGACCTGGGCGAAGAAACTGCTGTTTTTCTGATAGACAAAGGAAGGCGACACCATGACCTCACGCGGCAGGAATTAATTTGCGGCAGGCAAACCCCCGCCCCCCATGAACATGCCGATCCTACACCTAAACGCCCAGAAGCGCCAGGGGCAAAGCAAGCCGCCGCCTTTCCCGGCCTCAAACACCGGCCTGTTTTCTTCTCTTGCAATCCTGGAACAGACCGGGTACCTCTTGCTGCAAAACACCGAAACGCCAGGCGCTTACCAGTTACCAAGGAGAATACCCCATGAACTTCGACTCATTTGAACAGGCCCTGCATATCTGCATGACCGCCACCCCCGGCAGCGACGAGCAGGAGGCCGCCCTGGTCTACTGCCTGGAAAACGCCCCACCAGAGCTTAAAGACAAGATTGTTGACGGCCTGGCTGATTTTCACCAGGGGCAGAAGCCAGGCTCCGGGTGCGGTTGCGGCTGCAAACACGGGCACGACTGAAGAAGAGCGCCACCCGCCCGGCTATTTTTTCTGAAAAAGCGGAAGAAACTCCCCGTAGCCTTCTTTTTCCAGGTCAGCCACGGGGATAAAACGCAGGGCCGCTGAATTGAGGCAGTAGCGCAAGCCTGTGGGTTGAGGGCCATCGCTAAAGACATGCCCCAGGTGCGAGTTGGCTTCCCGGCTGCGGACCTCGGTTCGTTTGCCAAAGAGCTTCCGGTCTTCACGCTCGACAATTCTTTCCGGAGACAGCGGCCTGGCAAAGCTCGGCCAGCCCGTACCCGAATCATACTTGTCCAGCGAGCTGAATAATGGCTCCCCGGAAACAATATCCACATAAAGACCGGCCCGTTTGTTATCCCAGAATTCGTTCTTGAAAGCCGGCTCAGTGCCCTCCTCCTGGGTGACCTTGTACTGCAACGGGGTGAGCCGCTGGCGCAATTCCGCCTCACTCCATTTTTTGGCGGCCCGACCATCCTGGCCCCAGATCTTAGCCAAAAACTGATCCCTGCCGGAAGCGCTGCGATAGATGCGGTAGCGAAGGGGATTCTTCTGGTAATAATCCTGATGGTACTCTTCCGCCGGATAAAATGGAGTTGCCGCAAGAATCGGGGTCACGAGGGGCTTGGCAAAGACCTTGCGCGCGGCCAGCTCGTTTTTCGATTTCTCGGCCAGTTGCCTCTGCTCCTCGTCCAGATAAAAAATCCCCGAGGTGTAGGCATGCCCCCGATCCACAAACTGGCCCCCGCTATCAGTAGGATCAATCTGGCGCCAGAAGACCTCCAGCAATTTTGCATAGCTGACCTTGCTTGGCTCATAGACGATCTCAACCGCTTCCAGATGACCGCCAGCGCCATAGTTTTCATAGGTGGGGTTCTTCGTCCTCCCTCCGATATAGCCGGAGGTAACCGAAAAGACGCCCTCCAACTGTACAAAAGGCTTTTCCATACACCAGAAACAGCCCCCGGCAAAGATCGCCCTTTTTCGCTTCTCCGCCGCCTCCACCCCTGACGCGCCCAGCAGACTCACCAGGGCAAGGCCCAGCAGGATAAGACCCACGATCTGCCCGTTCATCTTCATGCCTCACCTCCAGGATTATTGTTGCTGATTAAGATGGTCTTGCAACAAACAAGAAACGTAACGCCAAAACGCAGAGGCGCAAAAACAACCTCTTGAAATAAAAGGAGTAAACCTTTGCGACTTTGCGTTAAAGAATGGGTACGAGTCCATCAACAGTAACTGCCCAAGTGGTTCAAACTGTAGGCTGAAGGCTGTCAGGCAAAAACAAACATATTTTCAGGTGCAATACCAGACAAATTTGTTATAGTGCTGCACCTATTATAAAATAGATACACACCAAACCGTAAGAAATATTCTGGAAAAGCTCATGCCTGAAAACAACCGCGAACTTATCGATCTGGCCACCCTTTACGAGATAACCAGAGCGCTCGCCTCATCAGACGACCTGCGCAAATGCCTGGAAGAAAGCCTCACGGTGCTGGCCGAGCGCACCAGTCTGGGCAACGGGGCGGTGACCATCGCCAACCCGCTCACCGGCCAGATCGAAACCGAGGTAGCTCCAGGCATGACTGCCGAAGCCAGAAAACGCGGAATCTATAAATTTGGCGAAGGCATCACCGGCCGGGTAGTGGCCAGCGGCGCCCCCATCGTGGTGCCCCAGATCAGCCAGGAACCGCTTTTCCTCAACAAGACCCGCGCCAGAGCCGAAAAAAACCAGAAAACCCTCTCCTTTCTCTGCGTGCCCATCAAGCATGGCGCCGCCACCATCGGCGCCCTGAGCGTGGATCGCAGCTATCAAAAGGGCATCGATTTCGAAAAGGATCTCCAGTTTCTCACCGTACTCTCCGGCCTGATCGCCCAAACCGTAGTCCGCATCCAGGCAGTAAATCAGGAACGGGAACGGCTGGAACAGGAAAACACCCAGCTGCGCCGGGAGCTCTCGGAAAAATACCGGGTGGCCAGCATCGTCAGCAACTCGAACCGGATGCAGGAGGTGTTCGAGATGATTCACCGGGTGGCAGACTCCAACGCCACCATCTTGCTGCGCGGCGAATCCGGCACCGGCAAGACCATGGTGGCCAAGGCCATCCACCACAACAGCAAGCGCGCCAAGGCGCCATTTATCGCGGTCAACTGCTCGGCCCTGCCGGAAACCCTGCTGGAAAGCGAGCTGTTCGGCCACGAAAAAGGGGCCTTCACCGGGGCGCAAGGCGCAAAAAAGGGCCGTTTCGAACTGGCCGAGAGCGGCACCCTGTTTCTCGACGAAATCGGCGATCTGAGCCAGGCCGTGCAAATCAAGCTGCTCAACGTGGTTCAGGACCGTGAATTCCAACGCTTGGGTGGCATCGCTCCCATCAAATGCAATGTTCGCCTGATTACCGCCACCAACAAGGATCTGGAAAAGGCCGTGGAAGACGGCTCCTTCCGGGAAGACCTCTACTACCGGCTCAATGTCTTTCCCATCTACCTCCCGCCTCTGCGGGAACGGCGCACCGACATCATGCTCCTGGCCGATTTTTTCCTCCAGAAATACAACACGGAAAATGGCAAACAGATCCGCCGCATCTCCACCCCGGCTATCGATATGCTGGCCCAGTACCACTGGCCAGGCAATGTCCGCGAGCTCCAGAACTGCATCGAACGAGCGGTATTGATCTGCGACGAGGATTCGATCAAAAGCTATCATCTGCCCCCATCGCTGCAAACATCAGACTCAGGAGGCGAACGTAATCCACTCTCCTTTGCTGCGGCGGTGGAAAATTTCGAACGGGAGCTGATCATCGACAGCCTGAAAAAAAGCCGGGGCAACCAGACCAAAGCCGCACAGTTGCTGGACACCAGCCTCAGGATCATCAACTACAAGATCGCCAATCTCAACATCAACCCTCGCCAGTTCAAGATCGCCAAGCCATAGGCCGGAAGATGACCATTCTCCTGCACCTCTGCTGCGGCCCCTGCACCATCTATCCCCTTGCCGCCCTGCGGCAGCAGGGGATGACCGTGCGGGGTTATTTTCACAACCCCAACATTCATCCCTTCCGGGAGTTCAAGGCCAGAATCGCCGCCCTGGAAGAGGTGGCCGAAAAAATGGCCCTGCCCGTGGAATACGAACGGGAATACGGCCTCAGGGAATATCTGCGCCAAGTCGTGTTTCACGAGGAAGAACGCTGCCCACTCTGCTACCGCATGCGCCTTGAGGCAACGGCGAAAAAGGCCAGGGAGATCGGGGCGGACGCCTTCAGCACCACCCTGCTGTACAGCCGTTACCAGAGGCACGAAATCATCCGGGCGCTTGGCGAAGAGCTGGCGACAGAATTCGGGGTTCCTTTCCTGTATGAGGATTTCCGCCTCGGCTGGCAGAACGGCATTGAGGCAAGCCTTGAGATGGGAATCTATCGCCAGCCCTACTGCGGTTGCATCTACAGCGAGCAGGAACGCTACGACAAGAAACTGCGAGGGGACAGAAAACAAGAGACTGAACAACAATGGGCCTTGTTGGCAAACCAGCAAGACCCATCAAACTAAAGCTGAGTTGAGCAGCTTGCCTGCTCAAACGAAACTTATACCCTTTGGTGTGTAAAGCTGAGTTGAGCAGCTTGCCTGCTCAAACGAAACTTACACCCTTTAGGGACAAAAGCCGCATACACCCGAAAACCCTACTCCTTGGCTGGCCCGGCAGATCCCGCAGACCCGCCGCCGCCATCTTGCAGGATCCCGAAGGCGGAGGTAAAGGAATTCCAGTCCGGCAGGGAGATGGTGGGCACAAACCGGCGCCAGCTTTTCTCGATGCCCTTGCCGGACTTCAGCTGGGCCAGCAGCTCCGCAGCCTGGAGCCTGACACTGGATGCAGGATATCGGGCAAGCAGATACTCAAGCCGCCCCTGAGCCTGTTTGTCTTCGTCGGTACGCAAATAAAAAGTAGCGACCGAAAACTCGTGCTGAGCCAGAAAATCCAGGGCGGCCAGACTTCGGGATGAAGCTTCGATAAAATAAGGCGATCTGGGATAAGCACGATTCAATCGTGCAAAGGCCTGAACGGCATTCTGGGCGTTGCCAGGATCACGGTCTGTGGTGCCGATCTGCCGGTAATAACACAGGGCGATCTGGAAAAGCACATAGGGAACCGCCTCGTTGGTCGGATGATTGGCCTCGAACTCCTCATAGAGGAGCCTGGCCTCGCTGAACTTGTCCAGATGGTAATTGGCATCGGCGGCCTTCAGCTCAGCCAGCAACGCCACCTCGCTAAAGGGGAACCGGTCTTTTATCTCCACGAAACTCTTCAGGGCCGCGCTGTATTTCCCACGGTTGAATTTTTCCATCCCCTCCATGGCCAGGGCTTCTGGAGTTGCTGAGCCAGAACCTGAGCCGAACCCCACCCAGTCCAGCATGGTGTCCATGGTCGCACAACCGCTGAGTCCGGCGCCCGCAGTCATCATGGCAAGAGCCAGAACGCAGGCCCGAAGAAGGCGACAACTCTGTTTTGCAAAAATCATGTCCCGCTCATCCATTTTAGCCAAAAGAAAAAGGGCCCGGGATACAAAACCGAGCCCAGGCGCCATTACCAGTAAAACGCGACTACAACACCTTTTCGATCATAGCCTTAAGCTGCTGTTTGCCCACCGCGCCGGTCACCTGTTCAACAATCTCCCCCCCCTTGAAAAGAATCAGAGTAGGAATAGCGCGAATCCCGTATTTACCAGGGGTGGCGGGATTGTCGTCAACATTCATCTTCCCGACCTTGAGCCTGCCTTCAAATTCGGCGGCCAACTCGTCGACAACCGGGCCAATCGCCTTGCAAGGGCCGCACCAAGGCGCCCAAAAATCCAAGAGAAAAGGAACCTCAGACTGCAATGCCTTTGCGCCGAAATCACCATCGGAAACCTGAATAACCTTGTCACTCGCCATAATTTTCTCCTTGTATCTCATGAGGATAATTGTATTCAGAGTATAATCAGTTCATTATCTTACAAAGGGAACCCTGCGCTGACAAGGAAAATCTGCCAACAAGAGAATATCTTCCCCCTTAGCCCCCTGTCCCCATGCCTAGCGCCCACACTGAGCAACGCCGCAATCAGGCGAAAGAGCCGTTTACAGACAAGCACAACTCAATGCTTGAAAGATCGTTGCCCGGTAAACTTCATGGCCACCTGCGGCCTGGCCTCGTTGCAGGCCTGGATGGTCTCAAAATCGCGCATGGAGCCGCCCGCCTGGAGGATAGCCGACACCCCCTGCCGGATGCCGACATCGGCGCCATCGCGGTACGGGAAAAAGGCGTCGGAGATCATAACCGAACCGGGCAACCCGGCCTTGTCCGCCTTGGTCTGAACGTCGATCCTCTCCTGATCCGCCTTATTCCGCTTGCCCTGTTCGACCTCCAACACCATATCCGCATAAGGAATACCGAAGGTGTCAAAGCAGAGCATGTCGGCATACTTGGTGTAGGCCTTGTACACCGCGATGTCGGCCACCCCGACCCGATCCTGCTCACCTGTGCCGATGCCAACCGTACAGCCATCCTTCACATAGATAACCGAGTTGGAGGTCACTCCGTGCTCCACGGCCCAGCCAAAGAGCATGTCGTCGATCTCCCGCTGGCTTGGTTCCCGTTCTACCTTGTACTCCTGGCCCTTTGAGGTGCTAACTGCCGACTTCAGGTCTGCCTGGGAACGGATGGAATTTACCGCCGACTGCTGGACGATGAGCCCGCCATCGATCAGGCTCTTGAAATCGACATAGCGATATTTCTCATACTCGGCAAGCCGGTCGATCCGGCTGATCCGCACCACCCGCAAGTTTTTCCGGGCCGCGAGGATCTCCAGGGTGCCCGCCTCGAATTCCGGAGCGCAGACCACTTCCAGATAATTATTGCTCAAAAGCTCAGCGGTGTCCTTGTCGCAGGGCCGATTGAGAATAACCGCCCCGCCGAAGGCGGCGATGCGGTCGGCCCGGTTGGCCCGATCATAGGCGCGGGCCAGAGTTTCCCCGCAGGCTGCGCCGCAGGGGTTGTTGTGCTTGAGAATTACCGCAGCCGGGCGGGCCATGAGATACTTGATAATGTTTAAGCCGTTGTCGATGTCGGTAAGGTTGATCTTACCGGGATGCTTGCCCACCTGGAGCATGTCCTCAACCTTGATTCCGCTTACCAGCCCCCTGCCCGGCTCGATAAACCGGCAGTCGCCCAGCACCAGATTGCCATTGGTCAGCTCGTAGAGGGCCGCCTCCTGATCCGGGTTCTCGCCATAGCGCACCCCGCGCTCATCAACGCTGCCGTCCTCGGCCACGATCTTCCAGGTCTTCTTCCTATACCTCAACTCCTGGTCGCCAAAGGTGATTTTCATCTCCATGGGGAAGTGATCCCCAAGAATAGTGGAGTACATTTTCTTCAGATCTGCCATTGGGTTCACCCTTTCCTTATGGTTACGACTATCGTTCAGGCAGCCTGCTGCCCACCTTGCTGCGCTTGAAAAACCGGATCCCAATCCTTGCGGATCGGATCAAAACCCCTCTCCTGAATGGCGGCGCTTACCTCGGCGAGACTCCGGCTGTCCCCAACCTCAAACTGCTTCCCACCAGCATTGGCTTGACCGTATCCACCGGGAGAGGTGCAAGAGCCTGCTGAATAACGGGTCGGGCCCAGGCCGATCATGCCATCACGGAAACGGGGTTCCTCCCTGGTTGAGAGGTACAGGCCGACATCCGGGTCAAAAATCCGCAGGGCAAAGATCAGCTGGCTGAGATTTCTCTCGCTCACCGGCAGCAAGGGCTTAAATTCCCCTTGTGCCGGGCGCAAGCGCGGAAAAGAGACGGAGATTCCTGTTCGCCAGTAATGCCGTCTCAGCCAGGCGAGATGCTGGCCAAGGGCAAGCCCTTCGGCCCGCCAGTCCGCCAGGCCAAGCAGAGCGCCAATCCCGACCTCGCGCATCCCAGCGGCAGCAACCCTGGCCGGAGTTTCCAGACGATAATCAAACTCAGCCTTTGGCCCGGCCAGATGCACCTGCCTGTATACCTCCCGGTCATAGGTTTCCTGATACACGGCCACCGCCGTGATCCCGGCCCGAAAAAGTCTCGCATACTCTTCTGTTGCCAAGGGCTGCACCTCGATGGACAGCGCGGCAAAGCGATCACGCAGCCGCAGGGCCAACTCTTCGAGATAGTCCACCCCAAGCTTGGCCGGGGCCTCTCCGGAAACAAGGAGAAGATGACTGAATCCCCGCTGGTGCAGGATCATGGCCTCACTTTCCGCCTCGGCAAAAGTCAAAGCCCTTCTCTCAATGGTATTGTCCGCCGAAAAACCACAGTAGGCGCAACGATTGGCACAGAAGCTCGAAAGATAGAGAGGCGCATACAGCTGAATGGTCCGTCCAAAACGCTGGCTGGTGATGACGGCAGAGCGTTTAGCCAGAGTACCAAGATGCAGTTCCGCCGCAGGCGACAATAAAGCGGCCAGCCCTGTCAGCCCAGGATGATCAGAGGACAGCGCCCGCAAAACCTCCGCCTCGGTGGCACGATTGATCGCCTCCTGCAAGGCTGAAAATTCTGGAATAACAAACATGATCCACTCGCAAAAAAGGAAAAAGTTAACCGGATCGTGACACGAAAAACATGGAGCTAACGCAAAAAACCAAGCCCATCCTCAGGCGAGGAGGGAGCAGCATCCTTATTCACCGCGCCAAGACCTGCTTCGTAGGCGATCCGCCCTGCTTCCACCGCCATGGCAAAGGCGCGCGCCATCCGCACCGGATCTCCGGCCACGGCAATGGCCGTATTGACCAGCACTGCGTCAGCCCCCATCTCCATGGCCTCGGCCACATGCGATGGCGCGCCAAGCCCCGCGTCAACGATGACCGGGATCTGGGCCTGGGCAATGATGATCTCAATCTGGAATCTGGTCAGCACCCCCTGATTAGTGCCAATGGGTGAACCAAGGGGCATGACCGCAACCGCCCCCGCATCTTGGAGGCGCAGGGCCAGGATCGGATCGGCATTTATGTAGGGCAACACCTTGAACCCCTCTCTGACCAGTTCTTCGGTGGCCTTCAAGGTCTCGATGGGATCAGGAAGCAGGGTTCTCGGATCGGGAGTAACCTCAAGCTTGAGCCATTCCCCCCCGCCGGAAACTCTGGCCAAATGGGCGAGGCGGATCGCCTCGCCAGCGTCCCGCGCTCCGGAAGTGTTGGGCAAAAACAGGTAACGGTTACGATCAAGCACGCGCATAATATCATCCGCCGGATTGTTAAGGTCGACGCGACGCAACGCCACGGTGACCATTTCACAACCCGAGGCAGCAAGCGCCTCCTGCATAATCTCCGGAGAAGAGAACTTCCCAGTGCCACCGAAGAGCCGTGAGCGAAATTTTCTCCCAGCAATGGTCAACATCTCAACCTCCCCCCACAAACCGTATTAATTCAAGGACAGAGCCATCCTTTAATTCATGGCTGCTATATTCTTCCCTGGTCAAAATCTGCCCGTCACATTCGACCACCAACGAAAGAGCATCCAAGCCAAGCTGACCAAGATAATCAGCTACCATGATCCCGGGGTCAATTTCCTGTGCTTCGCCGTTACAAAGAACCTTCATCTATTCAGCCTCATTGTCCACACCCGACAGGAGACAAAGCGCCTGGGTCACAACCAAATCGCGGCGCTGACCCGCAAGTGCTTTGGATGGGAGAGCAAGCTTTCCTGCAGATGCTATTATAACACCTGCAAAAAACGCTGGCCTTTCTACGGCAGGTTTCCTGTAAAAAAAAAGCTGGCTTGAACAATACGTTCAAACCAGCTTTAAATTGTTAATACAGGAACAAAAACTAATTGTCCTCTTTCGCCCCTTTTTCTTCACTATAATTCACCAGCTCAAAAATAGCCATCTCAGCCGCATCGCCAAGACGATTGCCAGTTCTGATAATCCGGGTATACCCACCGTTTCTGGTCAAATACTCCTCCTTGAGAACATCAAACAACTTGGCCACCATCTTTTTGTCCTGCATAAAAGACAAAGCCTGACGCCGCGCATGAAGATCGCCACGCTTGGCCAGGGTAATCATTTGATCCACCACCTTGCGAACTTCCTTGGCCTTGGGGACGGTGGTGATAATTCTCTCATGCTCTATCAAAGAAGTCACCATATTACGAACCATGGCCTGACGGTTTGATGTTGTCCTGCCAAGTCTTCTGCCAGCTTTTCTATGTCTCATAACTTCCTCTTCCCTGATTTATGACTGCTCTTCTTCAGAGACCTTGCCTGATACGACAGGAGGCTCCCAGCCATCTATTTTCATACCCAACGAAAGATCCATTTCAGACAGCAACTGCTTTATTTCATTGAGAGATTTACGACCGAAGTTTTTTGTTTTCAACATCTCAGCCTCTGATTTTTGCACCAGCTCGCCGATGTGACAAATATCCGCATTACGCAGGCAATTCGCGGAACGGACTGACAATTCCAGATCCTCTACACTACGATAAAGATTCTCATTCACAGGCGACTGGTTCTCTTCGCGGGCATCGGCAATAGCTGGCTCGACAGACTCCTCGTCAAAAGCGATAAAAACCTGCAACTGTTCTTTCATTATCTTGGCAGCATAGGCCAAGGCATCTTCAGGCCTAACGCTACCATCGGTGGTGATTTCCAGAATTAGTTTGTCATAGTCAGTCTGCTGACCAACACGCGCCTGGCTGACGATCGACTTAACATTGACTATGGGCGTAAAAATAGCATCGATGGGAATTACCCCGATCACCTGCTCATCTGCTTTATTTTTCTCCGCAGGAACATAGCCTTTCCCCCATCTCACCTCAAACTCTGCCTTAAACACCCCCTCACCGGTAATGGTGCAAATCTCTTTATCAGGATTCATCACCTCTACTTTTCCGCCAGAGATAATATCCCCAGCAGTAATAGTGCCAAGCTTATTCTTTTCAATCCTGACGATCTGTGATCCAGGAGTATTCAACTTCAAACGCACTTCTTTCAGATTAAGAATAATCTGAGTTACGTCCTCCTTAACCCCAGGAATAGTTGACAGCTCATGGAGTGCGCCATCAATTTTCACCGAAACAATAGCAGCACCCTGGATGGAAGACAAAAGTATCCTGCGCAGAGAATTGCCTATAGTCGTGGCAAAACCCCGCTCCAAGGGCTGACAGGTAAATTTGCCGAAACTTTTTGTATGGCTGTCCTGGTCTAATTCCAGTCTTTCAGGAATGATAAGCTCATGCCAATTTCTGTAAAACGGATCAGACTCAAATGTCATATCTTCCTATTGCTCCACGGTTGGCTAATTAGGGGGCCGTTAAGAAATAACCTCTACATTTCAGACCATTTCGTTACGGCCCCTTATGCCGATCACGATCTTTAAATGTTACAGTTATTTTTGCACAACGGCCTATTTGGAGTAAAGTTCTACAATCAACTGCTCCTGAATCGGCATGGTGATTTCCTGACGACTCGGCAATGCTTTCACAGTTCCCTTGTAGTTATCTTTATCAAGCTCCAACCAAATGGGCACGCCCCGACGCACAACAGCTTCAAGGCTCTCGTTGATGGCGGCGACCTTTCGGCTTTTTTCTTTCAAGGTAATAACGTCATTCACGGAAACCCGAAAAGAAGGAATGTTCACTTTCCTGCCGTTCACCTGAATATGATCGTGACGAACCAACTGCCGCCCCTGATTCCGGGAATTTGCATAACCAAGGCGATAAATCACGTTGTCAAGTCTGCTTTCGAGAAGCATCAACAGGTTTTCACCTGTAACACCCTTGATCCGCTCGGCAATTTCAAAATATTTTCGAAACTGGCCTTCCAGCATACCATACATGCGACGAACTTTTTGTTTTTCCCGCAGCTGAATGGAATAGTCAGAAACCTTGCGCACCCGGGCTTGACCATGCTGTCCTGGCGGGAAGGAACGCCTCTCAAAGGCACACTTGTCTGAATAGCATCTATCGCCTTTCAAAAACAACTTGAGTTTCTCACGCCGACACTGCCGACATTCCGCGCCTCTATATCTGGCCAATTTGGACCTCCACTAAATCTCACTCAATCATACTTTAATTATCAAAAGTCCTGCGCTCCGCCCTGCTCAGCTACACCCTTCTTCTCTTGGGGGGCTTGCAGCCATTATGCGGCACTGGAGTCACATCACGGATAACACTCACATCAAACCCATTTGTCTGCAGAGCCCGGATAGCAGATTCCCGACCAGGTCCAGGCCCGTTGACCCTGACCTCTACCTTGCGCATACCATGTTCCTGAGCCTTTTTCGCTGCGGCATCAACCGTGTTTTGCGCAGCAAAAGGAGTACTCTTCCGTGACCCCTTAAAACCCAAACAACCAGCGCTCGACCAGGAAATCACATTCCCCTGCCGATCCGCGAAAGTAACAAGAGTGTTGTTGAATGTAGAGTGAATAAAACAAATTCCCTCGGGTACGTTCTTCTTTTCTTTGCGTTTAGGACGACTCGCTTTCGGATTAGCCATTATAACTCCTATAAACAATCCTGAATAATTACTTTAAGATCTACTTTTTACTTTTAACCGCTGAGCGCCTCGGGCCTTTCCTTGTCCTGGCATTGGTCTTGGTGCGCTGTCCGCGACACGGCAACCCTTTACGATGACGGATTCCACGATAACATCCCGCATCAGTCAACCGTTTGACATCCATGGCCACTTCCCGCCGACGATCGCCCTCAACAACAAAATGATCATCCATGATTTTTCTGATGTTGGTAATATCACTCTCAGACAAATCATCGCTGCTCGTTGTATGCGGCAAACCAACCAAATCCAGGATTTTACAAGCAGAAGTCCTACCAATTCCATGAATATAGGTTAAAGCAATAACCATGTGCTTTTTTCTTGGTAAATCAACACCAGCTAAACGTGCCAAGGCATGCCTCCCTTGTTTAGTTAACAATAAATTGAAAAATTATCCCTGCCGCTGTTTATGCTTTTTTATCTTACATGAAACACATAAGACACCTTTCCGTTTGAACACCCGACAGTCACTACAAATTTTTTTCACAGAAGATCTTACTTTCATTACGCAACCCTTTTGTTATACGGCATAGAAAATACTACTTTTTCTTTGCCCTGAATGTCACTCTTCCCCGTGTGAGATCATAAGGAGACAACTCAACAGTGACTCGATCTCCAGGGAGAATCTTAATAAAATGCATCCTCATCTTTCCAGAAATATGAGCCAGGATTTTATGACCATTATCCAGTTCAACCCTGAACATCGCATTGGGAAGAGGCTCAACAATGGTACCCTCAACCTGAATAGCTTCTTCTTTGGACATAAACCCCTTATTTCCTGTAATGCGCTCCTCCCTGCCCAAATCAAACCATGATAACTGACAGACGGAAAGCAGAGGATATTACCTTGTTTATTTTTTTTTGCCTTATTTTTTTTAAAAAAGTCAAAAAAAGCTACTCAAACAACTCACTCAAAATTATGGGTTCCCCGTCTGTTACCGCAATTGAATGCTCGAAATGCGCCGACATTTTCCTGTCCCTAGTTACAACTGTCCAACCATCTCGTAATACATCAACAGCAAAAGTGCCGAGATTTACCATAGGTTCTATGGCAAGAACCATGCCTGGCATGAGCTTGGGTGTGCGCTCGGATCGGGCATAATTTGGTATTTCTGGATCCTCATGAAGCTGGCTCCCAATACCATGCCCTACAAACTGGCGAACAACTGAAAAACCATGTTTTTCAACATGTTCCTGCACAGCCTGAGATATATCGTTTATACGATTCCCAGGAATTGCCTGAGCTATTCCTTTATAAAGGGCTGCCCGCGTCACCTCAAGCAAGGAAAGGCATTCCATCGCCACGCCACCCACAGGGATACTTACCGCTGCATCACCGTAATACCCTTTATACTTCACGCCAAAATCTATACTGACTATGTCGCCATCCCGGACAATAACCTTCTTGGATGGAATACCATGCACAACCTGTTCATTGATGGAAACACAAAGACTGCTTGGGAAACCACGATAACCTTTAAAGGCAGGCTCAGCGCCACAACTGCGGCAATATTTCTCTGCCAGTACGTCCAGAGAATACGTTGAACAACCAACTTCGATCTTCTCTGCAAGCAGGGCCAAAGTCCTGGCAACGATCTGGTTCGCCTCCAGCAATAGCTCTATTTCTCGAGGCAACTTCAGAATAATGGCCATGTCCATGTCACGAAAACACAATCAACGGCCTTTAAAGCCACCTTGCTTCATAAAACCATCATAGTTGCGCATAACCGTATGAGATTCGATCTGGGAGATTGTATCAATCGCCACCCCGACAACAATAAGCAGGGCTGTGCCGCCAAAATAAAAAGGCACATGCAGTCTGTTAATCAAAATAGTCGGCAAAACACAGATAACAGTGATATAACAAGCACCAATTACCGTCATCCGCACCACAATTTTATCAATAAAATCTGAAGTCTTTTTGCCAGGCCTGATCCCTGGAACAAAACCGCCATGCTTTTTCAAGTTTTCCGCAATATTAACGGGATTAAAGGTAACCGCCGTATAAAAAAAGGAGAAAAATACAATAAAACCGATAAAAAGCAAGGTGTGCGGCAAACTGCCCCAACTGAGCGCAGCACTCATCTTTTGAACCCAGTCAATCTTGATAAACTGTCCAATGGTGGCGGGAAACATCATGATCGAAGAGGCAAAAATCGGCGGAATAACCCCGGACATATTAATTTTAAGGGGAAGATGTGATTGCTGACCGCCGTACATTTGCCGACCAACCATCCGTTTCGCATACTGAATAGGTATTCGCCGTTGCGCAGTTTCAAAAAAGATGACAAAAGCAATCACCGCCGCAATCATGGCCAATAAAACAGGAAGCATGATATAGGCAATTTCACCAGCGCTGGCCATCTTGAACGTATTAACGAGGGCCGCTGGCATTCTTGCTACGATACCCGCAAAAATTATCATGGAAATACCGTTACCAATACCCCGCTCAGTCATCTGCTCTCCAAGCCACATTATAAAGGCGGTACCAGAGGTCAGGGTCAGCATGGTCATCAAACGAAAGTTCCAGCCAGAAACAATGACCACCATTTCTCCGGTTCCGGGCGCTGTCATGCTTTCCAAGCCAATACTAATAAACAATCCCTGAACCAGACTTAAAACAACCGTGGCGTATCGAGTATACTGAGTGATCTTGCGGCGACCACCTTCACCCTCTTTTGAAAGAGCCTCGAACTGAGGAACAACCACGGTCAACAATTGAAAAATGATTGAGGCGCTGATATATGGCATAATACCAAGGGCAAAGATGGAAAAATTTTCCAAGGCTCCACCGGAAAACATATTGAACATATCAAAAAGCGACCCAGCACTTTTTTGAAAAAATTGATTCAGCGCCTCACCGTTTATACCTGGAGTTGGAATCTGTACCCCGGTTCGGTATACAGCAAGCATTATCACCGTGAATAAAATCCGGCGCCTTAATTCCGGGATATTTGTAGCATTCTGAACCCCAGCGCGCATCTATTTATTCCTCAACCTTGCCACCAACAGCTTCTATTTTCTGACGTGCAGCCACGCTCACCTTGTCAACAACAACGGTTATCGCATTCGTCAACTCGCCATTTCCAAGAATTTTCACAAACTTGTCATTCTTGGAAACAAGCCCGGCAGCAATCAAGGCTTGCCTGTCAACCCTGGTATCAACCGCAAACCGCTCGAGTTCCTGAATATTAATAATAGTGTAAACTTTCTTGAAAATATTATTAAAACCGCGTTTTGGCAAGCGACGCTGGAGAGGCATTTGACCGCCTTCAAAACCTAACTTGATGCCCCCCCCAGAACGAGCCTTATGCCCCTTATGACCACGCGTTGCTGTCTTTCCATGGCCAGACCCCAGACCACGTCCCACTCTCTTTCTCGGCTTTCTCGAACCTGGTTGCGGCGACAAATTACTTAACGTCAACATAAATTAACCCTCCACATCAACCAGATGTGCAACTTTTTTAATCATCCCCCGAATTTCAGGAGTGTCCTGCCGAATAACCGTCTTATTGATCTTTGTCAGCCCTAGGCCGATCAACGTCGCACGTATTTTTTCAGTGCTCCCGATCTTGCTTTTCTTCAGAGTCA
Organism: Deltaproteobacteria bacterium RIFOXYD12_FULL_55_16; assembly: GCA_001799255.1. Taxonomy (GTDB): domain Bacteria; phylum Desulfobacterota; class Desulfobulbia; order Desulfobulbales; family Desulfurivibrionaceae; genus Thiovibrio. The sequence continues at coordinate 100,485 of MGTC01000031.1, forward strand.
CTTTAAGCTGATTTGCCATATCAATACCTATTCACTCTTCATTAAGGTCATGCTGTTTTCAGCACATAATTCAAACTTGAAGCAATCACCCTACCGATACTCTTTTTACATAATCGCTTAGGGGGAAGAAAACTTCTCAGGTAGAAATTTCCTCGACAGATTTTCCACGACTAAGCGCAATCTGCTGCGGAGTACGCAACCTCCGCAAACCGTCCATAGTCGCTTTCACCAAATTATGCGGATTATGAGAGCCGATACACTTGGTTAAGATATTATGAACTCCTGCTGCTTCGAGTACGGCACGCACAGCCCCGCCGGCAATAACTCCAGTTCCTTCCACCGCAGGCTTCAACATTACATTTCCAGCTCCGAATTTTCCAAAAACCTCATGGGGGATGCTCATGTCGGTTATAGAAACTCGTTTCATATCTTTGCGCGCCTGCTCAACCCCCTTCCGAATTGCTTCGGGAACCTGATTGGCTTTGCCAAGACCGCAACCAACTTTTCCTTTTCCATCACCCACAACAACAATGGCGCTGAAACTGAACCTGCGTCCACCCTTGACTACTTTCGCAGTCCTGTTGATATGAACGATCTTTTCAATAAACTCGTCGCCAACTGTGTTCTTATTAAGATCTGCCAAAGTTCACCCCCAAATTGCTTTGGAATTTTTTACAGGAAAAGAATTTTCTTAACCTGCAGCCAATCAGTCAATTACCCCGAAATAACTGCAGCGTGAAATGAATATTTCTTGGCAAAGCCTAAAAATCAAGACCGCCTTCACGGGCACCTTCTGACAGAGCCTTGACTCGACCATGATAAATATAGCCGCCCCGATCAAAAACCACCTTGCCAATACCTTTGTCTTTGGCAAGTTCGGCTATCTTCAACCCAACCTGACGCGCCTTCTCTGATTTACCCTTGATATCGGCGGCAATCATCCCTTTGTCTACAGTGGACATGGCAGCCAGGGTATTTCCGGCAACATCATCTATAATCTGACAATAAATATGTTTTGCGCTTTTAAAAACCCGCAAACGAGGCCTCTCTGGAGTCCCGGCAATATTTTTCCTGATCCGTTTAACCCGCTTTATACGAGCACTATCTTTCGGATTTATCTTACCCATTGTTTTGCCTTATAAATAATTAGGAGCCATAAATAATAAACAGCCTTATCTTCTTGCCCCTTTCGTTACGGCTCCTTATGCCGTTTGTCCTTCAAGACGACTATATTATTTTGTTACAACAAATTATTATGTGTGCATCATAAAAAAACTCGGCCTCACTACTTCTTGGAAGCAGATTTGCCAGCCTTCCGAACTATGTGTTCATCAGTGTAACGAATTCCTTTTCCTTTATAGGGCTCAGGAGGACGCACAGCACGAATTTTGGCAGCAGTTTCACCAAGTAACTCTTTATCATTACAATCCAAGGTGACATTGTTTAATTTGTCGACCTCAGCAGTAACTCCAAGCGGAAGTTCAAACGCCACTGGATTTGAATAGCCAACGCTCAGGTTTAGAACAGATCCTTTCACCTCAGCCCGGTAGCCAACCCCCTCGATGGCCAATTTTTTTTGGAAGCCCTTGTCCACACCAACTATCATATTACTAACCAAGGTTCGGGTAAGCCCAGAAAAGGCCCTGGTTCTTTTACTGTTATCCTTTCGAACAACGATCAGGTTGTCGCCTTCTTCCTGTAAACCAATCTCTGGGCGAATATTGCGCTCCAGCGTCCCTTTGGATCCGGTGACTTTAACGAACGTTCCATTTATATCAAGCTTAACCCCTTTAGGAACAGGGATAGGTTGATTGCCAATCCTCGACATGACGATTCTCCACTAGTTACGAAATACACAATAGTTAGCAATTACAAATTCGATCTACCAAACTTCACAGAGAAGCTCGCCACCAATTTTCATGATCCTGGCTTCTTTATCCGTAAAAATTCCTTTGGAAGTCGAAATAATCGCGATGCCAAGGCCACTCATCACCTTGGGGATCTGATCATGCTTCACATAAATACGGCGACCAGGCTTGCTGACTCGCCTCAGGTTGGTGATAATCCGCTCGTTGTTCTGATCGTATTTCATATCAATACGCAAAACACCTTGCGTGTCCGTGTCAAGAACCTGATAGTCATTAATAAAGCCTTCTTTTTTTAGGATCGCGGCAATACCGGTTTTCACTTTTGAAAGCGGCATTTCAACAGTCCCGAACTTGACCATACCAGCATTTCTTATCCTGGTCAGCATATCAGCCAGGGGATCAGTCATGCACATAGTGCTTGCTCCCTATGTTTTTCTTAAAATAAACAGTTAACATATCTGCTGCGATCAAAATCAACATTATTACCAACTTGATTTGGTAACACCGGTAATTTCACCACGATTAGCCAAGCTCCGGAAACAGATACGACATACACCGAATTTCCGATAATAGGCTTTCGACCTGCCACATAACCCACAACGGTTATAAGCCCTCACTGGAAACTTAGGTGTCCGCATGCACTTTGCTATCAAAGACTTTTTAGCCAACTTCTTCCTCCTTAACCTGTGCTATTTCCTGAAGGGCATTCCCATAACTTTCAAAAGAAACCTTCCTTCATCATCTGTTTCGGCAGTCGTAGTAATCGCAATATTGAGTCCCTTGATCTTGTCGATTTTATCGTAATCAATTTCAGGAAAAATAATATGCTCTTTGATGCCCATGGCATAATTCCCACGCCCATCAAACGCTTTAATGGATAACCCGCGGAAATCACGCACTCGCGGCAAGGCAATATGAACCAGTTTGGCAAAAAAATCATACATTCTGTCGCCACGCAGGGTTACCCTGCAACCAATAGGCACTCCAGCACGCAACTTAAACCCGGCAATGGATTTTTTCGCTTTGGTAACTACGGCCTTCTGACCAGCAATCAAGGTGAGCTCCTGGACTGCACTGTCAATAATCTTTGGGTTCTGAACAGCCTCACCCAAGCCCATATTAAGCACAATCTTAGTGATCTTCGGCACCTGCATGATATTATGGTACCCAAATTCCTGCATAAGCTGCGGGACACACTCACCCTGATATATCTCTTTTACCCCAGGCATTCTTACCTCCCCCCCCCAAAAAAAATCAGGATCTATTAGGCTTTCGCCTCTACAGATTCAGTACACTTCTTGCAAGTACGAATCTTAGATCCATCTTCCAGTATTTTTTTGCCTAAACGTGAAGTCTTTGAACATTTCGGACAAATCACCATAAGATTGGAAGCATCAATCTCCGCCTCCTTCTCAATGATCCCGCCCTGCTGATTCATTTGACTGGGTTTCGTGTGCCGCTTTATCATATTGATCTTCTCAACAATGGCTTTTCCATTGGCAGCGTTGACCTTAATAACCTTGCCAACCCGCCCTTTGTCCTTGCCGGCGATCACTTCAACCTGATCATTAATCTTTAGATGTGTTTTTGCTCTCATACCTTCAACCTCTCAGCCGCCCAAAGATGCGAACAGGGGAATCCTTTGAATATTTAAACTCTTCGTTTCAACCGCAGTTACAGAACCTCAGGGGCCAACGAGATAATTTTCATATACCCTTTCGGACGCAATTCCCTGGCAACCGGCCCAAAAATACGGCTACCAATCGGTTCTCCAGAATTTGCCAGCAACACTGCCGAATTATCATCAAACCGAACGATAGTATCATCGGTGCGTCGAATCTCTTTAACAGTCCTTACCACGACTGCTCTGAGGACATCGCCCTTCTTAACTTTTGCGTTTGGAATCGCCTCTTTGACGGTGACAACAATAATATCGCCGACAGAGGCATACCGGCGCCTGGTTCCACCCAAGACTCTTATGCAAAGAACCTTCTTAGCGCCTGAATTATCTGCCACATTAAGTACGGATTCTGTTTGTATCATTTCTTCACCAACAGCAGAACACTTTACAAGTACCCATGAAAACTACCAGGGGACTTAGTTATCAAAAACCGCAAACTATACGGCCTTCTCGATGACTTCCATAATCCGCCACCGTTTATTCTTGCTCAATGGACGGCACTCTTCAATCAAGACCCGGTCGCCAACACTGCAACTGTTAGCCGGATCATGCACCATGCATTTAGCATGCTGACGCATGAACTTCCCATAAAGTTTATGGGGGACAAGACGTTCAGTCTGCACGATAGCACTCTTGTCCATCTTGGTGCTGACAACAAAACCAACCCTTGTCTTCTTATTCGATTTTTCATCAACCATGAATTTACCCTACCAAAATAGCGTTATCAATTGACACAAACACTCAAAAGCACCTGAAATCTTGTCCGAAAATACCTGCTACACTGTATACGCAGTAAGAGCAGTTTGCAGACGAGCAATTTCTTTACGCAACTGCCGCAATTTTGCTGTGTTCTCCAAGGGACGAATGCCGTGCTGGAATTTCAGTTTAAAATGCTCTTCCGATAATTCCCTTACCTTGACAACAAGCGCTTCTTGTCCAAGCTCACGTATCTCCTTAATCTTCATAAAGTCGTCCCCACATAGATCACTTTAGTCGGAAAAGGGAGTTTGTTGGCGGCCAACTGCAACGCCTCTTTCGCCAAATCGTCATCAACCCCGGCCAACTCATACAGTATTCGCCCTGGCTTAACCTGAGCAACCCAATATTCTGGACTTCCCTTGCCTTTTCCCATCCTGGTTTCCGCAGGCTTCTTGGTAATCGGCTTATCTGGAAAAATACGAATCCACAACTGTCCGGTTCTTTTGATCTTTCTATTGATTGCAATACGGGCGGCCTCAATCTGCTGTGCAGTCATCTTGCCACAACCAACAGCCTTAAGCGCATATTCACCAAAAGAGAACCCCGACCCGCGATAAGCAGCGCCAGTCAGGCGCCCCTTAAACATCTTTCTATGTTTTACTTTTTTGGGACTTAACATCTGTATATCCTATCTGTGACTGACTTTTTTAAAGCCGTTTCACCCGACAACGAGTTATTCGGCAATCTGGTCGGCAGCACTCAGAACTTCACCCTTGAAGATCCAAACCTTAACGCCGATTTTGCCATAGGTAGTATTCGCCTCTGCCATGCCATAATCAATATCAGCACGGAGAGTATGCAGAGGAACACGCCCCTCCCGCACCCATTCCTGACGAGCAATTTCCGCTCCACCCAACCGGCCGGAACACGCGATTTTAACACCTTTGGCTCCGAATTTCAAGGCCATATTTACTGACTTCTTCATGGCGCGACGGAAGGCTACACGTCGTTCTAGTTGCAAAGCGATATTTTCAGCAACCAACTGCGCATCTGCCTCAGGACGCCGAACTTCCTGGATATCAAGTACGCACTCTTTACCCGTCAACTTATCAATTTCAGCCTTGAGAACTTCAATCTCTGTCCCTTTTTTGCCAATAACAATACCAGGCCTGGCAGTATGGAGCTTAATCCTGAGTTTATCACCGGTGCGGGCAATCTGAATCTTGGAGATGCCGGCATGAAACAATCGTTTTTTAAGGAACTTCCTAAGACTTTGATCCTCAAGAAATTTTTTGGCATAATCCTTGTCTGCGTACCAAATGGAGTCCCAGGTACGGATAATATTCAGTCGTAAACCTATCGGATTAACTTTCTGGCCCAAAACCTTCCTCCATTTTCTTTAATATGCAACTCAAAGTACAAACAAGGTTCTTGCTTCTGTATTAATTATTGCTCGTCCAAAACAACAGTTATATGACTCGTTCTTTTGAGAATTCTATTCGCACGCCCTTGAGCCCGCGGCATAGTTCTCTTCAACATGGGCCCGCCGTCTATAAAAATAGACTTCACATACAAAGTATCAACATCGATACTCGCATTCTGGCTGGCATTGGCCACAGCAGATTCAATTACTTTTTTCAGCAGACGGGCACCTTTTTTAGGCAAAAAACGCAGCGCGTTTATTGCGTAATCAACATTTTTCCCGCGCACCAAATCAGCAACCAACCTGGCCTTTTGCGGCGAAATCCTTATATAACGAGCAAGCGCTTTTGCTTCCATCGAACAAACTCCTTTCTTTACCTGATGACCGTGTCCGGATTAGCAGCTTTTATTTCTTTTTCTTCCTATCCGCTGCGTGACCATGGAAGGTGCGGGTCGGTGAAAACTCGCCGAGTTTATGGCCCACCATATTTTCGGTCACGAAAACCGGGATGAACTTTTTACCATTATGCACAGCAAAAGTAATCCCAACCATGTCCGGAATTACATCAGAACGCCGGGACCAAGTCTGGATAACCTTTCTGGAGCCTTCGTCTTTGGCCTTCATGACCTTCGCCAACAAATGGTCATCTACAAATGGACCTTTTTTAACTGAACGTCCCACTTGTAACCCCCTAATTAAGATCTTTTCTTAACAATAAATTTATCGGATGACTTCTTGCCACGTGTTTTATAACCCTTTGTGGGGACACCCCACGGGGTACAAGGATGACGACCGCCTGAGCTCTTACCCTCACCACCACCCATTGGATGATCAATCGGGTTCATAGCAACACCACGAACCTTGGGACGGTTCCCTTTCCAGCGACTGCGACCAGCCTTGCCGAGCTTCTGGCTTTCATGTTCCTTATTCCCCACCTGGCCAACACAGGCACGGCATTTCCGATGAAACTTGCGTACCTCACCAGAGGGTAATTTTACTGTGACATAATCCCCTTCCTTGGCCATAAGTTGCGCGGAAACACCAGCACTTCTCACAAGTTGCGCGCCCTTGCCGATTTTCATCTCAAGATTGTGGATAATGCTACCCAATGGCATGTTGCCCATGGGCAAACAATTACCAGGCTTGATGTCAACAGTCTCCCCAGCAAGGACAGTATCGCCGATCTTGATACCAAGGGGCGAAAGGATGTAGCTCTTTTCGCCATCAATATAATTCAGCAAGGCCAAATTAGCCGAACGATTCGGATCATATTCAATGGCCGCAACTTTTGCAGGAATATCAACTTTTTCCCGCTTGAAATCAATCAGCCGATATTTCCGCTTATGACCTCCACCAATGTGCCTGGATGTAATGCGGCCATTGTTATTCCGTCCCCCGGTCTTACTAAGGGGGCGAACCAACGATTTCAGCGGTTTATCCTTCGACAACTCGGGATTGACAACTGTAACAAGTGATCTTCTGCCCGGTGATGTAGGTTTATAGGTCTTTAATGCCATTTCAAACCCCGATAATATTTAAACGTATTCGTAACAAAAAATTAAAACTCTTGCCGACGAAACTTCCCTTAAATCTTTTCCAGGAAATCAATCTTATTTCCTTCTTCAAGAGAAACAATGGCCTTCTTCCAGTCAGACTGCTGGCCAAAATTCTTACCCACACGCTTTTTCTTGCCGTGCATGTTTGCGGTTCGCACCTTGGCTACCTTGACACTGAATAATTTTTCAACAGCATCTTTAATCTCAATCTTGTTGGCGCGAGGATCAACCTTGAGTACAACCTGATTGTTAATCTCCTGCAACCCGAGAGCCTTTTCTGTCAGACAAGGCTTCTTGATAATACTGAACATATCTTTCATGACAACAACCTCTCTTCCAGCTGGCCAATACAAGGCTGCAGTAAAACAATGTGCTTATGAAGCAAAATGTCATAAACATTTAGTCCGGCCGTCGGAATAACCTTAAAGCCCTGCACATTGCGAGACGAACGCTCAAGATGATCATCGCGCCCAGGCACCACAATCAAAGCATTTTCAATCTTCAGGGTGTTCATAACCCCAATAAATCTCTTGGTCTTAATTTCATCAATTTTAAAATTGTCAAGAACCAGCACCAGCTTATCACTAAAACGTGAACTCAAAGCCATGCGGATACCAAGTTTCTTAACTTTTTTAGGCAACTTAAAAGAATAATCGCGGGGCTTAGGGCCAAAGGCTACACCACCACCTCGCCAGAGAGGTGAGGTGGTACTCCCGGCCCGAGCGCGGCCAGTACCTTTTTGCTTCCAAGGCTTCTTGCCGCCGCCTCGCACCTCGGTGCGAGTTTTCGTACAGGCTGTGCCAGCCCGGCGCGCAGCGCGCTGCATTCTCACAATTTCATGAATAATATGAGGATTGACTGGAACGGCAAACAGGTTGTCGTTCAACTCAAGATCACCCACTTTCACATTATCGACATTGTATATTTCAGTAACCGCCATTTCCGGCACCCCCAAAACAAATCTTACGGCAACTAAGACTCATTATTTTGTGTAGATATGTAGCAAACCCTGCTTTGCGCCTGGCACGCCGCCTTTGACGACAAGCACATTCTGCTCAGGCCGGATATCCATGATGGTCACACTTTTCTTGGTGATCATATTCGTGCCCATATGCCCAGGCATCTTCTTTCCTTTAATAACCCGGCTAGGCCAGGCACTACAACCAATGGAGCCCGGAGCACGATGGAACATGGAACCGTGGCCAGAGGGTCCCCCCTTAAAACCATGTCTTCGGATAACACCTTGAAAGCCACGACCCTTAACAGCCCCGCTCACATCGATTATATCGCCGACCTTGAAAAGATCCGAAATCAATATTGTCTGCCCCACTTCAAACTGGCTGGGATCTACAATCCGGAACTCTTTAATGTGATAAAAGCCGCCTTTCCCTGAAGCCTTGGCATGACCGGCATCCGGCTTATTCACGCGCGACTCTTTCTTGGAAGAAAACCCAACCTGAATGGCATCATAGCCTTCTTTAGCAACGGATTTTTTCTGAAGCACCACACATGGTCCAGTCTCAATAACCGTTACCGCAATAGCAGAGCCATCTTCGGAATAGATCCGGGTCATCCCTATCTTCTTACCCAGTAATCCTAATTTTTTAGGCATTGTTCCTACCTGTTTTTTTCTTCTCTGACATCAACTGTACCATTACCAGGTACAACCGTTTCATAATCCTAAAGCTTGATTTCCACATCAACCCCGGCAGAAAGCTCGAGCTTCATAAGCGCATCAATGGTCTGCTGCGTTGGCTCAAGAATGTCAAGCAACCGCCGATGAGTGCGCATTTCAAACTGCTCCCGAGATTTTTTATCCACATGCGGAGACCGCAGCACACAAAACTTATTGATGGTGGTCGGCAGAGGAATAGGGCCAGCAACAGTCGCACCAGTACGCTTTGCGGTATCAACAATCTCGGAAGTGGATTGATCGATAAGCTTATGGTCGTAACCCTTCAGCCTGATGCGTATTTTCTGTGTCTGAATCATACTCACTCCACCTTATTCGATAATTTTATTGATAACACCGGCGCCCACGGTACG
>MGTC01000032.1 GCA_001799255.1 Deltaproteobacteria bacterium RIFOXYD12_FULL_55_16
TTACAACATGCACCACATCTTGCGGCAATTTGACCAGGCTTATGCCCGGTTCAAGGGAGACCTTGGTGAACCTGGAGGCATCCCCCACGAGGAAGGAGAAAAACTGATGGCCGAAGGACACGACATCCTGGAGCGGTTCAACGCCTTCACGGTCAAGCTCAGCAGGCGGGTGAAGTTCGACTACAAGCCGCCGCGTGTACTTGAGACAGAGAAGTCCGGCTGACCACAAGGTTGGATATAGGGTTGGATAAAAGAAAAGGGTTTACAGGAAACATCCCGTAAACCCTTGATCTCACTTGGTGACCCCTACGGGACTCGAACCCGTGTTACCGGCGTGAGAGGCCAGCGTCCTAGACCGCTAGACGAAGGGGCCATGCTGTGCGCCATTTTCTAAATGATGGGAGGGAATTTGTCAATCTTTTATTCCTCCTTCCTGCCAAGCGCACAGGATAAACCATCGCAACTATCCTGTTTCATTCCATAAATTTTCTACCCGCCTCTTCCGCCCGCACCAGGGTGGCCACATCCCTGGCCATCTCCCCACAGCCATCCATACCCTTGACCACAAACTCCCCGCCATAACCCAGACCCATGGCGTCAAAGGCGTATCTAGCCGTAAGAATCGCCCCCTCGAAAACCCTTTCCCCATGGGTAGCGGCCACCGCCACCAGAAAACCCTTGCGGCCAGGATCCTTGCGCCACTCGCCTTTTTCCTTCTGCAGCCTCTTTCTGTTCCACAGAGCCTGGCAACGATCAACAAAGGCCTTGGCCTGGGCGGTGAGGCCATAAAAGTAGATGGGAGAGGCAAGAATAATCCGCTGCGAGGCAATGATTTTAGAATACAACCCATCCATCTCATCTTCCAGCACACATTCCCCGGTATTATCACAACCACCGCAAGCAATACACGGCTGAAGTCGCAGATCATACAGACGAACCAGTTCGACCTCGCCACCCGCCGCCTCAACCCCTTTGAGAACAGCGCCAAGCAGGGCCTCGGTATTGCCATTTTTTCGCGGACTCCCGTTCAAAGCCAGAACCTTCATCTCATTTCTCCCTTTTGCCAGAGCCAACAGGATAAGTCGGCAACCGGTTATAAAACAGAACCTCATCCCGTAACGCCCGTGCTGTCTCAGCCTTAAAGAATCTGGCCGCACAACGCCAACGCCAATTCCCCTGCGAGATCCCGGGAATATTCATCCGACAATCACTGCCAAAACCAAAAATATCCTGAAGCGGCACCATCACCAGATCTGCCACCGAGGCGTAGGCCAGGCGAATAAAATCCCAGTGCAGTTGGCTGCCTGACTGACTGTGGACATAGCGCAGAGCCTTATCCTTGCTGGCCTGTCCAACCGTATCGCTTAAATACCAGCCCAGGGTCGTATCGTTATCATGGGTGCCGGTATAGACGACACAATTTACCGTGCTGTAGTTATGGGGCAGATAGGCATTCTTCTCGTCAGAGTCAAAGGCAAACTGCAACACCTTCATCCCCGGAAAACCAAGGGTGTCGCGCAACAACTCTACCTCCGGGGTGATAAGACCCAAATCTTCGGCGATTACCGGCAGCTCACCCAGATGTTTTTTCATCTCGACAAAAAATGCCAGACCTGGCCCCTTGAGCCATTTCCCCCTGACAGCGGTCTCCTCTGCGGCCGGGATCTGCCAGTATGCCTCAAAAGCGCGAAAATGATCGAGACGAACAACATCCACCGTCTGGCAGAGATGCCGAAACCGCTGCCCCCACCAGGCGAGCAGGGACTTGTTCAGCCCTCCCCTGCCACTGTGCCATTTGAAGAGCGGATTTCCCCAGCGCTGCCCGGTTTCGCTGAAATAATCAGGGGGCACACCAGCCACCTGGGTTGGCTGCCCAGTCTTGTGATCAAGAAGAAAGCAGTCCTGATGCGCCCAGACATCGGCGCTGTCCAGGGCCACATAGATGGGGATATCACCGATGATCCTTACCCCATGGCTATGGGCGTAATCCCAGAAAATCTGCCATTGGGAGAAAAAACAGAATTGGACAAATTTATGAAAAAAGATGCGCTCAGCCAGGGTTTCCCGCCACTGAGCAAGGGCCTCTGGCTGGCGGCGGACAATACCGGTCGGCCACGAAAACCAGGGGCTGGCGGCAAACTTTTCCCGCAAAGCCATAAAAAGCGCATAATCATCAAGCCAGGGCATTCTCTGAGAAAAGGCCGCGAACGCTGCCGAGTCACCGGCCAGCTGAAACCCCAGAAAGGCAAGCTCCAGCATCTTCTCGCTGAAGGCGCGAACTGCGGTAAAATCAACCAGATATTCAGAGAATTCCGCCGGAATTTCCACCTGCTCCGGCTGAAGAAAGCCTGCCCTCACAAGTTGCAAGGGATCAATAAGCAGTGGATTGCCGGCAAAGGCGGACAGGCTCATGTAGGGCGAATTGCCGGATATGCCGCTCACCGGGCCATAGGGCAGGATCTGCCAATGCGTTTGCCCTGCCGCTTGCAGAAAATCAACGAATTCAAAGGCGGATCTGCCAAGGGTTCCAATGCCAAAAGGCCCTGGCAGTGAGGTAAGATGCAGCAAAACGCCACTGCTTCGCTGGTTGCGCATGCCTAACGCCCTCTTTTTTATGACGGTCATGGCCAGATCAGCGATACAGGCCATGGGCCTCTATATAATCCGCCACCGCCGCAGGGACAAGATTACGGATGGGCCTGCCCTGCCGGACTGCTTCCCTGATCCCGGTGGAAGAGACTTGCACCGGCGGCATAGCCACCGGATGAATGGTGCCCTGGCCTGGCTTTCCCTGCCAGCTCCCAAGGGCTTCGACAAAGGCATAGCCGGGAAAATTAGCGGCTACGGTCTGTCCGCACGACTGCTTGCCGTGATCGGGTCTCCCGACCACCACAAAACCGGCATGATCGAGGAGTTCCTCTTGCCCTTTCCAGGTAAAAACCTCGGCAAAGGCATCCATGCCGATGATAAAAAACAGGCGCACCTCTTTGCCCAGGCCATGCGCCAAAGTGCGCAGGGTGTCAATGCTGTAGGATGGCCCCGCGCGTTTCGCCTCCAGACGGGAGACCGCACAACCTGGCCGGTCGGCAACCGCCAGCTCCAGCATGGCGGCCCGGTGCTGAAAGGCGGAGATGGCGCAGGTCGGTTTATGAGGTGGCAGAAAAGCGGGAATAAACAAGATACTCGAAAGAGCCAGCGCCTGCATAACGGCCTCGGCAACGGCCAGATGGCCGTTATGCACCGGATCAAAGGTGCCGCCCAGGATGCCGACTCGCCTGCCAAGGTTGTGCGGAAGTTCCACCCTGCGCCCTCCGGAGTCTTTTTTAGCTACGAACCTGACCGTCTCCGTAAACGATAAACTTTCTGGTGGTCAATTCCTTGAGACCCATGGGGCCGTATGCATGCAGCTTGGTGGTGCTGATGCCGATCTCAGCGCCCAGCCCGAACTGACCGCCATCGGTGAACCGGGGAGAGGCGTTGATCATCACCGCCGAGGCGTCTACCTCGCGAATAAACCGCTGCCCGTTGGCATAGCTGTTGGTGATGATAACCTCGGTATGCTGAGAGCCGTACTGAACAATATGCTCCATGGCAGCCTCAAGATCATCCACCACCCGCACCGCCAGGATCAGAGCAAGAAACTCCATGCCAAAATCCGTAGGCAGAGCGGCGGTGATCTCCGGCAGAATCGCCTTGGTCTGCGGGCAGCCCCGCAACTCGACCCCGGCTTTCTGTAAAGCGCCCCAGACCTTGGGCAAGAATTCGATGGCAATATCCTTATGAATCAGCAGAGCCTCCAGAGCATTGCACACCCCGGGCCGCTGCACCTTGCCGTTCATCACGATGTTCACCGCCATCTCCAGATCCGCGCTCGCATCAACAAAGGCATGGCATACCCCCTTGTAATGCTTGAGCACCGGGATGCGGGAGTTCTCGGCCACAAAACGAATCAAGCCCTCGCCGCCGCGCGGGATGATCAGGTCGATCTGCTCATCAAGAACGAGCATGGCCGTAACCGCCTCGCGGTCAGTGACCGGGATCACCTGCACGGCCGCAGCCTCGATCTGTTCCGCGGCCAACACCTCCTGCAACACCTTGGCCAAGGCCAGATTGGAATGGATGGCCTCGGAGCCGCCGCGCAAAAGGATGGCATTGCCCGCCTTGAGACAGAGCGCCGCCGCGTCCACGGTCACATTGGGCCGCGACTCGTAGATCATGCCGATTACCCCCAGAGGGATGCGCATCCGGCCAACGGTGATCCCGCTTGGCCTCTTGACCATCTCGTCAATCTCGCCCACCGGATCGGGCAGCGCGACAACCTCGCGCAAGCCCCCGACCATGCTGTCGATCACCTTGTCGGTGAGGGCCAGCCGGTCGAGCATGGCGGCGGACAGGCCCTTGCTGCGGCCTGCGACCAGATCCTTTTCATTCTCCTGCTGGATATAACCCTTCTGGGCAAGCAGCGCCTCGGCCATCCTCAGCAGGGCGTTATTCTTGGCCGTGGTGGAAAGATTGGCCATGTTCCGGGAGGCCTTTTTCGCCGCCACCGCCATCTGCCTGATTGTTTCCTGAATGGACATGACTTGCTCCCTTTGTTTTTATTCTCTTTATACGACAACCTTTTCCTGACGAGTCATATTTGTTGAACTCGCAAAAAGTAATTACAACGAGTATCACTTTACAAGTCTTTAACACCCTAAGGCTGATGAACGTGTAAAGCTGAGTTGAGCAGCTTGCCTGCTCATACGAAACTTAGGCCCTTTTTTGGATATAAAAAATGAGTTGTTACAAGTCCATCAGACTGTAGCACACCTCAAGCACACTGTACAGCGGGACAGCCTGAATTACCTCGTATATTTTAAAAAATGCAGATTAATCTTAGCACGTTGAGTTGTCCCTGTTACCCTCTTCGCCTGGCCCTGGATAAAACGGGGGGACGGAGTGATTCACCAAATATTCTGTTCTTGCCCACTCCCTTCCCCCGTCATAAATAATATACTCCGTTGTTATTTAGATTTTTTCGGTGTTTCCTTTTCCGTCTTGCTCGGGACAGTCGCCTTGACATCTTTCGGCTTCTGCGGAATACATCCGCAACCACAGCCACAAGGTACTTTTTGCTCTGCCATTTTTATCACCTCCTTTTTTATTATGTATTTGCGCAACTGCTAAACTAGTTTGACAAAAAAATATCCTATTCTTAAAAAGATAGGACTTCGTCCGCCTTCATGACAAGCTTATTCAGAGTTCCAGCGGGGACTACCGTAACTCCATCGATTAACCCTTCCTCCAGGTCAATGCCATGCATTTGCGCACTCTCCTCACATACAAAAAATGAAACGCCCACTTTCCTTGCTTGCTCTATTGCAGATACCAGCGACCCGAAAGGCAGGGGCAGCGTAATATTGTCAGCCTCGCCCCTTTTGGCAATGGTAACTCCCTTTATTCCAAAGAAAATGGAAGCTTCAATTCCCATTTCCTTGATGGCACTGGCACCAAGGATAAAAGGTGCGTATGTACGCTCTGGCATTTCCACACCGCTAGTTTGAATGTAGAGTATGTTTTTTTTGCGATCCATATAACTATCTCCTTTTATTTAAGTCAGCTACCACTTGCAAAGCCGGTGGCTTGACGGTGCTGGCCCCTCAAAGGGGCCTGATCGCAACCGGTTACAGGCACTACTTTGTGCTTTCTGCCGTCATCCCGGCTTTCGCCGGGATGACATGCCCCGTTGTTAGTCAGCTTTTTTCGGTGCCTCCTTTTCCGTCTTTCCCGGGACAGCCGCCTTGACATCTTTCGGCTTCTGCGGAATACATCCGCAACCACAGCCACAAGGTACTTTTTGCTCTGCCATTTTTATCACCTCCTTTTTTTGTTAAGTGTTTGCGCAATGGCTTAACTGAATTGACAAAAAAAACCACCCCACCTTACTCTTCAGCTTCTATTTCACTGACCCTTCCCTGCACTATGCTGAGTTCTTTTTGCAACTCAATTTCATATTTTTTTAGTGCCTCCAGGCTGGCCTTACTCAGTTCCTTTTCTTTAAACCTGCCGGAACCTTGGCAGCCACAGGTACAAACTTCATTCAATACTTCTCGGCAACCCTCCATGGCTTCTTCATTTATCGAATAGGGAATCCAATACCCCTGCCTTTCACTTCGTACTAGCCCTGCTTGTTTTAATATCTTAAGATGTTGTGAAACTGCGGGGAGAGTTATGCCCAGCCTGTTCGAGATTTCTTTTACCCCTAACGCCCCATTGGCCTTAAGAAGTTCAATGATCTTCACTCGTCTTTCCACACTGAGAACCTTAAATATTTCTGCTGGCTCAATAATCATAAGAGAAACCTATTAAGTAGTTGCATAATTATTTATTTATAAAGATCGAAAGGTATCTTGTCAACTTTTTTCTGAAAGTCATGTACCACCGGCAAAGCCGGTGGCTTGAATTCCTGAACCGCTCAAAGCGGTTGAAAACCTGGAGCCACCTAAAGGTGGCTATTCAAATAAAT
>MGTC01000033.1 GCA_001799255.1 Deltaproteobacteria bacterium RIFOXYD12_FULL_55_16
GGTGACCGCATACGAGAAAATTACAGTTACTGCCGGCACTTTTGAGGCATTTAAAATCGAATGCCAACGATACTCCGAAAGCGGGAAAGCTTCCAACTCTGATGTCTTCTGGTATGCGCCAAGTATAAAAAAAGTTGTGAGCTACGCAAGAAGAAATAATTATTTTGAATTACTGGAATACCTTATTCAATAAGAGGACAGATAAAAGCCTATGGAGAGCGTAGGAGCTATTACAACAGCGCGCATCAATCTGGCACTGGGAGAGAATATAGGGCCAAAAATAGCATCGGCCAATATGAACTGCTGATCCCGCTTCTGGCCGCCACCCTGCTTGACCGGCTCCATGAAAACGAACTTGGTGGCTGACTTTCACCCAAAGGGTATAAGTTTCGTAAGAGCAGGCAAGCTGTTCAACTCAGCTTTATCTTGCGTAATTTACGGGAAAAAGATAAAGAACGGAGCGGAAGTTGCCGCACCTGACCTTAAAAATCGTAGCCGGTTTGTTCGATAATCAACAACAGGGGAACAATTAATGCAGAAAATAATCAGAATCGGCACCCGGGCAAGCCTGCTGGCCCTGACCCAATCCACCTGGATCAAAGGTCTGATCGAGGCCCGCTATCCAGAAACCACGGTGGAACTGGTGAAAATCATTACCAAGGGCGACAAGATTCTCGACGTGCCGCTGGCCAAGGTAGGCGGCAAGGGGTTGTTCGTCAAGGAGATCGAAGAGGCCCTGTTGGTCAACGAGGTTGACATCGCGGTGCACAGCATGAAGGATGTGCCGGCCGAACTGCCCGAGGGGTTGCACATCGGCATCATTACCAAGCGGGAAAACCCGTTTGACGCCTTTGTCTCGAACACCTGCGCCACCTGCCGCGAGCTGCCCCAGGGCGCCAAGGTGGGCACCAGCAGCCTGCGGCGCAAATCCCAGCTGGCCAATATCCGGCCAGATCTTGTCATTGAAGACCTGCGCGGCAATCTGGATACCCGCCTGCGTAAACTCGACGAGGGCCAATACGATGCGATCATCCTGGCCGCTGCTGGCTTGAATCGGTTGTCGCTCAGCGACCGGGCCAGATCTTTCTTTACGGAAGAAGAGATGTTGCCTGCCGTGGCCCAGGGCGCGGTGGGTATCGAATTGCGAACCAGCGATACGGAGCTGCTGGCCGGGTTGCTGTTTATGGATCATCAGGAAACCTCGCTGGCGGTCCGGGCGGAACGCGGCTTTCTCCACCGGCTCCAAGGCGGCTGTCAGGTGCCAATCGCCGGGTTTGCCAAGCTGGTCGAGGGCAATCTACAGATGACCGGCCTGGTCTCATCCGTAAGCGGAGAGCAAACAGTGCGCCTTGAATTACGCGCCGATACCAGCGATCCCGAAGGTCTGGGGGTTCGCCTGGCGGAAAAGCTGCTGGCCTGCGGCGGCAAGGAGATCCTTTCCGAGGTTTACGGTCACGAGATGCAATAAGACGCTCCCCCTTAACCGGGCGTCATAACCAAAACCGGCCTGGCCGGTTTTTTTATTATTGAAGTCGCAAAACGCCGCGTGTCTGTCAATCATCGGCAGAAGTACCGATAGCACAACGGGTATTCATTGGTAACTAGTTGATTTTGGGTTACGATTCTGTGACCTTTCCCCCTTTTTTCAAGTTCATCTTTATTGAGAAAAATATGACAGCACACAGCGAGAAAAAGACCGCACGTTCCAGAGGCAAGGTTTACCTTGTCGGCGCAGGCCCCGGAGACCCAACCCTGATTACGGTGAAGGGCCTGGAAATCCTCAAAAGAGCAGAGGTTCTGGTTTACGACTATCTGGCTACCCCCAAGCTGCTTAAATTTGTGCCCAAAGAAGCCGAACTGATCTACGCCGGAAAAAAGGGGGGGCAGTGCCATGCCCATACCCAGGAGGAGATCAACCAGATGCTGGTTGATCAGGCCCGCGCCGGGAAGATCGTGGTGCGTCTTAAAGGCGGCGACCCCTTTATCTTTGGCCGGGGCGGGGAGGAGATCGAAGAACTGGCCCAGCACGGCATCGCCTTTGAGGTGGTGCCGGGCGTTACCTCGGCCACCGCTGCCGCTACCTATGCGGGCGTGCCCATCACTCACCGGAATTACACCGCCTCGGTGGCCTTCATCACCGGCCATGAAGACCCCACCAAGGAAATCTCCAATATCGCCTGGGACAAGATCGCCACTGGCATCGGCACCCTGGTTTTCTACATGGGGATCAAGAACCTGCCCTTTATCACTGAAAACCTGATCCAGCATGGCCGCGACCCGGAAACCCCGGTGGTGGTGGTGCGCTGGGCCTCCACCCCGATTCAGCGCTCGGTGGTCGGGACGCTGGCCACCATCGCCGAGGTGGTCAAAAAGGAAAAGATCACCCCACCTGCCCTGATCGTGGTGGGCGAGGTCGTCAAGCTGCGCGACACCATCAACTGGTTCGAGAAAAGGCCGCTGTTCGGCAAACGCATTCTGGTGACCAGAACCCGCGAACAGGCCAGCGAACTGGTGCATCTCCTGGAAGATCAGGGGGCCGACTGCGTGGAAGGGGCCACCATCGCCCTTGAGCCGCCGGACAGCTGGGAACCGCTGGACACGGAATTGAACCGGCTTGGCGATTATCAATGGCTGGTGTTTACCAGTATCAACACCATTCGCTTCTTCTTCACCCGGCTCTTTGAACGGGGGATGGACTGCCGGGCTCTGGCCGGGCCAAAGATCGCCGTAGTTGGCGCGGCCACGGCGGAGATCTTGAAAGAATACGGGCTCAGCGCCGATCTGGTGCCTGAGGAATTTACCGGCGAGGGGCTGGCCGCCAGCATGGTGGCGCAGGGGATGCAGGGTTGCAAGGTTTTATTGCCTCGCGCCAAAAAGGCCAGGGAGATCCTGCCGGAGATCCTTCAGGAGAACGGGGCCGAGGTGACGGTGGTGCCGGTGTATCAGAATGTCCGTCCCCAGGATTACGAGCTGGTGCGCCAGGAACTGGCCAAGGGCAGCATCGACATGGTTACCTTCACCAGTTCGTCTACGGTAACGAACTTTCTTGCGATGCTGGGCCTGGAGCGTGAAGCGTTGCTGGCCGGGGTCAAGGTGGCGACTATTGGCCCGATCACCGCAAAAACTGCTCAAAAGGCCGGGCTGACCATTGACGTGCAGCCAAAGACTTATACCATCCCGGCCCTGGTGGAAAGCATTCTTGATTTTTACGAAAGATGATGGACTCACGAAAGAGAAAAAAGAGGCTGCCTATGAAAACGCTGATTTTTTGTCTCAGACTGCTCTGCTGCGGCTGCCTGTTGGCCATTTCTGGCTGTGCTGCGGCGGTGGTGGGCGGAGGAGCGGCAGGCGGATACGCGGTGGGTACGGATGAGCGCTCCGCCGGAACGATGCTTGATGATGCCGCGATCACCGCCAAGGTCAAAACCGAGCTTATCGGCGATAAAAATGTCAAGGCCCGCAATATCGAGGTGAATACCGGCGCGGGAGTGGTAGTCCTTTCCGGGTATGTTGACTCGCCGCAGGAGGCGAACAGGGCTGCATCCCTCGCCAAATCGGTGTCCGGGGTTGTCCGGGTGAAAAATGATCTCCAGGTTGGTTCCCGCACCATAGGCCAGGGTTTTGATGATAAGGTTCTTGCGGGCAAGATCAAGGCGCGACTCATTGAGGAGCCCGGCATCAAGTCGCTCAATATCGAGGTGGAGGTCTACTCAGGCAGCGCCAATGTTATCGGTATTGTGACAAGCCAGGGACAGAAGAAAACCATCCTCAATCTGATTCGTTCCATAGAGGGCGTCAAGGGCATAGTCGATAATCTGCAGATTCGCTAAGCCGTCCACTAATTTCATTTCTAAATCAAAAGTTGCTCTTACAAAAGTCCCCAAAATCCCTCCCCCCAAGGGGCAGGATGGAATAACAGGCCCTCATTCAATGTCCATGCCTTGTGACAATCTCTGTGTAGTTCTGGTCGAGCCCAAAGGGTCTGGAAATATAGGCTCCGTGGCCAGGGTTATGAAAAATTTCGGCTTTACCGAACTGCGCCTGGTGCAGCCACGGGCAAGCCATCTTGGGGCGGAAGCCCGCAATATGGCGGTGTCGGCGCTTGACCTTCTTGAACGGGCCAAGGTGTATGAAAATCTGGCGCTGGCCCTGGCCGACCGAAACCTCACCTTAGGCACCACGCGTAGATTCGGCAAATATAGAGAGGAGTTGCTTTATCCGGCAGAGGCAGCTACGACCATTACCGCGCTGGCAAAAACGGCCAAAGCGGCCATGGTTTTTGGCCCAGAAGACACGGGGCTTAAAACCGAAGATCTGGATCTCTGTCAATATTGCGTGACCATCCCCACCCATCCCGAACTGCCCTCCATGAATCTGGCCCAGGCCGTGGCGGTCTGCCTGTATGAGGCTTCCGTAAAGTTTACCGCTCCGGCAGAGGACAAAACGCGCGGCAAACGCCCGGCCCTGGGAAAGAACCTGGAGGCCATGTTTGTCCAGATGCGGCAGGTTCTTTCCGAGGTGGGTTTTCTCAATCCGCAAAATCCCGAACACCTGCTCCGGGCTTTTCGACGGATGCTTGCCCGGCAAGGCTTAACCGAACATGAGGTACAGATTCTTCGCGGCCTGTGGGATAAAATTTCCTGGCTGTATCGAAGCGGAAAAGACACCTCCTGAAAAAGTAAAGCAAGCCCCCCTGCCCCGGTTCCCGCTTTTTTCTGTAATTTACAGATTTACTCCTTGTGTAGTGTGGCTCTCAACATATCTCTATCTGTATCCTATCACAAAAGGCATATAGCGTCTTATTATATAAGAAGCCGGAATACATAAAACTATTGAGATTATAGTATATAATATCCCCACATATTGGTCTGAGATGCGTACTCCGAAAAACAAAAGAGAAAAACCAGTAATAATGCTGAACATTAAGAAATGTGTGGGAAATATTATAATCGTATTAGCTGACAACCACGCCACCAACTTGGTACTTGAAAAAAAATGGCTCAAAATTGTAACAGTCGTAATCCCCAAAAGGGCATTAAGATAGAATAACAATATATTCCCATAATTACTTTCAGCCATAGAAATAAGGCCATTGTAAGTTGAAAATATAAAAAGAAATAATAAACAAGCGCAGACAACGATAAAGCTTAATTTAATGTCTCCAGTCAATAATGAAAAAAAATTATGTTTCATACACCAATGACCAAACGCATAAAAAACTAAGGCTACACAGGATACATTTATATTCCAAGGCAATGGAGTGTTGAATAGCAACGGAGAAAGCAAGCCAACTCCAATAATTATGGCCGTACGCCCATACCGATTTCTAACGTTATTTAAAATATAAAATATAAGGGCTGTTATAAACAAACAAGGGAAAAACCATAAAACTTGATTGACATATAAGCCGTCTCTAGTCCCATAAATTAATCCCCAAAATGGCTCGTAAAATTTAATTGCTATATACTTTTCAACTTGCGTCCCGAATTTCCATGTCAACAGCCAGTAAATATAAGATAAACTCCAAAATAAACCATAAGGTATAATTAAAGTTTTTATATTTTTTTTTACATATCTTATAAATGGCATTTCCAAATAGATTTGTTTCAATAAAAAACCTGACAAAAAAAAGAAAAGTGGCATGTGTAGATTACCCAACAGCGTATTTAGATATTCAGAACTAGACTGTGCGTGCGTGAAAACAACTGCAACAATACCAAATGCTCTCGCATTATCTATCCATTGCATTCTGTTAATATCATAGCCCATTAGCGTCCCAGCGTCCTATTTGTGTAAAAACAGCTAGTTACTGCTAGTACCATGTAACAATTAAAGTTTCGTATTTTTCGTAAAGTGTGATATGCT
>MGTC01000034.1 GCA_001799255.1 Deltaproteobacteria bacterium RIFOXYD12_FULL_55_16
ATCATGAGCAGCCTTACCCCGGCCACGGTGGAAAGGTCGGAGGACGGCACCGAAAAATTCGCCTTCCGGCTTGCGGATGGCGCAGTGATTGAGAGCGTGCTCATCCCCGAGGACGGACGGCACACCCTATGTATCTCCTCCCAGGCGGGTTGCGCCATGGGCTGCCGCTTCTGCCTCACCGGAGCGCAGGGCCTTGTCCGCAATCTGCGGCCCGCCGAGATCGTGGGCCAGGTGCTGGCGGTGATGACCCAGATGCTCGCCTCCGGCATCAAGCGGGCCACGCCGCGAGAGCTGCTCAACAATCTGGTCTTCATGGGCATGGGCGAGCCCCTGGCCAATTACGACAACCTTCTCGCCGCGCTCATGATCCTTATGGATGACCATGGCCTTGGCTTTTCCGAAAGACGAATCACGGTCTCCACCTGCGGGCTTGTCCCGAGGATGGACGATCTGGGCCGGGATATCCGGGTCAATCTGGCCGTGTCGCTGCACGCCGCCGATGATACGATCCGCAGCCGCCTGATGCCAGTAAACAAAACCTATGGCCTGGAAGCGCTGCTGGCCGCCTGCCGCAGGTATCCGCTGGGAAAAAAGAAGGTGATTCTTTTTGAGTACATCATGCTCAAGGGGATCAACGATTCGCTGGCCGATGCCCGGCTGCTGGCGGAAAAGCTGCAAGGCATCCCCAGCCGGATCAACCTGCTGCCCTATAACGGCTCAGGGGAGACCGAGTACGCCTGCCCGGAAGGGGCGCAGATCCTCGCCTTTCAGAAGGTACTGCGCGAGGCGGGCTTTAACACCTTTATCCGGCAGAGCCGGGGCGCGGATATCTCTGCGGCCTGCGGCCAGCTGGCGGGCAAGGGTTAAGGCAACCTTGAAAAATCCGGAGAAGTCAGAATTCAGGAGTCAGAATTAAGAATACTACGTGAATACGCCCTCCTGACTTCTGAATTCTGAATTCTGGACAATTACCTTCTTCGGAAAAGCGACGAAGATTTGATTTTCCAAGGTTCCCTTAAAAGAATTGCCGGAAGGTGCAGCGGCGGCAAAGGGGTTCGCTGAGGCGGCGCTGGAAAAAGCCGGTGCGGATGGCGGTAGCCCTGGGGCTGGCGAGGATCTCGATCAGAGATTGCGTCTGGATGTTACCCAGAGGGATATCTGCTTCGGCATCGAGACAGCAGGGCACAACCGTCCCGTCCACCAGGATGGCGACATGATCTCTCAGCCCGCGACAGGCGCCTTTATCGCCCAGATCTGGGGCCGGAGCATGGGGCCAGGTGAAGCGGGCGTTCTGGCTTAAGAAAACCCTGGGGGCCAGGGTGAGGCCGTGGCCGGGGGTGAGCCGGGTGACAAGCGGCTCAGACAGGGCGAAAAAATCTTCAAGCGCTTTCAGGATGGGGCCGTTGGGGCCAAAGCTGGCGCTGGCCTCCGTTATGGGCAGATTCCAGAGACGCAGACTGATCAGCAGCGAAGTGGCGACGGCCTCCTGGATAAAGGCAAAAATTCCGGCCAGATAATCGGCAAGAGCTGAATTGGCTTGCTGATCGCTGAAGCTGTGCAGGGAGATATTTACCTGACGCAGTGCCGGACTGGCCAGCAAAAGTCTTTGCCGCTGGGGCAACAAGGTACCGTTGCTGGTCAGGTTGATCTTGAGCCCGTGCTCCTGGCAGAGGGCGAGGATTTCGGCAAGCTCCGGGTGCAGCAGGGGTTCGCCCAGCACATGCAGGGCAAGATGGTCGGTATGCCCCTTGAGCCGGCGGAGGATGGCGCGGAAGACCTCCGGGCGCATGAAGGCTTTGGCCCGCTCACTTTGGGGGCAGAAGCTGCAGGAAAGATTGCAGCGGTTGGTGATCTCAAGATATATCTTCTTGAATTTTTTCAAAGGCTGCTGGATCAATCAAGAATTTCAATATCGCCCTGTTTGCATTCGGCACAGCGAAGCATGGGGTCGATTTTGACAAAGGCCGTCCGCCAGCCCTGTTCTTTGATGGTCTCGGCGAAGTCCTTTTCACAGGCGGAGCAGAGCCAACGGTCGCCCTGGGGGGTGACAAACAGTTTCATTTTTTTCACCAGGATGGGAAGGGTAATAAGCGCATCGCCATTTGCGGCTTTGCAACGATGGTGTATTCTTGCACCCAAAGGGCATAAGTTTCGTTTGCACCCTAACGGGCATAAAATCCGGCAAGCTGCTCAACTCAGCTTTACCCCAGCAACATAGTTGAAATCAGGCGGCAAAGAAAGGGCAATCCAGACATGGCAACAAAGAAATTTTATGCGATCCTGGCCGGGCGAACGCCTGGCATCTATGACAACTGGCCCAAGGCCCAGGCCCAGGTTGCCGGTTTTCAGGGGGCCAGATTCAAGGGCTTTGCCACCCGTTGCGAGGCCGAAGCCTGGCTGACGAATCCCGCTTCGGGCCAGGGCGGAGTACGCAGCGGCAAAGGTACCGTTAAATCAGGGCCTGCGCCAGGTTCGGATACCTCCCCCCAAGAGGGCGTGGTCTCCATCTACACCGATGGCGGGGCCCGCTACAATCCGGGGCCGGGCGGCTACGGCATCGTCCAGATTTACAACGGCCAGCGCAAGGAACTGTGCGGCGGCTATCGCCTGACCACCAATAACCGAATGGAGCTGATGGGCTGTATCGTGGCCCTGCGCGAACTCGAATACCGGGACAGGCCGGTAATGCTCTATTCCGATTCCAGCTATGTGGTGAACGGGATCAGCAAGGGCTGGGCCAAGGGCTGGCGAAAAAGGGGCTGGATCAAGGCAGACAGACAGCCCGCGGTCAACCCTGATCTCTGGGGGCAGCTGCTGGATCTTATCGAGGGACTGAACATCACCTTCAACTGGGTCAAGGGCCACAACGGCAATCCCTTTAACGAGCGCTGCGATGAACTGGCCGTAGCCTCGGCCCGCCAGCCTGATTTGCCGGTGGATCTCGGGTATAAGGGGGCTGGCGGATGAGCGAACAAGAGAACCGGCTCCTGGAGGTCTGGCGCAGGCAGCTGGCCCAGGAGTACCGCCATCTCTGCTGGCGGTACCGGGTGCGCCTGAGGCTGCCGCTCTTTGAGATCAGGGAGGGCCAGAACCGGGCTGGCTCCTGGTCGCCGGGGCAGGACACCCTCAGCCTGGCCTCCTGGCTGATCCGGGATCATTCCTGGGATGTGGTACTGGAGGTATTGAAGCATGAGATGAGCCACCAGTACGTCCAGCAGATCCTGGGTCGTGGGGATGAGTTGCCGCACGGCCCGGCCTTTCAGGAGGCCTGCGACCGGCTGGGGGTGGAGCCAGAATTCCGCGCCGCCCAAGGAGCCATCCCGCGTCTGCTCAACAGGAAGGAAGGGAAATCAGAAGGGATGCTGGCCAGGGTGGAAAAGCTTTTCGCCCTGGCCCAGAGCGCCAATGAACACGAGGCCGCTCTGGCCATGCAGAAGGCCAACGCCCTCTTGCGCCGTTACAACCTGGAACGGCTCGACCGGCATTCGCCTTCTGCTTACGATTACCTGATCATCAGGCCAGGCGGCAAACGGATCGCCGCCCACCAGCGGGTCATGGCCGCGCTGCTCAAGGATTTTTTCTATGTCAACGTGGTTATCGCCCGGCAGTTTGAGGCGCGAAGCGGCGAAACCCTGCGGGTGATCGAGCTAACCGGGGCCAGGGAAAACCTGGCCGTGGCCGGGCACATCTATTATTTTCTCAGCCACCGGCTGGACTATCTCTGGCAGGAGTACCGGAAAAGCACGGGGGCTTTAGGGCGGGAGAAAAATTCCTATTGGCTCGGGGTGCTGAACGGTTTTCGGGCCAAGCTGACCCTGCAGGACAAGGAGGCCATGCGCACCAGCGGCAGCAATACCGCCTCCAGCCTGATCTGCGCCTCAGATCCGGGGCTGATCCGCTACTACCGGGCGCGTTATCCCCGCCTCCGCACCGTGCAGCATGCCGGGCCTCTGCTGCATGCCGACACCTATCAGGCCGGGCAGCAGGAGGGGAAACAGCTGATCATCCACAAGGGGGTCGGAGCTGCGGCTAACGGCGGCAACAAGACGGGGTTGCTGCTGGCCAATGGCTAACGGGCCGCGGCCTCTCTATAGCGCAGCGCCAGGCCTTTGAGAAAATTACGGAGAAACTGGTCGCCGCATTCCTTGTAATTTTTATGTCCAGCCTTGCGAAACAGGGCGGACAGCTCGGCTTTCGAAACCGGATTGCCAGCCTGCTGTAAAATGGCGAGCATGTCGCCTTCCTGTAGTACCAAAGCGATGCGCAGTTTTTTCAGGATGGAGTTGTTGCTGAGCGGCCCGACTGATGGGGGGGGGTGCTCCGGCTTACCTTCCTGCCTGCCTCGCCGGTAGATGATAAGGCCGCGCAAAAAATCTTCCATCAGCGCATCCGGGCAGGTGACAAAGCCTTCCTCCTCTTCTTTTTTCAAGAGATTGATGATCCTGGCCTGGGCAAGCGTCTGTCCGGCCAGGCTGAAGATCTCCGTCATGGCCGTAGCAGAAAGAGCCAGGGCATAGCGCACCCCGCGCAACACATCATTGTTCGTCATTTTTGCTCCTTCAACAGAGCCCCAAGGGCGGCAAAGGGATTCGAGGTGGCAATCTTTTCCTGGTTTTCGCCTGGTTTCAAAGCCCCATAGGCGTCGGCAACGCTCTGACGATCATGCTCATTGTCATGGCAATAGAGGCATAGCAACTCCCAGTTGCTGCCATCAGGCGGATTGTTTTCGTGATTGTGGTCTTTGTGATGAACCGTGAGGTCGCGCAACTTCTTGCCGCTGAATTCGCGCCCGCAGGAGGCGCAGATCCAGGGATACATCTTGAGCGCCTTCTCCCGATAAGTCTGGGCCCGTTTCTCCCGCTCGCGCTGGGCCTCAGACAGCAGCCGTGGGGTATCGCTCCTGATCGGTGGTGTCATGGGGATCTGATCCTGTGCTGAAAAAGGGAACTCTGGGGTCAGAACTCTGGGGTCAGGCCTGACTTACGGACATTCGTCCAGGTCAATTCAGGGACAGTGTTCATTTGTTGATTAGCGTTAGCAGATTGGGATCGTTCTTCTATACTATGCATAAATCCCCCCGACGCAATCAGGCCGACGTACAAAAAATCCGCTTACCTCCGGATAAACTCAGATTCACTCCAAGCCTGGCTTGTCCGGCAACTGTGCGCCATGCCACACTGCGACAATCCAGACGATATTTTCTTTGACCCGGTAAAAGAAACGATACGGGGAGACAACCACCTCGCGGTAGTGGCTCTCGGGAAACTCCGGGAGAATGCGGCCGGACTCCGGGTGATCCGCAAGCCGGGAGAGCGTTTTTTCCGCCTGACGCCGAAACGAAACCGCCGCTGACGGTTTGTCACGGCGGATATGGGCAAGGACGCGTAAAAACTGATCGCGAGCGGATGGCGTAAAAACAATTTTCACGGTTGGTCCGTCAGCAGGGCATCGGCTTCGGCCAACACGGTTTTCAGGTCAACACCGCTTCCTGCCTCGATTTCTT
>MGTC01000035.1:0-33353 GCA_001799255.1 Deltaproteobacteria bacterium RIFOXYD12_FULL_55_16
TGGGATGCGACCACGCCCAGTGGCACTGTTGTGCCTGATGGTCAGTATACTTACAGCGTGGTTGCCATGAACGCTTTGGGGCAGCAGGTTGCCGTTGATTCCCGGACAACCGGTAGGGTAACCGGGGTAAATTTCAGTGGCGGCAAGGCGCAGGTAACGGTGGATAAATCCATCACCATGAATGTCGCTGATATTCTGGTGGTCAAGTGATTTCAACAAAAAACAAAGCATAGAAAAACAGGAGGTAGGCTATGGGCGTTTCAAGTTCGTTGTACGCAAGCATAAGTGGTCTCAGCACCATGGGCAACGCCATGAGTGTACTCGGTGATAACGTTTCCAACGTGAACACCATCGCCTTCAAGTCGAGCCGGGCGACCTTCCAGGATGTTCTGTCCCAGAGTGTGGCCACTGCGGCGGGCGCGGCCCAGGTCGGGCGCGGGGTGACCATGACCACGATTGACGGCATCTTTGCCCAGGGCTCCTTTGAGTCTACCTCCACCGCCACCGATCTGGCCATTGGCGGCCAGGGCTTTTTCATGCTCCGGGCCGCAGCCAGTGCCGAGGCGGATATGTATACCAGGGCCGGGGAATTCCGTTTCGACAAAGAGGGTTATCTGGTCAACCCCACTGGTAACTTTGTCCAGGGCTGGACCCTGGACACCACCTCCGGCGAGAGGCAGGGCACCATCGGCGATATCAATCTGGGCAAGACCACCCCGCCGGTTGCGACCACCAGTGTCCAGGTCATTGCCAATGTGGATTCCCGGAAGAACAACGAAACCAGCGAGCTAACTCTTTTCGACGCCTGGAATGGCACCAATGCCGCCCTGACGGTGCCGACCTCTCCCATCGACGCCAACGCCTATGAATACACGACCGCTATCAAGGTCTACGATTCTGTGGGGGCAAGCCATGATATCACCGTGTATTTCGACCGCACCACCAGGGATAATCAATGGGAGTTCCTGGTTACCAGCTCGCCCAGTGAAGATCAGCGGATACTGAGCACTGGCCGCGACATCACGGGCGCCCTGGACGGCAGCAATGACGAGGCCTCAATCTACACGCCAAACACTACCTACAACTACGAGAACCACAAGGGCGCAGGCGCCCTGCTCTACGGGAAGATAGATTTTTCCACCTCAGGCGCGATCAACAATATAACCGCCTGGAAAGTGCCGCCCGATGGCGTGGTAGATCCGGCCCAGAGTACCAATCTGATTGTCCTGGGAAATTCTGACCAGTACTATTCCTTTGCCGCAAATTTTACCGGCGATACAATCAATCAGCAGATCGAGCTGAATCTCGGCGCCATTTACAGCGGTCAGGAAACTGCGGTAAGTCAGGTGCTGGTAAGCGGCGGCGCGGCCTATGCCACCCCGGGGACCTCGACGCCAATTACCAAGGAAACCTTGTGGAGTACGGTATATGACAGCGCCGGCACCCTGGTTGATACAGTGGCGCCTGTTGATACCGTCAGTTTCAGCGGCTACAATCATGACGGGGTGGCTGTCAGCGGCACCTATCTTCTTGCCGCTGGCGATAAGGTGCAGGACTTGCTTGACGCCCTTAACACCACCTTTAACTGCACCAGCACCATTGACATCGCCGGCCGGATCCGGATGACCGATGAAACCGGGGGGCCCAGTGCCCTGGCCATAACCACCTTTACCTTTGCCGGCGGAGCCGGGGTGAACCCCTTTGGCGCCAGCAATGCCACCACCAACACCTTCAATGTCACCACCGCCAAGCGGCAGGTTGTGTCCACAGCCAGAGGTCTTACCACTGCGGGCGGCCCAACCCCGATCAGTTCCAGCACCCTTCTGACCAGTGTCTTTGATTCTGCAGGCACAGCCCTTACTGCCACCGACACCCTGGCTTTTGTCGGGGTTCGTGGAGACGGCACCGCCGTAACCTCCAGTTTTGTAGCAGGCACCAGCTATGGTTCGCCGCTCACCGCAGCCAACAGCCCGCCAACCATGCAGGATCTTCTTTTCTGGGCGGAGGAGCAATTCCAAGCAGAGGCCACTGTTGATAGCGCGGGGCGCCTGGTACTTACCGACCGGGTGGCCAACGTGGTCGGCGGTTATCAGAGCCAATTGGCGATTACCACAATAACCAACGCCGCAGCTGGCATTTCTTCTCCTTTCGGGGCCACGGCATTCACCACCATTGCCGCAGACACCAGCGGAGATGACGGCAGCCGGGTCGGGGACACGATGAGCCTCAGCTTCAGCACCGAGGCACTCTCCACTACCCAGTACGCCAACAGCTCCACCACCATCTTTCAGGATCAGAACGGCTTTGCCGCTGGCTTTCTCCAGTCGGTTTCCGTAGACACCGACGGGGTTATCACCGGCAACTATTCCAATGGGCAGGTGCTGGAAAGGGCTCAGGTGGCCCTGGCCAGCTTCAACAACCTGGCAGGGCTCAACAAGGAGGGCGGCAATATCTTCCGGGAAACCAGCGCCTCTGGCGCGCCCATTACCGGCCCGCCGGCGACCAACGGTCTGGGCACAATCTCGCCCAACTCTCTGGAGCAGTCCAACGTGGATCTCGGCGCGGAGTTTGTCAAGCTGATCACCACCCAGCGCGGATTTCAGGCCAACTCCAAGATCATCACCACCGTTGACGATATGCTTAACGAACTGATCAACATCAAACGGTAAGCCGTTGCCTGGCCAGATTTAAACCTGCTCCGGCGGTTCGGTAGATTCCGAACCGCCGGATTTTTTGTTTCAGAAAAGGGCCGCAGGAAGGATCAGTTCAGGAACTCGCTGAAGATGGCAAAGGCCTTTTTCACCACCGGCACCGAATCGGCCAGATCGAGATAGGATTTGCCCGCAATCTCCTGGGCTACCAGTTCGTTGCTTGCAGGCAGCAGGCCACCCAGGGGCAGATCGGTGGAGTCCACCGCCTCCCTGATTTTGGCCAGCAACTCTTCGCTGGCCGGTTCCGGCACCCGGTTGACGATGAGACATTTTTTCTTGATCCGTATCCCTAAGGGGCCGGTGAGCTCAGCAATCCGTTTGGCGGTCATGATGCCTCGGGCCGAGGGATCTGAAACCACGAGGAGATAGTCAATATCCCTCAGATTCATGCGGCTCAAATGCTCCATACCCGCCTCGTTGTCCACCACGATGTACTGGTAGTTGTCGGCCAGATGATCCATGGTCATGGCCAGATGCTGATTGGCCGCGCAATAGCAGCCCGGCCCGTCCGGCTGGCCCATGGCCATGAGGTCGAAGCCGGTGGCCTC
This sequence comes from Deltaproteobacteria bacterium RIFOXYD12_FULL_55_16, assembly GCA_001799255.1. Lineage (GTDB taxonomy): Bacteria > Desulfobacterota > Desulfobulbia > Desulfobulbales > Desulfurivibrionaceae > Thiovibrio. Next base: position 3,260 of record MGTC01000035.1, read on the forward strand.
CACCAGAGCCTGATGCACCTTCATCTCCATGTACTGGTCTCTGGTCATGTTGGGTTGCATCTCGCCCTTGAGTTCCTTCCTGATCTGGCCGATGGTTATGCCAAGTTCCAGCCCCAGCAACTCGTTGAGGTTGGCGTTGGCATCGGCATCCACGGCGAGAATGGGGGTCATCTTTTTTTCGCTCAGGTATTTAATGAGCAGGGCGGAGATGGTGGTCTTGCCGACCCCGCCCTTGCCCGCCAGGGCAATAATTTTTGGCATGAGATTTCTCCAGAGGAGGATTTTTGCACGAATTCAGTGGATTCGCGATAACCTGAAATAATGGATTCGTCATTCCGGCGAAGGCCGGAATCCAGTCTTTTCGAGCAGTTACATCGAGGCTTGACCCCGGCCTTCGCCAGGGTGACGAGCTGTTGCTAATCCAGTATTTTTTGACGAACCTACTATAGGAACCAGGTCGGGAAATGTCAAACCCAAAGCCGATTGGCAGAGCGAACCACCCGGAATCCCAGCTGTTTTACCTTGCAACTTGCGGGTGAGCTGGTATGTTTGTCAGCTTGATTTCAGCACTAAGCACTCAGCACTAAGTAACATACGGAGATCACCCATGGATTATAGGGCGACATTGAACCTGCCCCAAACCGATTTCAAGATGAAGGCCAACCTCTCCCAAAGGGAGCCGGAGTTTCTCAAGGCCTGGGAGGAGGGCAAGCTCTACGCCAAGGTGCAGGCGCAGACTGCGGGCCGCCCCCTCTACCTTCTGCACGATGGCCCTCCCTACGCCAACGGCCATATCCACATGGGCCACGCCTTGAACAAGATCCTGAAGGACATCATCCTCAGATCCAGGCGCATGGCAGGTTTTCACTGCCCTTATGTGCCGGGCTGGGATTGCCACGGCCTGCCCATCGAACTTAATGTGGACAAGGAGCTGGGCGCCAAGAAAAAAGAGATCGGCAAGATTGCCTTTCGCTCCGCCTGCCGGAATTATGCCGGGAAATGGGTCAAGCGGCAGAAGGATGAGTTCAAGCGCCTCGGGGTGCTGGGTGATTGGGATACTCCGTATCTGACCATCGATTATAAATACGAGGCGAGCATCACCCGCGAGTTCAACCGTTTCCTCCTCTCCGGCGCGGTGACCCGCAGCAAGAAGCCGGTACACTGGTGCTCCTCCTGTCAAACCGCCCTGGCCGAGGCCGAGGTTGAGTATTACGACCACACCTCGCCCTCTATCTATGTGAAATTCCCGGTGGCCGAAGACTTGGGTGGGGTTATTCCCGCCCTGGCCGGTGAGAAGGTCTCCGCCGTAATCTGGACCACCACCCCCTGGACTCTGCCCGCCAACCTGGCTGTGGCCTTCCATCCTGATTACCCCTATGCCGCAGTGCGGGTGGCGGGCGAGGTGCTTATCCTGGCCGAAGGGCTGGTGGAGCAGGCCCTGGCCGAATGGGGCCTCAGCGATTATGAGATTCTGACCACCTTTTCCGCCCGGCTGCTTGAGGGCAAGAAATGCAGGCACCCCTTTCTGGAGCGCGAGTCGCTAATGGTTCTGGCCCATTATGTGACCCTCGACACCGGCACTGGCTGCGTGCACACCGCCCCTGGGCATGGCCGGGAAGACTATCTGACCGGGATCAACTACAATCTGCCCGTCCTTTCGCCGGTGGGCAGCGATGGCCGTTTCACCGAGGAGGCTGGCCCCTATGCCGGGCTCTTCATCTTCGAGGCCAACCCGCTGATCAATGCGGATATGGCCCATCAGGGCGCGCTGATCAAGGAGGCCAAGCTCTCCCACAGCTATCCCCATTGCTGGCGCTGCAAGAAGCCGGTGATCTTCCGGGCCACCGAGCAGTGGTTCATCTCCATGGAGGCCAACGGCCTGCGCGATAAGGCCCTGACCGCGATCAAGCAGGTGAGCTGGATTCCCCAATGGGGCATGGAGCGCATCCACGGCATGGTGGAAAACCGGCCGGACTGGTGTCTTTCCCGCCAGCGCGCCTGGGGGGTGCCGCTGACCGTGGTCTACTGCGGCCAATGCGGCGAGGTACTCAATGACGAGACCATCATGGAGCGCATCACCGCTCTCTTTGAAAAAGAAGGGGCAGACGCCTGGTTCAGCCATGAGCTGGCCGATTTCATCGGGCCGGAGGCCAGGTGCCGAAAATGCGGCAGCACCGAGTTCATCAAGGAAGAGGACATCCTCGATGTCTGGTTCGATTCCGGGGTGAGTTATGCCGCTGTCTTGGAAGAGCGTCCCGAGCTTGCCGCCCCGGCTGATCTGTATCTGGAAGGCAGCGACCAGCATCGCGGCTGGTTTCAGAGCGCGCTCCTGGCCTCGATTGGCACCCGGGGCATCCCGCCCTACAAGAGTGTCCTCACCCATGGCTTTGTTGTGGACGGCCAGGGCAAGAAGATGTCCAAGAGTATCGGCAACGTCATCGCGCCCGAGGAGATCATCAAGAAATACGGGGCCGAGATCCTCCGCCTGTGGGTGGCCTCCGAGGATTACCGCGACGATATCAAGATCTCCGACACCATTCTCCAGCAACTGGCCGACGCCTACCGCAAGATCCGCAATACGGTGCGCTTTATCCTTGGCAACCTCTACGATTTCGACCCGGTTTGCGACACGGTGCCGGACAGCGAAATGGACGAGCTGGACCGCTGGGCCCTTTACCAGTTTGAGCTGTTGAAGATGAAGGTGCTTAAAGGCTATGAGGGGTTTGAGTTCCATCCCGTGTTCCACGGCCTGACCAATTTCTGCACCGTGAGCATGAGCGCCCTCTATCTGGATGTGCTTAAAGACCGGCTCTACACCCTGCCCGCCAAATCACGGGAGCGGCGGGCCGCCCAGACCGCCTTGTATGAAATCGTCGATGGCCTGACCCGGCTCATGGCCCCGGTGCTTACCTTCATGGCGGCGGAGGTTTGGGATTTCTTGCCTGGCAAGGCCCAGCGCGAGGATAATGTCTGTGTCGCCCTCTTCCCGGAACTGAAACCGGCCAGGGTTGGCGACAAGGCGCTGACCGAGAAATGGGACAGGGTCTTGCGGGTGCGGGGCGAAGTGACCAAGGCGCTGGAGATTGCCCGGCGCGACAAGGTTATCGGCCATTCCCTGGAGGCGGAGGTGGTAGTGGCGGCTGGCGGCGAGCTGGGCGACTTTTTAGCGGCCAACTGGGAAACCCTGCAAGGGGTGGCCATTGTTTCCCGGATGGAGCTGCTGCCGGAGCTGCCGGAGCCGGGCTTTGTCAGCCCGGAACTGCCGGAGCTTTCGGTGCTGGTGCGCCCGGCCAGAGGTGAAAAATGTGCGCGTTGCTGGCTGCGTTCCGAGGCTCTGGGCAGCGATACCGAGCATCCCAGCCTCTGCCCGCGTTGTACCAGCGTAGTGGTGGAGCATTGAAAAAGCCGGACTCGCCCCTTATTCCTCTGGCCTGGCTGCTGGGGGTGGTTGTTCTCGATCAGGCGACCAAGGCTCTGGTTATGGCCAATTTTGCCATGTTTGAGCTGCAGCCCGTTATCCCCGGCCTGTTCAATCTGACCTTTCTCACCAATGCGGGGGCGGCCTTCGGCATTCTCGCCGGGTTCAAGAGCGTCTGGCGGCAGGTGTTTTTCGTCGGCGTGGCCCTGGCCGCCCTGGGGGTCATGTTTTTTTCCTATCGCCAGTTATGCCGCCAGGGCAGAATTTTTGCCCACGCCATTGGCCTGATCGCCGGGGGCGCGGCAGGTAATCTCCTTGACCGGCTCCGCTTTGGCGCGGTGGTTGATTTTCTGGATTTTTACCTTGGCAGCCACCACTGGCCGGCCTTCAATGTGGCGGATTCGGCTATTACCGTGGGGGTGGGTTTGTTTATTCTGGGTAGTATTTTGTATCCGGACGAGCAGGGGAAGAGTGTTAAGTGCTGAGTGCTGAGTGTTGAGTGCTGAGTGCTGAGTGCTGAGTGTTGAGTGCTGAGTGTTGAGTGCTGAGTGTTGAGTGCTGAGTGTTGAGTGCTGAGTTAAGAGTAAAAGTTGAGGAGTGATCATGACAGAGCAAAAGATAGCGGTTCTTTTTCCGGGGCAGGGCTCCCAGTTTCTGGGGATGGGCCGGGAATTTCTTGACACTGACCCTGCGGCCCGCGCGCTCATGGCTATGGCGGAAGAGATCAGCGGCTTTCCGCTCAGCCGTCTCTGTCAGGATGGCCCTATGGAGGAGTTGACCCGCACCGTGCATCTGCAACCGGCCATGACCGTGATGAATCTTATCTGCTGGCAGGCCTTGGCCAAGGCCGGGGTGAGACCGGCATTTTTTGCCGGGCACAGCCTGGGCGAATACGGGGCGCTTGCTGCCGCCGGAATCCTGAGCCCGGAGGATACCCTGGCCCTGGTCACCGAACGCGGTCGCCTCATGGAGCGGGAGAGCGAGAGAAACCCAGGTGGGATGCAGGCGGTGGTGAAATTGCCCATCGAACAAGTCCGCATGATTGTCGAAAGTGCGCAGGCCCAGGGCAGACTTACCGTGGCCAACCATAATTCCGCAGAGCAGATCGTGATCTCCGGCGAGGTTGCCGCGCTTGAGGCGGCGGCAGAGCTGGTGAAAAAGGAGGGCGGCAAGGCGATCCCTCTCAAGGTGAGCGGCGCCTGGCACAGCCAGTTGATTCAGGGCGCGATCCCGGATTTTGAGACGGCAATGGCGAAGATTTCCTTTAGCGCTCCGCAGACCCCGGTGCTGTTCAACGTGACGGCGGCGACAGAAAGCGACCCGGAGGCGATCCGCCGGATCATGGCCCGACAGATCGCCTCCACAGTGCGCTGGTTTGAGATTATCCAGCAGATGATGGCCGAGGAGGTGCGGGTCTTTATCGAGGTCGGCCCGAAAAATGTCCTGACCGGGCTGCTGAAAAAGATCATCCCCTCCGAGTACGAGCATCGCTGTTTTCAGTTCGACACCCCCGAGGGGTTGACGATGCTGCTTAAAGAATTATAAAGAAATAATAGATACCGGATTGCTCTTCGTCCAAGTTCTCACCTGGTGCTGAGACGCAACAAACTGATTTTTTTGAGAAAGATTGATGGAAATGTGGCTTGGCCCTTCTGATTTCAACGAAATACTCGCGGATGGCGAGGGGATGCACGTAGCGTTCAAGGACGCCCGCAGCTGGTCGCCTGATTCATTTTTCCGTACAATCTGCGCCTTTCTGAACACCTTTGGCGGCACCATCTATCTTGGGGTTAACGCTGAGGGCACGGTTATCGGGGTGGCTCCGCAGGCCGTGGCCCAGATAAAAAAAGAGATCGTCAAGCTTGCCCGCAACCGGCGGTTGCTTGATCCGCACTTTCCGCTCTCTCCCCATGAGTTTGCCTTTGGCGACAAGATTGTCATCGCGGTGCAGGTGCCGCTCAGTTCCCAGATTCATCGGCATGGCAGAAGAATCATCTTCCGCAGCGCAGAGGGGGATTATCGTCTGCGCGAGACACCCCTTAAATCGCCGGGCTGTCCACCCAGAGATTGAGGGAATTGCGCAGGCAAGCTGCTCAACCCAGCTTCAACCCGGGTTCACCCTATTTCACAGCAAAAACACTCGCTTCCTGCCTGCCCACACTGATTGCAGATTGCCAAAGTATCCCCCGGCTGGTAGTATCATGCCCCATGAACCAGCCGGAACCTGTTTATCTCATCGACGCCAGCGCCTATATTTACCGGGCTTACCACGCCATCGCCCCGCTCACCAACAAGAGCGGTCTGCCCACCCATGCCGTTTACGGGTTTACCAATATCCTCCTTAGGGTTCTCCGGGAAAAGGCGCCCCGGTTTCTCGGCATCGCCTTTGATGCGCGGGGGCCGAACTTTCGCCATGAAATGTACCCGGCCTATAAGGCAAACCGCCCCGCCATGCCCGACGACCTTGCCTGCCAGATCCCCTACATCAAGGAGATCGTCGCCGCCCACAATATCGCCAGCCTGGAACGCCAGGGCTACGAGGCTGACGATCTGCTGGCCTCTGCGGCCAGAAAACTCGCGGCCCATGGCCATCCGGTGATCCTGGTCTCAGGAGACAAAGACTTGCTGCAGCTGGTTTCAGAGCAGATCACCGTCTGGGATCCCATGCGGGACGTGTTCATGAGCCCGGACGCGGTGCGGACGAAATACAATATCCCACCCCCGCAGCTTCTTGATTTTTTCGCCCTGGTGGGCGACAGCTCGGACAACGTGCCAGGGGTGGCGGGCATCGGCCCGAAAACTGCGGAAAAGCTGATCAATCAATATGGTACGCTGGAAGGCTTATATCAAAAGATTGAAACGATCCCTCAGGCAAAGCTCAAGGAAAGGCTCCTGGCCAATCGGGAAAACGCCTTTCTCTCCCGGCGGCTCATTGCCCTCAGGGAAGATCTTGCCTCCCCGGAGCTGAAGGAGTACGAGACCTCTGAAGCCAACGAGGAAAAACTCCAGGAGCTTTACGGCCTTCTCGATTTCAGCCGTCTGCTGAAGGCCAGGCCCTCCGTGGCCGTTGCCCTGGAAAGCAAGGGGTTCCAGCTGATCACCACGGAAAGCCAGCTTGAGAAGGCCTGCCAACAATTGGCCCAGGCCCCCTTGCTGGTGCTGGATACGGAAACTACCTCGCTTGATCCGCGGCTGGCCGAACTTGTGGGCCTCTCCCTCTGCGGCGCCACCGAGGAAGCCTGGTATCTGCCCATTGGCCATCGGGATGCTGCCGGAAACCTCGTGCCCAACCAGTTGCCCCTTGCCCTGGTTCAAAAACATCTGGCCCCGCTTTTTTCTGATCCCCAGCTGCCAAAGCTTGCCCACAACCTCAAATTCGATCTGCCTATCCTGGAAAATCATGGCCTCCGCCTGCGCGGCCCCTTGTGGGATACCATGATCGCCTCCTATCTTCTTGACCCCTCTCGCCGTTCCCAGAAGCTCGACGACCTGTGCCTGGAGCTGCTAGGCCTGCGGTTGACCAGTTTTGCTGAGGTTACCTGCGGCGACAAGCGGCCAGACAGTTTTGCCTATGTCGCCCCGGAGGCGGCCAGAGATTATTCCTGTGAGGATGTGGCAGGCGCCTTTCTCCTCTGGCAACAGTTTCGGCCCCAGTTGGAACAGCTTGGCCTCTGGGAGCTTTTCTCCGACCTGGAGATGAAGCTGGTTCCCATTCTGGCCCAGATGGAACAGGCCGGGATCACCGTGGATCAGGCCCAGCTGCGCTGCCTGTCTGTGGATTTCGGCCAGCAACTGGCCGAGCTGGAAAAGACCATCTATGCCCTGGCCGGGGAGGAGTTCAACATCAATTCCACCCGTCAGCTCGGTGAGATCCTTTTTGCCAAACTGGGTCTGCCCCAGGGCCGCAAAACCAAGACCGGTTATTCCACCGATATCAAGGTACTGGAAGGTCTGGCCAGACAGCACGATCTGCCTGCGGCGATCATGGCCCACCGGAACTTAAGCAAACTCAAGAACACCTATGTGGACAGGCTGCCGGAGCTGATCCATCCCAGTACCGGACGGGTTCACACCTCTTTCAACCAGACCGTTACCGCCACTGGCCGCCTGAGCAGCAGCAATCCCAATCTGCAGAACATCCCGATCCGTACCCCAGAGGGCCAGAAAATCCGGGCCGCTTTCGTGGCCGCGCCTGGCCAGCTCTTTTTGTCGGCGGATTATTCGCAGATCGACCTGCGGGTCATGGCTCATTATGCCCAGGATCCGGCTCTGCTTACCGCCTTCCGTGCCGGCAGCGACGTCCACAACCAGACTGCGGCCGAGATCTTTCGGATCAATCCGGCCTTTATCTCGCCGGAGATGCGGCGGGTGGCAAAAACCATCAACTTCGGGATTATTTACGGGATAAGCGCCTTTGGTCTTGCGGCCCAGCTCAACCTGAGCCGCAAGGAGGCGGCCACCTTTATCGACCGTTACTTCGCTCACTATGCCGGGGTGAAACGCTTCATGGAAGAGATTGTCGCCAAGGCCCGGCAGGATGGTTTTGTCACCACCCTGCTCAATCGCCGCCGCCTGTTGCCCGACATTAACAGCGCCAACAAGGCCAGTCGCGAATTTGCCGAGCGCACCGCGATCAACACCCCTATCCAGGGCACGGCTGCCGACATCATCAAGCTGGCCACCATCGCCGCCACCCGACGGCTCAGCGAGCAAGGCCTTGGTGCCAGGCTCCTGCTCCAGATTCATGACGAGCTGGTTTTTGAGGTTCCGCTCTCAGAAATCGAGGCAACCGGGGCCGTGGTCAAGGAGGCCATGGAAGGAGTCATGCGCCTTGACGTACCTCTGGTGGTGAACACGGTGGTGGGGGAAAACCTGGCCAAGGTGTAAGGGCTTACTAAATTGGTTGACGGCATTGCGAAAAAAAATTAGTAAGTTAAAAATTATTTTCTGCATTTTGGGGCAGAAAATAATTTCGTTAACGCATTTATCCCGTTTATCGGGGTTAGGATAACGCTCTTTTTTGTAGTCAAAACAGCCTTCTCATTCGGAGCTGGAAAGAAACGTAAACTACGAACCGTAACTGTTCAGCAGTGCCGCAGATGCTTACCCCTACGGGGCATAAAATCCAGAGGCCCGCGAAGTGTGCTATTGCACATGAGCGGGCTGATGACAACGCAGATGTGGTGCTGCTGGACAGTTACCATACAGGTGACACATGCTCGACTTTATGCGCCGCAAGGCCCAATCGACCTATATCCAGGCCGCCATTCTGATGATTGTCCTGGTCTTTGTTTTCTGGGGGGTGGGGCAAAGTCAGAAAGGCGGCCCCAATGCCATTGCCACGGTTAATGAGCAAAGCATTTCCGCGCAGCAGTACCAGCGGGTCTACAGCCAGACCCTTGGCCGGTATCAGGAAAAATTCGGCGGCGCCATACCCGCAGGATTGATTGAGTCTCTGAACCTGAAGCAGCAGGTGCTGAACCAGATGATTCAGGAGCTGGTCATGCAGCAGGGGGCAAAGGAAGCCGGTCTGATAGTGGGCAGCGATGAGGTGCGCAAGGTTATCCAGGGGATGGAGGCTTTCCGGGAAGAAGGGATCTTCAAGCTCGACCGTTACAAAAAGCTGCTGGCCTCCTCAAGAATGAACACGACTGATTTTGAAAACAATGTGCGCAACGACCTGCTTCACAGCAAGATTCTGGCCCATCTTTCCCGGTTCGCCAGGATCTCGGACAGCGAGCTCAAGGAACGTTTCGCCTTTGACCACGATCAGCTAAAACTGGAATATGTCGCCTTGACCGCAGATGATTTCCGGGCTTCAGGCCCGGTTGCCGAGCAGGGACTGGTTCCTTTTTTTGCCGCCCGCAAGCAGGCCTACCTGACCGAGCCGCAGGTCAAGCTCAGATACCTCACCTTTCTTGAGGAACAGGCCATACCCGGCCGCCCGTTGAGCGAGCAGGGCAAGGATCTTGCTTTCCAGCGGGCAAACAAGGCCTACGAGGGGATCATCCAGGCTGGCAGCCTGGATAAGTATGCGACAAGCGCGGCAACCCAGGTACAGACAACCGATTACTTTACCCAGACCAATCCTCCCAAGGCCCTGGCTGAACAGCCTGTGCTGCTAAAAACCATCTTTGGCCTGAAAAAGGGCGAGCTGAGTTCATTGCTTGAGATCAAAGGCGGCTACGCCATTTTCTTCCTTGACGAGGTGAAGGATCCCCAGGTGCCGCCGCTGGCTGAGGTTCGCGCCAGGGTGGAAAAGGATTTCCTTGACGATCAGGCCCAGACCCGAGCCAAGGAGGCCGCCTCTGGTATGCTGGCCCAGGCAAAAAAAGAAGGCTCCCTGGCCGTTGCGGCGGAAAAGAGCAAAAGCCACGTCCTCACCACCTCTTTTTTCAGCAGAAGCCAGCAGGAGACCAGCGACCTGCCCGGCCCTCTTGCCGCGCAAGGCCTGAAGCTCAGTGCCGCCTCACCCTACCCCGCCGAGATTATTGAAAATGGCGGAACTTTCTATGTGCTTCATTTCAAGGAAAGCGCCCCGGCAAGCGAAGAGGTCTTTGCCAGTCAGAAAGAAGCGCTCCGGAAAATGCTGATTCAGGAAAAACAACAGCAAGTCATGAGCGACTGGCTGGCTTACCTGCAAGGCAGGGCCAAGATCACCACCGACAAGAAATTCATGGAATAAATCCCCCTCCCTTGACGGGAGGGGGCCAGGGGGTGGGTGAAGTCGCAACTTGCCGTTCTAATCATTCCCCCCCACCCTGACCCTCCCCCGCAAGGGGGGGGAACTTTGACGAATTTTGCAAGAGACTCTTCTGAATTCTTCCAGAAAGATTAATCGCTTAAGCCCCTTGACTCTCAACGCTGGTCAGGCGCGCCCTGATCCGGCGGCTCTTTTCTCCAGCTTTTTTCTTTGTGCTGCATGAGCCGCACGATGTTCTCCCGGTGTTTGCCCCAGATCAAAACACCAATCCCCAAAGCCAGTACGGAGTTGCTTATCGAGCCGGTCAGCAGCCAGACCAGGCCCGGCATCATCAAGGCGGCGGTGAGCGAACCCAAGGAAACATAGCCCCAGTTGTAGACCACCCCGGCAAAGATCAGCAGATCAAGGCCCGCGGCCACCGGCGCCAGATAGAGAAAGATGCCCAGCGCCGTTGCCACACCCTTGCCGCCCCGAAACCTCAGATACAGCGGGTAGAGATGCCCCAGAAAGGCCGCGCCGCCGCAGAGTGCCACCCATAGTTCCAGGTTGGCGCCGGGGGAAAGCGCCCGCCTTGCGATCAGCATTGGCAGAATGGCCTTAAGCGCATCGCAGATCAGGGTAAGCCCCCCAAGCTTTTTGCCGACCAGGCGGGCAACATTGGTGGCCCCGATATTGCCGCTGCCCGACTCGCGTACGTCAATACCGGCAACCTTCCCCAAGACCAGGCCAAAGGGTATTGAGCCGATGAAATAAGAGCCAATAACCAAGAGATATTCCATACCGCCTCTGTTCATTATTAATGAATAAAAAAAGACACCTTGTGCGGCTACTAATCTAAACCTCAAGGCGACATTTTTCATGTTTATTTTTTGCTGTCAACTGCCAGTCTGCGGTTTTAAGCCGTAGCCAGTGAAAAGAAAAAAACAAGTCGGATAAAAATTATCTTTCTTCTTGATTTAAGTCAACGCCAGGGGAGATAATTGCCGATATAGTCTGCAAAACAAACGTACCAATACGGGTTACCTCAACCTTTACCTCAACCAAGGAGAATCGTAATGTTTTGCAACCAATGTGAACAGACTGCCAAGGGAACAGGATGCACCGCCATCGGAGTCTGTGGCAAGAATGAAGCTGTCGCGGGCCTTGAAGACCTGCTGACCCATGCGGTTCAAGGCCTGTGCCTGGTGGCCGCCGCTGGCCGCAAGGTCGGGATTATTGACCACGCTGTTGACCGCTTCACCTGCGAGGCGATTTTTTCCTGCCTCACCAATGTGGATTTTGACCCGGCCCGCTTTGAGGCTCTGATCAACAAGACCGTTGAACTGCGCGAATCCCTGAAGGCAAAAGTAAAGGCCGCAGGCGGCGCGGTTGAATTCACCGCCCCGGCAGCCACCTTTACCCCTGCCATTTCACGTTCCGGCCTTGAGGCCCAGGGCGCGGCCCTGAACTTCATCAACACCCTGGACGCCAACCCTGACCTGCAATCATTAAAGCAGATCACCATGTACGGCCTGCGCGGCCTGGCCGCCTATACCGACCATGCCGCCATCTTGGGCCAGGAAGACGAGACAGTTTACGCCTACATCCATGAAGCCATGGGCGAGCTGACCCGCAAGGATCTGGGTCTTGAGCAGCTGGTTGGCCTGGCCCTGAAATGCGGCGAGGTAAACCTCAAGGCCATGGAGCTGCTCGATGCGGGCAACACCGGCACCTACGGCCATCCGGTTCCTACTCCGGTGCCGCTGGGGCATATCCCCGGCAAGTGTATCCTGGTAACCGGTCATGATCTCAAAGATCTGGCCATGCTCCTTGAACAGACCAAGGGCAAGGGAATCAATATTTACACCCACGGCGAGATGCTTCCCACCCACGGCTACCCTGAGCTGAAAAAGTACAGCCATTTTTACGGCCATTTCGGCACGGCCTGGCAGAACCAGCAGAAGGAGATGCCCGAATTTCCTGGGGCCATCCTCTTTACTACCAACTGCATCCAGAAGCCAAGCGACTCGTACAAGGCCAATGTCTTTACCACCGGCCTGGTCGGCTGGCCGGATGTGGCGCACATCGGCGCGGACAAGGATTTCAGCCCGGTTATCAATCGGGCCCTGGCCCTGCCCGGCTTCACCGACACCCTGGACAAGGACTCTGTTCTGGTCGGCTTTGCCCGCAACACCGTGCTGGGAGTGGCCGACAAGGTTATCGAGGCGGTCAAGGCCAAGGCCATCCGCCATTTCTTCCTGGTGGGCGGCTGTGACGGCGCCAAGCCCGGACGCAACTACTATACCGAACTCGTGGAGCAGATCCCGGCAGACTGCATGGTTCTGACCCTGGCCTGCGGCAAGTTCCGCTTCTTTGACAAGAAACTGGGCGATATCGGCGGCATCCCCCGCCTGCTCGATGTGGGCCAGTGCAACGATGCCTACTCAGCCATCCAGATCGCCGTGGCCCTGGCCGGGGCCTTTGAGTGCGGGGTCAATGACCTGCCGCTCTCCCTGGTGCTTTCCTGGTACGAACAGAAGGCGGTGGTCATCCTCCTGACCCTGCTGAATCTGGGGATCAAGAACATCCGTCTTGGGCCGACCCTACCCGCTTTCATCACCCCCAACGTGCTGAATGTGCTGGTAGAAAACTTCGCCATCAAGCCGGTTACCACCCCGGCCGAGGATCTGAAGGCTATTCTCGGCTAAGAAAAACCGGCGCGGGCGGCGGTCTCTCCCTCCGCCGTCCGCGCCGTACCCTATAAGGAGATTGTTATGCAATGCCCAGGACAGGACAGCCGCTACTGGGATGCCAATGCCGTATTCGAGGCAGCCTGCCCCAAATGCGGGAGCAGCGTCGAATTCTTCAAGGACGATTCCAGTCGCAAGTGCAATAAATGCGGCACCAAGATGCTCAATCCCCACAACGATTTCGGCTGTGCCTCTTACTGCCCCTATGCCGCGCAATGCCTGGGCTCGTTGCCGCCAGAGCTGCTGGCCAAGAAGCAGGAGGTACTCAAGGAACGGGTGGCGGTGGAGATGAAACGCTACTTTGCAGACGATTTCCGCCGCATCGGCCATGCCAGCCGGGTGGCCCGCCATGCCCTGGCTATCGCGGAAAAAGAGGAGTGCAATCCGGCGGTCGTTGAGATCACCGCCTACCTGCACGACATCGGGATCAAGGAAGGAGAACGCAAATACAACAGCTCCTCCCCCAGGCACCAGCATGTGGAGGGGCCGCCGGTGGCCAGGGATATGCTCATCGCCCTGGGTGCGCCGCAGCCGCTCATTGAAGAGGTTTGCGATATCATCGGCCATCACCATCTGCCCAGACCGGAAGAGACCATGAACTTCAAGGTTCTCTACGACGCGGATCTGATCACCAACCTGGAAGAAAAACAGAAGGATGCGCCCACCCCGGCAGAGCATCTGCAAAAGATTATCGAGCGCTCCTTCCTCACCAGGGCAGGAGCCGCCCTGGCCGCCAAGGTGCTGCTCAAGGGATAACGGAGACCAAGCCATGAAAATAATGCGAAAGATCATCGAGATAGACGAGTCCTTGTGCAACGGCTGCGGCCAGTGCATTATTTCCTGCGCGGAAGGCGCCCTGCAGCTCGTGGATGGCAAGGCCAGGATGCTGGCGGAAAAATATTGCGACGGCCTGGGCGCCTGCCTGGGCGAGTGTCCCACCGGCGCCCTGCGTATCATTGAGCGGGAGGCTGATGATTTTGACGAAGCAGCGGTGGAAGAGCTGCTCAGCAAAAGAGGCCCGGCAAAGATCCACCAAGCCCCACCCGCTGGCGGCTGTCCTTCCGCAAGATTGCAGACCTTCGCCCCGGCCAGCCCCTGCCAGTCGGCCAATGCCCCGACTTCGCTTGGCGCGGCCACAGGTTCAGCCCTGAGCCACTGGCCGGTGCAGATTCGCCTGGTGCCGCCCACCGCGCCCTTTCTCAAAGGCGCCGACCTCCTGATTGCGGCTGATTGCGTGCCGGTAGCCTATCCGGACTTTCACCGCGAGCTGCTGAGCGGCAAGGTCGTCATGCTGGGTTGTCCGAAATTTGACGAGGTGGAAAGCGCCATTCTGAAATTCACGGAAATCTTTGCCACAGCCGGAATCAAGAGCATCACCATGGCCATCATGGAGGTGCCCTGCTGCGGCAACATGCGCCATATTGTTTCTCAGGCCCTTTCCCGCTCCGGCATGACCATTCCCGTACAGGAGGTGGTCATCTCCACCCGTGGGGAGCGTCTTTGCCAGGGGAATGCGCCTTCTTTAAAGCTGAGTTGAGCAGCTTGCCTGCGCAAACGAAACTTGATGAACTCGTAACAACCTGAAAAGCTCACAGGCCCACCACAGTAAATCAAGCACTTACCTTAATACCCGTTGTAATCGGGGCTTTCTGCTGGCCTTTTTTAAAAGCAAAACCCACCCTGAAGCACCACCTGTGCTATCATGAGAAATCAAGGAACTGATCTGAACCGATCACGAAGAAACCCTGGCCTGAAGCAACCGGCACGGCGCGCAGGCTGACACCCAATCCCCATACCTCTGGAGGAAAGACATGACCGACAAGAAATGCACCCCAACGGAAGAGATCGAGACCACCCTGGCCTGCTCCGCTTTCGCGGAAGAAGGCGTACCCTGCCCGCTTTGCAGCGGGAAGAAAGAAGAGTCTGCCGCCAAAGATGCTTCGACAACCGGGGAAAAATCCATACTGGACTCGATTGAAGATGCCTTTGCCTGCACGGCCTTCCATGACCAGAATGAAGAATGTCCTGTCAGCGGCAAAAAGAAAGAATAACGACCAGGAGCGGCATTATGAAGGAAGCGATTGAAATGGCGGCGCAACTCATGGCGGTATCGGCGCGCACCGCCCCCAAGGCTGGCGGCAAGGACTTTCTGGAAATTGTCGTGCTCACCCAGAACGATGATTTGCGAAAGATCGCCGAAGCCATGAAGGAATATGCCCCCAGGAGCACCAACGAGGCCTTCTGGCTCAGGGATGCCGCCAACATCGAAAACTCACAGGCTCTGCTGCTCGTTGGCCTGAGCAAGCCGGTGACCGCCGGTTATGACTGCGGGGCCTGCGGCTCCCCAACCTGCGCGGAATTCGCCAGGAACAGAAAACTCACCGACAAGGAGATGGGTTATACCGGCCCCCACTGCGTCATGCGGATGATCGACATCGGCGTGGCTCTCTCTTCGGCGGCCAAGACCGCCAGCCTGTTAAACGTGGACTGCCGGGTGCAGCAGCGGGTCGGGGCGGCAGCTCGAGCCGTTGGCCTTATCAAGGGCGAGGTGGTCATGGGCATCCCCCTGAGCGTTACGGGAAAAAGCATTTACTTCGACAGAAAAGCGCCTGCCAAGACCTGAGGAAAAGATGAAGTTTCTCTCCCCGTTCACCGCGCTCTGCACCGTGGGCTTCTTTGCCCGGCTTTCCTATGCCCTGGCCAGAAGCCCGGTGCTGCCGCTGTTCGCCCTCTATCTCGGAGCAGGCCCCGAGGCGATCGGCTTTGCCGTGGGGATCTCCACCGTAACCGGGATATTTTTCAAACTGCCCTCCGGGGCGCTGTCCGACGTAATCGGCAGGAAAAAAACGATGCTGCTCGGCCTGATCGTCTTCGCGGTTCTGCCGTTTGCCTATCTATTCATCGACAACTATCAGGCCCTCATCGTGGTTCGCTTCATCCATGGCCTGGCCACCGCCATTTACGGGCCGGTGTCGATGGCCGTGGTCGCCGATGTGGCCGGGACACGCAAGGGCGAGCTGCTTTCCTGGTTTTCCTCGGTAACGATCATCGGCAACCTCCTCGGCGCCCCGCTGGGCGGTTTTATCCTAAGCACCCCCGGCGCCGCTGGCCCGGCAATGGGCGATTTTCAGATCGCTTACCTGGCCAGCGGCCTAGCCGGGGTCATGGCCCTGGTTCTGGCCCTGGGCGTGCTGAAAGACGGCCAGAAGGTGGAAAAGCACCAGAGCCTTAAAGAGGCATACGCACGTTTCATCTCCGGAATCAGAGAGGTTGCCAGCGACCGGCGGGTTATCATCACCTCGAACATGGAAGGCCTGCAGAACATGACCGTCGGCGCGCTGGAGGCCTTCCTGCCCATCTATGCGGTAACGGTGGCCGGGCTCACTGCCTTTCAGGCGGGCCTGCTCTGGGGGGTGCAGGTGGTGGCCACCATTGTCTCAAAACCCATCATGGGCAAGACCTCGGACAGCCACGGGAGAAAGCCGCTGATCTCCCTCGGCATGCTCCTGTGCGCCCTATCCTTTGCGGCCATTCCCCTCCTGACAAATTTTTATCTTCTCGGCCTTGCCGCAGTAGTCTTCGGCCTTGGCGAGGCCCTGGTGACCTCCTCGTCTGCGGCCCTGATTATCGATGTCTGCAAGGAAAAGCACTTTGGCGCGGCCATGGGCGCCTTCGGCACCATCTTCGATATCGGCCACGCCTCCGGCCCCATCCTGGCCGGCCTCCTGATCGCCCGGCTTGGCTACCTGCCGACATTCTGGCTGATGGCCGCCATGCTTCTCGCCGCGATCCCGCTGTTTATGGCAACGGTGAAAATCAATAAAGATGCGGCATGACAACCACCCCGCTCCCTTTTTTGCCTTCGTAGCCATAGACCTGCCGCCTGAATCTCCCTCCGTCTCCCCAAAAACACCAGAATTATTTCAGGGATTTCTTGAGAGAACAACAAATCGTTGTTACTATCTCAAACCATATATCGCTGTTTAATCCTTTCCCTGTTTTTGCGTAATAACCGGAGGACACACCGTGAGCCTGACCCCCAGAATTCCTCTTGTCCAAAATGATGCCTGCCCCAAGGAGCATCCAGCCACCGCCGACTTCCGCAGCCGACTGCCGCAGCTGGTTGATCAGGTGGTGGACACCTGCTACAATAACATCTGTTTTGAGCACATCGAAGCAAACCCCCTGCCCAGCCGCCAGCACGTCATCGACATCCTGGAATCCTGCCGCGACATCCTCTTTCCCGGTTATTTCCGCAACCAGGGCATCGACCGGATCAGCCTCAAATACCAGTTGGGCCTGGAAATCTCCGGCCTCTATGAAAAACTGACCAGGGAAATCACCAACGCCATCCGCCACGAGTGCCTCCGCCATGGCACCAGCTGCCAGCATTGCGAAGACACGGGCAAAGAAAACGCCTTCAAATTCATCACCTCCTTGTCGGCCCTGCGGGAGATTCTGGCCACGGACGTGCGGGCGGCCTACGAAGGCGATCCGGCCGCCGGCAGTTTTGACGAAATCATCTTCAGCTATCCGGGCATTCACGCCATCATGGTCTACCGGGTCGCCCACGAACTCTACAGCCTGGGGGTTCCCATCCTGCCGCGCATCATGAGCGAATACGCCCATGGCATTACCGGTATCGACATTCATCCCGGCGCCACCATCGGCGCCTCATTTTTCATCGACCACGGCACCGGCGTGGTTATAGGGCAGACCAGTGTCATCGGCCAGCGAGTCAAGCTCTATCAGGGCGTGACCCTGGGCGCCATGTCCTTCAAACGGGACGATTCCGGGGATCTTGACCGGCAGAGTAAACGCCACCCCACTATTGAAGACGAGGTCACGGTCTATGCCGGCAGCACTATTTTAGGCGGCGACACCATTATCGGCGCCCGCTCGGTCATTGGCGGCAATACCTGGCTGACCCAGTCTGTGCCGCCCGACACCAAAGTCTTGCTCAAATCCCAGGAGCTGATCATGAAAACCACGCAAAACCAGCCGGTAAAGTAAAATAAAAACTGGATATTATTGAAAACTTCGTTTAAATTATTCAGTTCGGTAAGAAGAGCATGCGGTTGCAATCTTTTAACCCCTCGTATTTATACGTAAATAATTGTCTGTAGTTTTGTTTTCCACCTGTCCATAACAACGTTATTCTGGGTGCGCCTCATTTCTGCCCCGCGCACAACGGGGTGCAGCCCTTAACAGCTTTATACTATTATCAACCCAAGCAGAATTGAAGGAGATGAGTCTATGTCCCGGAAAATGGTCACCATTGATGGTAATCAGGCATGTACCCATGTGGCCTACGCCACCAGCGAGATCATCACGATCTACCCCATCACCCCCTCTACTCCAATGGCAGCGGAGTCCGACACCAAGGCAACCGCCAAACAGGAAAACATCTGGGGCTCCATTCCTGTTGTTACCCAGATGCAGTCAGAAGGCGGTGTAGCCGGGGCCCTGCACGGCAGTCTGACTACCGGCGCGCTCTGCACCACCTTCACGGCCTCGCAGGGTCTCTTGCTGATGATTCCCAACATGTACAAACTGGCCGGCGAATTGACCCCGACCGTTTTCCATATCACCGCCCGTTCCATCGCCTGCCAGGGTCTTTCCATCTTCGGCGACCACGGCGATGTCATGGCCGCCCGCCAGACCGGCTGGGCCATGCTCTGCTCCCAGAACGTCCAGGAATGTCAGGATATGGCCCTGATTTCCACCCAGGCCGCCTTGCAGAGCCGCATCCCGTTCATGCACTTCTTCGATGGCTTCCGCACCTCTCACGAGATCCAGAAGATCGAGCAGCTCACCTTCGACGATATGCGCAAGATGGTCGACGAGGATCTGGTCGTTGCCCACCGCGAACGCGGCCTCTCCCCGGATCGGCCCATGATGCGCGGCACCGCCCAGAACCCTGATGTTTATTTCACTGGCCGTGAGACAGTTAACAAATTCTACAACGCCACCCCGGCCATCGTCCAGAAAACCATGGACAAGTTCGCCAAGCTCACTGGCCGCAAGTACCACCTCTTTGATTATTTCGGCGCTCCGGATGCCGAGGATATCGTCATCATGATGGGTTCAGGCGCGGAAACCGTGGCCGCCACCATCGAACATCTGGCCAAGAAAGGCAAGAAGGTCGGCATGGTCATCGTCCGCCTGTTCCGTCCCTTTGACTCCGCCGCCCTGGTCAAGGCCCTGCCTAAGCAGGTCAAGCGCATCACGGTACTCGACCGCACCAAGGAGCCGGGCAGCGCTGGCGAGCCCCTCTACCTCGACATCCGCACAGCAATCGGCGAGGCAGTGGAGGCCGGAACCCTCAAGGCCAGCCCCAGCATTCTCGGCGGCAGGTTCGGCCTTGGCTCCGCCGAATTCACTCCGGCCATGGTCAAGGCGGTCTTCGACAACATGGCGGCCAAAAAATCGAAGAACCATTTCTGCGTCGGCCCCGACGACGATGTGGCCGGCACCAGCCTCAAGTACAACCCCTCCTTCGATATCGAGGGCAAGGACGTCTACCGGGCCATGTTTTACGGTCTGGGCGCGGACGGCACCGTAGGCGCCAACAAGAACACAATCAAGATCATCGGCACCGAGACCCCCAACAATGCCCAGGGCTACTTTGTCTACGACTCCAAAAAATCGGGCTCCATCACCACCAGCCATCTGCGTTTCGGCAAGAACAAGATCATCGCCCCCTATCTGATCAACAAGGCGAACTTCGTGGCCTGCCACAACTTCACCTTCCTCGACAAGTACGACATGCTGGGCAACCTGGAAACCGGCGGCACCTTCCTGCTTACCACCACCTTCAACAAGGATCAGGTCTGGGATCAGCTGCCCTCCTCAGCCCAAAAGGATCTGCTCGACAAGAAGGCCAAATTCTACATCATCGACGCCCTCACCCTGGCCGAGGCCATCGGCCTGGGCGCTCGCATCAACATGATCATGCAGACCGCCTTCTTCCTGATCTCCGGCATTCTCACCAAGGAGGAAGCGATCACGGCCATCAAGGGCGCGATCAAGAAAACCTACGGCAAGAAAGGCGACAAGGTCGTCAACATGAACTACGGCGCGGTGGATGTGGCGGTGAACAACATCGTTGAGGTCAAGATGCCCAAGAGCGCCGATGGCCATGAAAGGCCGCCGGTCGTTTCCGCTGACGCCCCGGCCTTTGTCAAGGAGGTCACCGCCAAGATGATCGAGGGCAAAGGCGACCAGATCAAGGTCTCTCAGATGCCCTGCGACGGAACCTGGCCCACCGGCACCACCCAGTACGAGAAACGCAACATCGCGGTGCAGGTGCCAGAGTGGCTGCCGAGCAACTGCATCCAGTGCGGTCGTTGCTCCCTGGTCTGCCCCCACGCCTCTATCCGGATGAAGATCGTCAAGGCTGCTGAGCTCAAGAAACAGCCCAAGAGCCTGAAGAGTGTCGAGGCGGTCGGCGCCCAGTTCAAGGGAAGCAAAACCATCATCCAGGTCTTCACCGAAGACTGCTGCGGCTGCACCCTCTGTGTCGATGTCTGCCCGGCCAAGGAAAAGGCCCTGAAGATGATCGAAAACAGCGAACAGCTCCGTACCCAGGAAATCCCCAATATCAAATATTTCCTGAGCCTGCCCGAGGTCGCAAACAAGGAGATCGATCCTTCTACGGTCAAGGGCAGCCAGCTGATCCGGCCCCTGTTCGAGTTCTCCGGGGCCTGCGCCGGTTGCGGCGCAACCCCCTACATCAAGCTTGCCACCCAGATGTTCGGCGACCGGATGCTGATTGCCAACGCTACGGGCTGTTCCTCGATCTATGGCGGCAACCTGCCCACCACCCCGTACTGCAAGCGGGCCGATGGCCGCGGGCCGGCCTGGGCCAATTCCCTGTTTGAAGACAACGCAGAATTCGGCCTTGGCATGCGCAACACCGCCAACAAATTCGCGGAGCAGGCAGCGGAACTGCTGGCAAAAGCAGTGACGGAAAAAATCATCACCCAAAAAATGGCGGGCGAGATTACCTCCGCCGCCCAGAAAACCCAGGACGAGATCGAAGCCCAGCGCGGCCGGGTTGCCAAGCTGAAAGTAGCGCTCACCGGCAGCACCTCGGTAATCGCCAAACGGCTCCTGCCGGTAGCGGATTATCTGGTAAAAAAATCTGTCTGGATCTTCGGCGGTGACGGTTGGGCCTACGACATCGGTTACGGCGGCCTGGATCATGTGCTGGCCTCCGGCGAGAACGTCAACGTCCTGATCATGGACACCGAGGTGTACTCCAACACCGGCGGCCAGATGTCCAAGTCCACCCCGCGCGCGGCCACGGCCCAGTTTGCCGCAGGCGGCAAGAAGATGCCCAAAAAAGACATCGGCATGATCTTTTCCACTTACGGCAACGTCTATGTGGCCAAGATCGCTCTCGGCGCCAACCCCACTCAGGTGGTCAAGGCCTTTGCCGAGGCAGAGGCCTACGAGGGCCCCTCCCTGATCATTGCCTACGCCCACTGCATCAACCACGGCATCAACATGACCAAGGGCTTTGACCAGCAGAAGAAGGCGGTTGCCAGCGGCCACTGGCCTCTCTACCGCTATAACCCGGAACTGGAGGAACAGGGCAAAAACCCCCTGACCATCGACAGCAAGGCGCCGTCCATTCCCTTTGCGGAATACGCCTTGAACGAGAACCGCTACCGCGCCCTGAAGATGATGAATCCAGAGCACGCCGAAGAACTCATGGCCATGAGCCAGAAGGATGTGGAAAAGGGCTGGAAATTCCTGGAAGGTCGGGCCAAGGCTCTGGAGCCAAGCAAGTAACAGATCAGCAGCTTGGTGAACAAACAAAAGGCCTCACCCCGGCATCCTGGGTGAGGCCTTTTTTAATCCTGAAGAGTTATGGAGTTCTCTCATTTCAGAATCTGGTGGCAACCACCAGGTAACGGATCACGAAACCTAGCTGCGGCCAGCGGCATCCAGACCAAGTGATACTTGCATTTCCACCTGGTATGATTTAGACTTTGCCCGTCATCTCCGGGGAATATTCTTTTCTTCAACTTTTCTCTGTTCAGAACGGGATTCCCCTTGTTATTCCTGGAATCGTTAAACTTTGCGCAGCCACCAGCAAAACCGGCGGTTTATCTGGCTCAGCTTACAGGAGGAAAGTATGCCGCAAAACAAATTCATCTCCATCCCGCATTTTGAAAGTGTAAAAAATATAGAACACGATAACACCTACTATCAGTTGATTAAAAACTCATCCCAAGAATTCAAGAATGAAATCCACGATATTTTCTTCGGAAAGATTTTTCGCTACAAATATCATGAGCGTGACAAAAGATATTGTAATCCGATGGGAGTTGAGGCCACGGATGCACAAGTGGACAGTTTATTCAGAATACAGGATGAATTGGGCATAGAGATTTCTCTTACGATAAACAGCATTGAAACCCCGCACGAACTATTACTTGATGGAAATGTAACCAAAGAATTTATAAAATTTATAAAATCATTTTACGACCGAGGTTTGCGAAGCTGCACCATAGCTTCCCCACACTTGATAAGATCAAGATTATTACACGATAATTTCCCAGAGATGCGCTGGAAAAACACTGTGAATCATCGGGTTGCCGACGCGCAACAAGTTATGAATTATATTTTTTGCGGCTATGACACTATTTTGCTGGATAGAAGTATCAGCAGGAATTTAAACGAGTTAAAACAGATCAGAAAAGCCGTTGATTATTATAACAAAACATATAAGCCGGCCAAAAAAATCCTCACCAGCCTGTTGATCCAGGAAGGCTGTCTCTATAGTTGCCCCTTCAAGAAAGAACATGACTCCATGGGGGAATATATCAGCGGGCAGTACTTCGAGACAATAAGCAAATTAACCTGTGACAACTGGAGATTCAACGAGCCATTTGGTAAATTACCAAGAAATGCTATTGATTTTATCGTTTCAGACAAAGAGACATTTAACGAGATTGCCGAGCTGAATGATATTTTTAAATATTCCGGCAGATTCAGTGCTTTTACTTTTCCGCCAGGTGAGGCTAAAAGCAAAAAAGCTTGCTGGCTTTTTGAGCATCAAAAAAAATATAGATTTGATTATACTCCCTGTGCCCCGGATGAAATTATCTATGCCAATAATTTTGCTGATATAATTAAGGACAACATCATGCCTTTACACTGGTGGAATTTTGCCTGGGTTGATGCTGATTATTTCAAAAATGATTATAAGCATAAATTAAAAAGACTAAAAACAATGCCTAACTTTTGGAAAACAGTTAAAGGGCAACGCCTTGCTAAGATATTAAAAAATTGCAAAGCCCAATGTTGGGATTGTCATGAGTGCGAAAAAGCCTTCGAAACGCCACACTTTGATTCGGCTTTGCAATTACGTGGTCAGAAGTGATACTCATATCACGAACCTGTTGGCTTTTTCCTTTTTTGCGAGGGCCTCAATTCATTTTTTGACGCAGGGGCGCAAAGCCACAAAAGTTTAATCCTTTTATTTCAGCATGTTGTCTTTTCGCCTCTACGTTTTGGCGTTACGTTTTTTATATACAAGGCCATCAATATTCATCTGACACGGTCAATCTCCCTCCACAACCTGATCTCATTGACCTGCTCCATTGAGTAAATTGGCTAACTGCGCGGCCAGCGCGGGGTCGAGACGAGATAGCACGGCAAGTTCATTTCGCGCGGATTCCAGGTTCCCCAGGAATACATACGCCACCCCCAGGTTAAACCTGACCTCCACCCGCTTCCCCAGCCAATTAAGATTGCGCTCCAGCAATATGACGGTTTCTTGAAACCTTCTCTCCCGATTCAGGGCAGCTGCCAGGTTTGCGTAAGCCTCGCCGAAATCCGGTTTGAGCCAGACCGCTCTCTCCAGATTTGGCACCGCCTCGGCATTACGATCGGCAAGGATATAGGAACGGCCAAGATTGTACCAGGCCTCGGAATGATCCGGCTTGATCCTTACCGCCTGCAAAAGAACCACCATGGCCTCCTCCAGACGATTGGCATCGTTTAAGGCCGCACCCAGGTTATTATACGGCCTGACCTTTGCCGGGGACTTCAGGGCCGTATCCTGCCACAAAGTGATGCTGTCTCCCCAGACCTGATTGCGCTGCACTGTCGCCCAACCAAAACCAACGATGATCAAGGCGGCCAGCAGTACCGGGACTGTAGTTCCTGCTCCCGAAAAAAATCGCTTAAAGAGCAGAAAAAAAGCTGCAGCGCAGGCCAGTACTGCCCCGACCATGGGTAGATACAACCGGTGCTCAAAGATAACATCGGCAATCGGGATCAGGCTGGACTCAACGGACAGAGTCATGAAGAACCAGAGAATACCGAAGGAGATCAGGCGAAGAAAAGGCTGAAGGCTGAAGGCTGAAGGCTGAAGGTTGAGGGCTGGGGGCTGAAGGCTGAAGGCTGAGGGCTGAGGGCTGAAGGCTGAGGGCTGAGGGTTGGGGGTTGAGGGCTGAGGGCTGAGGGTTGAGGGCTGAGGGGAAAGTACTGAGTGCATAGTGCTAAGTGATCGAAACTCAGTGAGTCCACCTCGTCCACCCCGTCCACAAAAGGCTGTGGCCTGAAAGCGACCGGAGCGGATGAACAAATAAACAGCAAGGGAGAAAAGGGCCGCCAGCAGCAAAAAGGAGAGAAAAACCGGCGGCGTGAAAAAGGTGGTGTAAACCGGGTAATCGTAGTCGAGGTTCTGGTTGACCGGCAGAATCAGCAGCCGCAGATAGGTGACAATCACCCGAAGCTGGGTAAACAGATAATGGGGGCGTGATAAATCCGTCTGCACCCGAAACTGCTCGGTCACGTCCGAAAGCACTTCGCCGGCCGACGAGCCAGTCGCTTCTCCGGTCAGATAGATGCCCAAGGGGACAATGGGGATCGTCAGCAGGAGCGGCAGCAGGAAGAGCAAGCGCCGCCGCCAGTCCCCCCTGAAAAAGGAGAACTCCAAGAGGAACACGACAAAAGGAAGGGTGACGGACAACTCCTTGGTCTTCATCGCCAGCATTGCCGCAAGTACGGAACCCGCAATCAGCAGCCCCTGTTTCCAGACCCCGACCTCAGGCCTTTCAGCTTCAAACTGCACCCTTACCCACACATACAGCACCACCGCCAGCAGGTAAAACATCGTGGCCATAGAAGCCAGGCGCTGATAGATATAGGTCACAGCCTGGGTCTGCACCGGGTGCACGACAAAAAGCAGCGCCGCAAACAAGGCCAGCATTGCCGAGCCAGACCCTTCAACCTTGCCTGGCTCCTGGCTCCGGAAGTATGGGGTGAGGAAGATAAGTTGAACCAGGGAATAGACAAGCAAGGCATTGGCGATATGGATCAACAGGTTAACTAGATGATAGCCGATGACATTCAACCCGCCGAGTTGATAGTTCAAGGCAAAGGTGAAAAAGCAGACAAAACGGTTGGGGTTGCTTACATTACTGAAATAATTGGCCAACCCGTGCACCGCACCATTATCACGAATATGTTCCAGATCGTCAAAAATGAACGGTACATGGAAAGTGTTCCCGTAGCAGATGACCGCGAGAATGGCAATCAGCAGAACATGAAACAGCGGCTTGTGCAATAATTGCTGCCAGCCGGTTCTTTCCCTTGAGTTTTCAATGCCTGTCGGCAGTGGGGAAGACATAATCATGACTCCTGCTCCGTATCGGGAAAACATTTCATCCGCAATCTGTCATCTCCAGGTGGCAGAGAACCCTTGAAAACCTGCAAGACGATCCAACACAAGCAGTAAATACACCGCAAACGATCCCCGCAATCAGAGCTCATTGCCCGGCTCTCTCCAGTAACCCGGCCAACTGTTCAGCCAACGCAGGATCGAGACGATATACTACGGCAAGTTCTTTTCGCGCAGACTCCAGGTTCCCCAAAGATACATACGCCACCCCCAGGTTAAACCGAACTACCACCCGCTCCCCCAACCAATTGAGCTTTTGCTCCAACAGCGTGACGGTTTCCTGAAATCGCTTTTCCCTGTTCAGGACATATGCCAGGTCGGCATAAGCTTCGCCACAGTCAGGCTTGAGCTGGATCGCTCTCTTCAGGCTCGACACCGCCTCGGCATCACGCCCCCCGGTAAGAAGATAAGAATGGCCGAGGTTGTACCAAGCCCACCAGGCCCCAGGATGATCCGGCTTAAGCAGTACCGCTCTTTCCAGACTCAGCACCGCTTCGACATTACGCCCGACAAGGAGATAAGAATAGCCGAGGTTGTACCAGGTATCAGGATAATCCGGCTTGATTTTCATCGCCTGGACAAGAACCACCAAAGCCTCCTGCGGACGACCGGCATCGCTCAGGGCTGCCCCCAGATTGTTATGCGGCCGAACATTGTCCGGGGACTTCAGAGCCGTATCCCGCCACAAAGTGATGCTGTCTCCCCAGACCTGATTGCGCTGCACTGTCGCCCAACCAAAACCAACGATGATCAAGGCGGCCAGCAGTACCGGAACTGCAACTACGGTTCCAGAAAAAAAACGCTTGGAAAGCAAGAAAAAAGCCGCAGCGCAGGCCAATACTGCCCCAACCATGGGTAGATACAGCCGGTGCTCAAAGATAACATCGGCAATCGGGATCACACTCGACTCAACGGACAGGGTCATGAAGAACCAGAGAATACCGAAGGAGATCAGGCGAAGAAAAGGCTGAGGGTTGAGGGCTGAAGGCTGAAGGTTGAGGGCTGGGGGCTGAAGGCTGAAGGCTGAGGGCTGAGGGCTGAGGGTTGGGGGCTGAGGGCTGAGGGTTGAGGGCTGAGGGCTGAGGGCTGAGGGCTGAGGGGAAAGTACTGAGTGCATAGTGCTAAGTGATCGAAACTCAGTGAGTCCACCCCGTCCACCTCGTCCACCCCGTCCACAAAAGGTTGAGGGTTGAAGACGGCCAGAACGGATGAACAGATAAACAGCCAGGGAGAAAAGGGCCGCCAGCAGCAGGAAAGAGAGAAAGACCGGCGGGGTGAAAAAGGTGGTATAAATCGGGTAATCATAGTCGAGGTTCTGGTTGACCGGCAGAATCAGCAGCCGCAGGTAAGTGACAATCACCCGAAATTGGGTGAACAGATAATGAGCGCGTGATAACTCCGTCTGTACCCGAAACTGCTCGGTCACGTCCGAAAGCACTTCGCCGACCGATTCTCCAGTCGATTCGCCGGTCAGATAGATGCCCACGGGAACAATGGGGATCGTCAGCAGGAGCGGCAGCAGGAAGAACAGGCGCCGCCGCCAGTCCCCCCTGAAGAAGGAAAACTCCAAGAGGAGCACGACAAAAGGAAGGGTAACAGAAAATTCCTTGGTCTTCATCGCCAGCAGCGCGGCAAGGACGGAACCCGCAATCAGCAACACCTGTTTCCAGGCCCCGGCCTCAGGCCTTTTAGCTTCAGCCTCTAGCCTTCCCCACACATACAGCACCACCGCCAGCAAGTAAAACATCGTAGCCAGCGAAGCCAGGCGCTGGTAGATGTAAGTCACCGCCTGGGTCTGCACCGGGTGCGCGACAAAAAGCAGCGCCGCGAACAGGGCCAGCCTTGCCGAGTCCTGCCCTTGAACCCTGCCTGGCTCCTGACTCCAGAAGTATGGGGTACGAAAAATAAGCTGAACCAGGGCATAGACGAGCAGGGCATTGGCGATATGGATCAGCAGGTTGACCAGGTGATAGCCGATGACATTCATCCCGCCCATCTGATAGTTCAGAGCAAAGGTGAAAAAGCAGATAAAGCGGTTAGGATTGCTTACATTGCTGAAATAATTGGCCAGTCCATGCACCGCGCCGTTATCGCGGATATGCTCCAGATCGTCAAAGATGAACGGCACCTGAAAGGTGTTCCCGTAGCAGATCCCCGCGAGAATGACGATCAGCAGGACATGAAACAGAGGCTTCTGCAATAATTGCGGCCAGCCGTTTGTTTCTCTTGAACTTTCAGTGCCTGTAGGCAGGGTGAAAGACATAATCATGACTCCTGTTCCGTTCCGAAAATACCTTTCATCCCTGCAGCTCCGCCTTCATTTACGCGGCTTCATCACCAGATAGTAGACAAGGGTTCGCAAGGAGAGCAGGCGATGCAACAGCAGCATCATCCGGCCCCTGACCCCGTACTCCCCGGCATAGGCCCGCGCCGTTGCCTGCGCGTCGGCAAGCTGCTCCCGAATTTGCACGCTGCCCTTGGCCGCAGCATGAATCCTCATGTCGGCAAGCTCATCTGCTAAAACCGTCGGATTGGAAACTCCGGCAAAGCGCAGCCAGAGATCATAGTCCATATCCAGATGCCGGTTGACATCCAGGGTTCCCGCCTTGTCCCACATGCTCCGGTTCCAGAAGGTCGCCTGCTGGGGGACAAAATTCTCGCTCAGCAGCTTAAGCCGCGAGAAACGGCGTGATTGCCAGTTTTTGTACCAGGCAACCAGATTCATGCTCCGCGCCCCCACAGCGTCGATCATCCCAGCCCGCCCGTAAAGCCAGGCCGGCTCCTCCCGCGCGAGAAACGGGGCCACCTTGGCCAGGGCTCCGGGCCGCAACACGTCATCGGAGTTGAGCCAACCCAACACCTGACCGCGCGCCCGAGCCATCCCGCAGTTGACCGCATCCGACTGACCTTGATCTTTTGCAAAACAGAGGACCAGTCGGCCACCGTATTCCTTGTGCAACTCCAGCAACAGTTCCCGTGAACCATCTTCGGAACCGGGATCCATGACCAGCAGTTCCACCTCCACCCCCCGCTGGTCCAGAACGGATCGTACCGCCGCCTCCAGAAAAGCGGCCTGCTGATAGCAGGGCATAACGATTGAGATCATGCTGCTTAAATTCCTTTTTCTAACCAAGACTAACAACCAGATGGGTTGCCAACCCCATAGGCAACTTCATTCGAGACTGTCTTTAATGACTGTACTCTCTGTATTCCTCGTTTTCAGAAAAAGGATAGAAAACATGAAGCAATTAAAAACACCTTGAACCGAAATGGTCATCAGGGTCAGGGCGGGCACGACCTGCCGCATGGTCACATAGATATCGAGGGCGGGATACCCCTGCGAGTACCAGCCCCAGAAGTTGCCAATAAAGATACCCAGCCCGATCAGCCCCACCCCCGCGAAGGCAAGGAGAAATTTCTCCAGAGAGAATTTTTTAAGACGCTCAATGAACTTCGAGGTGATGGGCAAAAGACCGATGAGATGGGCATAAAGATTGATGAAAAGCCCGGCGTAAATCACCTGGATGCCAACGATGGCCATAAAGGCCATGGTCAGCAGCGAATGCACCCCGAGATTGGCGGAGCCGATCTGCACCTGCCCCCGAATGAGCAGGACACCCAAGATGAGCGCCGTGGCCACAAGGGCCGTGCCCGGATAGACAAACAGCCAGTTGGGCGCATGCAGCAGCATGAACCTGAGGTGCCGCCAGCCATCGTGCCAACGGCGCAGGTGCGGCGGGCGATTGCGGCCATCCTTATACAGGATGACGGGAACTTCCGTCATCCGCAGACCATTCAGCCTGCTCTTGATGACCATTTCTGAGGCCCACTCCATCCCGGTCGTCACCAGACCGATGGCCATCACCTTGTCGCGGCGAAAGGCGCGTAGGCCACAATGAAAATCACTGGTGGCGATATTGAAGAAAAGTCTGCCGACAAAGGTCAGCAACGGGTTGCCAAGCAATTGGTTCAAGGCGGGCATGGCGCCGGGCATGATCTTGCCCTTGAGCCTTGTCCCCATACAGATATCATAGCCTTCCTCAAGTTTCTCCAGCATGGGGTAGGCTTCATCGAAATGGTAACTGTCATCACAGTCGCCCATAATGATAAACTTACCCTTGGCTTGCTGAATTCCGTATTGCAGGGCCGCGCCATACCCGCGCCTTGGACAGTGAACAACCCGCGCCCCCAGAGAGGCGGCAATTTTCTGGCTGCCGTCTGTCGAGCCATTATCGGAAATCAGCACCTCTCCATCGATCAGGTGTGTGGCAAGCAGCTCCTTCGCCCTGCCAATACAGACCGGCAGAGTAAGCGCCTCATTGAGGCAGGGCATAACGATGGATAGTTTCATGGGCGGCTTCGCTTTTGGCTGGTTGTCTGAAAATGGGCGCGGTTATGGAAGGCGTCAAGAGCATGAGGATTATGCGCCACTCCGCCATTTTTTTCCAGTGGAATTTTCCAGATGTTGCCCATTGCCCGCGCAAAGAACCGCGATAACTTCGACGGCAGGCCAGAGCGAACGCGGCCAGTCGAAGCGACGG
>MGTC01000035.1:33364-65008 GCA_001799255.1 Deltaproteobacteria bacterium RIFOXYD12_FULL_55_16
AACCCGGTCGGGAAAGTCTGGATGGCTGAAAAGAAAGTCAAGGTAGGCGGAAATCTCCCTGGCCCAATCCTCGACAACCAGGGAAGCGATGAGCCGCCCGCACTCCTCGGTCACGAACTCCTGCGGCCCGCCGCTTTGGTGGGCCACCACCGGGGTGCCGCAGGCGATGGCCTCCAGAGGGGCCATGCCAAAAGGCTCCCCGATGCTGCCGTGCAAGAAGAGACTCGACTTCCGGTTCAGCTCGGCAAGAACCGGATCCGTGACCGCCCCGTGAAAAATAACCCGGGATTCCAGCCCCATCTTCCTGGCAAGTTCCCGAAGCTGAAGTTCTTCCTCCCCCTGACCGACGATATGATACCTCAGATCAGGATGCACCTTCAATACCTCCCGAAAAACCTCCAGCAGAAAGTCGATCCGCTTGAACTTCGTCAGCCGGGCGACCGTAATCAACACCCGTTCCTTCTGCCAGCCTTCGCTGGCGAAGGCTGAAAAATCGATGCCGGGATAGGCGATCGCATCCGAGGCACACCCATAGACCCGCTCCAGTTCGGAGGCGGTGAAACGGCTGTTGGCGATAACCCGGTCACAATTCCTGGCCAGGAAAACGTCAACCCTCGACAGGATCGGCCTGAGTACCTGGGCGAGAAGGCTCTTCCACCAAGGCCTGAGCGCCCTGATCCAGGCTGGGGAATGGATAAAGGCGCTCGGCTCCTGACACATCCAGGCCAACTTGAGTCCTGGGCAACGGCGCTTGTGCAGCCATCCCCACCAGTTGGCCGGAAAAACCTGCGGGAAGAGAACCTCCGGCTGCCAGGCGGTAATGGCCCGGCTGATCCTTATCTGCCAGAAGGGCAAGAGCAGCCAATAGTAAAGACTCGAAGTCAGCGGGCCGTTGAGGGAGATCATCTCCAGACCGGCGGGCAGGTCGAACATGCTCCGGTCCACACGCATGGTCAGGATGGCCACCCTGGCTCCTTGCGCCAGCAGTTGTTCCGCCAGATGCAGGGTGTAACCTATGGCGCCGCCCGGGGCGACCAGATGGGGGTGGAGGAGGAGAATTCGGTGGCCTTTCAGCGTCTCCGCAGTGTCCTTCGGCTCCGCCACTAGCTGCGGCCCTTTATGTGCCTGGCCCGTCTCGGGCCGCTTGCCCCCCGCATAAAATCGATGAACCCAACCCCAAGCCCTTGCAGCGGTTGTGCATTTCCAACAACCAGGGATTTTAGTCCGAAAAGGAGATTATAGAGAACAAAGAGCGGCAGAAGGAGTGGGTCGTGCTCCCAGAGAAAGGAAAAGCCGTTACGGGTGTAATAATAGTACTGGGGAAAGGTATGCTGTCCTGCGGAAGCGGAGACCTTGTGCCATACGTGCGCCCCCGGCACAAAGAGCACCCTGTAGCCCTTTTCCCTGGCTCTGGCGCACCATTCGGTATCCTCCCAGTAGAGAAAATAGCCCTCTTCCATCATGCCGATTTCCCGGATGGCGGCGGAGCGCACCAGCATACTGCAGCCAGAAACCGAGTCAAGTTCGCACAGCTCGGCAAACCTGTCATCATCAGGCAGTCCCCTCCCCCAATCCCGCAGAGCCAGCCGTCCCTTCTTCCACTGCCCCCCGGCAGACCAGATTATGCGGGGATCATCGTGGAAATAAATCTTTGCCCCGGCGATACCGATGGCGGGTTCCACCTCCATCGCCTCCACTAAAGCGGTGAGGGCAACTGGGGCGGCAACGGCATCATTGTTCAGGAGCCAGACGTAATCAGCCCCATCTTCCATGGCGCGGCGAATGCCAACATTGTTCCCCCCGGAAAAGCCGAGATTAGCTCCCGTCTGAATGATTTCTTCCTCCGGGAGATTCAAGCGGAGAATCTCCTCGGAACCATCCGTGGAGCCGTTGTCCACTATCAGTATTCGGAAATTCGGCCAAGTGAGCTTGCGGCATGACGCCACGCAAGCAAGCGTATCCTCCCAGCCGTTCCAGTTGAGGATGATGATACAAACACAGGGGGGCTGCCGACTCACCTCAGATCACCATTTTTAAAAGTCAGTCTATCCACGATTTCACATAGGTCATTTGATCCTGCCACAATTTTGTGAAGGATGCAGTTCATGTGAAACCGGCCAGAGGCTGGCGCCAGATAACCACATAATATTGTTGGTATTAGTTTCATATTTTATCTGCCAAGGTCACGGGGAATATAAGTTAATGATGGAAGACTCCTAGATGCCTCAGTGTTCACAAATTTAACGGCGCGCATTGATACGATGGCAGACTCAGAAAGCATTATATCCATATCTCGCTTGATCAACTGAGAAAGCACCTCTACCAACGACTCAGTTGATGAGAATTTATACCCAACATCCAGTAAGTCAATAACCTCAGCAGGTCCGCCAATCGAAAAAACAACGGGGATAGCGCCAGCAACCATGGCCTCTAATGGTGTAATTCCGAAGTGCTCAAAATTTTCTGGGCATTTATTGGGGTCTTGGCCCATACCTGCAGCATGCACATAAATTGCCGCATCAGAGTAAAGTTTATTAAGCAGCTCATGTTTCAGATTTGGCAGTAACTCTGCATTCAAGTCGCAGAGTTTATCCTGAACCGCATTGTAATAAGCAACAAGTCCAGGTTGTGTTGTATCCAAGCTTCCGGCAAAAACCAGTTTCCATTCGCTAGCCTCTGGTATCCTGGAAACAAGCAAACGGAATGCTTCAGCAATCTCAAGCTGATTTTTACAATGTGCAGATGGAAAGAATCGCCCTACAGATAAAATAACCTTCTTTTTTTTATTTTTAGATGGCTCTTGAAAAATGGACTCATGAGTCCGGAAGAACATTCTAACCGGATAAATTATTTCGCCCTTGATATGATCGCCCCAATAATTAAGCGCCCAATTTTTGGTGTAATTACAAATAAAGAGGAAATAATAGGAGCATAAAACTTCTTCTGGTATCGCTCGTTGCGGGAAAAATACAATATACCAGGAATTTATTGCTTGGCTTGGCAAGTTAGAACAGAAAGTGGAATTGACAAATAAAAAAAATTTCTTGGTAAACTCGACAGTAATTTTCGGCAATACCAACTTCCTGCAATTGGATAAGTCCAATGAATAATATCGTGCCAGCGCCTCCAAGTCGAAATCTGTTTCAGAAATCAGCTCCACAGGGCCAATTTTCTGAAGTTCAGATGCTATCGACAAGGCATGACTCTCGCCACCTCCTCTTGTGTTCCAATAACTATTGTAAATTCCTATGGGTTTTTGCCTATCAAAAGATTTGCCTGCTGAAAATTTCTTGATAATACTTTCGTCATACTCAAAAAGAGTTTTTCCGAGTTCAGGAGTAATGTATTGTTTGAACTCATGCCTTACCATATCAAGCTTTTTCGATAACGAAGGAATGTCTCCATCATATGAAAATATTGAAGAACTACGGCGTACGAGGAGTTGCCATAAAGGAGAGCCTTCAGTTGATGTGGCAGAGTGTCTATGAAAGACAATAGAACGCGGAGTATAACGAATGCGATAACCAGAACTAATGAGCCAGCGGGAAAGTTCTGCATCTTCATAATAAGCAAAAAATTCGGGGATAAATATGGGCCTCTCCAAGATAGCCGCTCGTCGTATCAACACTGAGCAACCGCAAAAATAGGGTAAATAACACTTTGAATCGTATTGCCCATAATCATATTCGCCAAAGCCACGGTCACACGGCATACCATTTCCCCCAGTCGTAGAGCCTGCATTGTTAATAACAAAGGCGGCACTGGGAATAGATACCAATGAAAAATCAATTGGAATCGCCTCGTGACATTCCGAAAGTGGGACACGAAGAAGCGGCTTATTTCTAACATTGAAACGAGCATGTCCATCAGTCGAGTTGAGGAAGACAAGTTTTAATAGAATCGGATCATCTTGAATTGGCAGTGAGAGTACCAATTGATTACGGTTATCGCTTACAACTTGACCATTTTCAATAACACCCGACCTAATGAAATATTTTTTGTAGGATAATGAGCCTTCAAGCACCTTTAACTCAATGCCGATTTTTGCATCGCTTTCTATCGTTAGATCTTGAAAACGGCTCCAGAACAATAGCTTTGATGTGGCTGCAGCGGCCATGCCGTCACAACGCAATGCCTCCACCAACTCCCTTAACCAGTCTTCATGTGCCTTTGTGTCAACATTAAGCAAGGCTATAAATTCACCCTTTACATAGTCAAGGGCAAAATTATTTCCCTCAGCAAAGCCTAAATTTTTTCCGGCACGAATAAAATTGGTTCTAGGAGGGCGTGCGTGTTGCTGTTTAACTATTTCTTCTGAATTATCAGTAGAGCCGTTGTCGATGATAATAAGTTCAAAGTTTCTATAGCTTTGCAAACTTAATGCATGGAGGAAATCAGGGATATCCCGTGCACCATTATAATTTACCGCTATTACTGTCACGAGTGGGTCGTGCACCGTGTATCCCAAAAAGTCTTCAGGCACCTGATTAACGTTTACAATCTCGTTCTTTTGATTCTGGATTGATTTTAAAATGCGTATCGTTCGTTGGAACACCTCTCTTATGACCGACTTAAAACCATATACTTTATAGTGGCGCAACGCATTGCACCCCAAGACCTGAATACATTTAATCTTGTAACGTCCGAACCCGAGAGCTGAGGTGATAAAAGATTTAACCGCTCTAAGCGGATAGGTGATACGCCATGATTTTGATGAATAGAGATTGGCAATATCTTGGTTGAGACTGGCGATCTGCCCATCGCGGTCGGTCATGGCTTGATTGAGACTGGCGATCTGCCCATCGCGGTCGGTCATGGCTTGGCTCAAACTTAATACTGGGAGATGCTGATCATTTTTCCACCCCTCTATAAACTTCTCTGCCGCATAGCCAGATACAATCTGCTGCAACCCGGCTTCAATCGTGGCATAGCGAACATAATCTTCTTCTTGCAATTTCAGGCCGGCAGCCGTAAATCCACTATCAATAAATTGATTGCGAGTCATATTGGCCCCAGATGCAGTGCTGCCAAATCGGGTTATTGAATGAACCATCCAGAGCAATGAACGAAATAGCAGCTGCCCTATTTCAATTGGATTAGCCAATTGCCATTCTTTATCAATGAGAGAAGGTCCATCATCTTCACGAATGATGATATTTTGCGGTATTACATCAAGAAATTCACCGGGTAGTTCTGCGTAGGGCGATGCCAAGCTAATTTGCATACCTGCTGACTTGGCGAACGTTTCAACAATTGACAAATAGCGCCATATAAATTGAGCCACTTGATCAAATGACCAACCATCTTTTGTCACGATGCGAATAAATTCAAGGGAAAGCGGTTTGCCAAAAACATATTCGTCCGAGTCTGGACAAATAAATGTGATTAGTGAGTTGTTCTCTCTGCTAGTGCCGCCGCCTTCGTTAGCATTACCAAGCCGCCGATATCGGACGCAAATATCCTTGCCATCGATGCGTGCAAACACCGCTTCTTTACAATACGGTGCGATACGTCCCGTGGTGTAATGATAAGCCAATACTTCCGTGTCAATAAGCTGCTGGACATTTGGTGAAGCAATAATCAGGAACGAATTGGCAACATCCAGCCCCAACCCGTTTTCAAAAACTTCGAGCCATGCCAGTTCCAAAGAAAAATTGCAATAGGCTGGTAACTGTGGATCACTGCGCACGCTTTGCCAAGCGAAAGCAGCGGCGTCAAAGTCTTTGCAGTTGATGCCCTGTTCGGTGAGTATTGAAAGAGGAAGCTTGTAGTCTGGAAAGGGCACCAAAAACTCCGATTTTGTAAAGCCAGCTTGCTTGATCATATTAGTCAAAACTACACGCCCAAAGGTTTGTGGCTGGTCTTTGCGGTAGCGCCCTTCAATGCCAATCATAGGTTGCCCAAGGTGATCCTCCGGTACACCGGCAAAATACTTCAAGCCCAACTGGTTTTCGATGGCAATAATAAGTTTGCCTTCCGGCTTGAGCAGCGCGCGTACCCGCTCCAGCATCGCAAGTGGCGGATTTTCTCCAGATGTAAATAAATTGGCGTATTCAAGTACGCCGATTAGGGTAATTACATCGAACTGGTGATCGCATTGAAACTCGTCAAATTTTTCAGCCAGCACCGTGACATTTTCGAGGTCTCGCGTTCTGGAGCGGGCAATCGCCGCACGGCGTGGGCTGCCCTCGAGGGCTAATACATTTGCACCACATTCGCCAAGATACCGGGTTATGGCACCACAGCCCGCGCCTATCTCCAAGACATCACCTTTAAGAATGGTCTCAAAAGGCCTCAGGATATTGGCGCGTGTGCCGCTCAAATGATAAAGCGAAGGCCAGTCGGTGCAGTGCTGGCGAAGTTCTGTGGAGAGAACGGTAATATCCAAAGCCTGTTGAATGACGGAGGCGATTCGCGTCTCAACCTCGTCACCATCGCTGTAGGCG
This sequence comes from Deltaproteobacteria bacterium RIFOXYD12_FULL_55_16, assembly GCA_001799255.1. Classification (GTDB taxonomy): domain Bacteria; phylum Desulfobacterota; class Desulfobulbia; order Desulfobulbales; family Desulfurivibrionaceae; genus Thiovibrio. The sequence continues at coordinate 39,811 of MGTC01000035.1, forward strand.
ATACCTTCGTAGGTTGGGTTTGTCCAAATCTTATTTACGAGATCAAGCACGTAACCATACTGTTGAACGAGTGTCTTCATGCAGTAACCTGTTTAGCATTCATTTTAAGTCCTAGATCAGCAAGCCCAAAGAATGTGTTGTCAGGCCGTAATTGTAGATGGATTGAGTCGTATCGTCGATCATGCGGTATTACCTCTTCACCATGTTTGGTGGCAATACCTAAGGAAATGAAATAATCACCGGGGGCAAGGCGGCAAGTAAACACAGCTTCTGCCTGGATCACAGAGCCACTCCGACCTAACTTTATTAAATCATCACCCTCAAGCGTCTCCGAATTAACGCCGTAGACTGTAACGCCCTCTTTCGTCTTGATCGTAATGCCCAATATGGGACGTATCAGGCCGCCATTAAACCGAACCGATATAGCGAGGCAAATGGTCTGCCCGGTGGTGATTGCAGATGGATATGGATCATTATCCGCCGCTAAATAATAATCAAGGATTGTGGCTGTTCCATCACCCCAACGGTATTCGTGAGGATTATAACCTGACCGTGTTGAAAAGATGTCTTCAGAAATACTCAAGGTGTATGCAGCCTCAACGGGGGGCGGCGCAGGCAAACCCGTTGATTGGTGCGGTGCGTTTTCCGGTAGCTTTTTTTCTTTGCCAAAAAGCAAATCCATATACCGATTCACGACACGTCTTGGCTCGCCTGTCTCAAGCTGGATACCGTTATTCAGCAAGACAGCTGTTGAGCAATGGGTAACAATTTGTTCGCTTGAATGAGTTACAAGCAAGATGCTGGTTCCATTTTCTTTTAGCTGGCGCAACTGCTCGAAGCACTTGGCTTGGAATTTTGCGTCGCCGACAGAGAGCGCCTCATCAACTATCAAAATATCTGGCTCGAGTTGAGACTGAACTGCAAATGCCAACCGCACCACCATGCCGCTGGAATAGGTTTTCACCGGTTGCTCAATAAAATCGCCAATATCAGCGAAGGCAACAATATCGTCAAAGCGTGCATCAATCTCTTCGTTATTTAGCCCCAGCACGGCAGCATTCATATACACATTTTCGCGCCCGGTAAATTCTGGGTTAAAACCCGAGCCGAGTTCCAACAAAGCAGCAATGCGCCCGTTGGTTTGCACGCTGCCGCTGGTGGGGTTAAGCGTGCCGCAGATCATTTGCAGCAAGGTGGACTTGCCTGAACCATTACGCCCGATGATCCCAACTGTTTCGCCTTTTTTAACTTCAAATGAAACATCTTTGAGCGCCCAGAATTCGCGAAAATATTGTTTAGGCGGTTGCCCTGCGATGCGTTGCAGGCAAGGGGCTACAAACTGTTTGAGCCGATCACGCGGGTTGTCGTAGATTTGGTAGCACTTGCTGAGGTTGCTGACGCAGATAGCAATATCGTTAGGTGGCATGTTCATTTGTCAACCTTTTGCACTTGCCAGTGACCACCTTTATTCGGGCCAACTCTGATTAGCCATCCTTCACGTTTAAGCTTGGCTATTTTCTTTTCAATAGCGCGTAGGGTCACCCCAACCGTTTGAGCCAGCTCTTTTGCCGTCACATCTGGGTTGCGGGCTATCAACTCAATAATTTCTACCGAACTTTTTACCGAACTTTTTTCAACTTCGTTTGTCTGTTGCGGCTCGTTTGCGTCTATAGCAAGCCGCTTGAAAGTCAACTCCACACCAGCACCTATTTCCTTGATTTCAAGACTTACCTCTGGATAGTCACGCAGAGCTTTGCGGATGCGAATGAATCCGCTGCCATATTTTTCGATGTTGTTGGTCAGGTAAAAGGCTTCAGCTATCAGTTTGTTGCGCAAGCTCGATTTGTAGTTGTCGGTTTGAAGGTCGGCAATGCTGATGTCACCATAAAAATCGCCAGGGCTATATATGGCGATGCTGTCGTCAAAAATCTTGATTTGAATGTCGTTGGGGTTGGTGTAACTGCGGTGCACGACGGCATTGAGCAGTGCTTCTCGCAAGGCAGGTAAAGGGTAGGCAAAGCGCTCTTTTCGCTGAACACTGCCATCAAATTCAAAGGCAACGCTGATGTGCGACACGATAAATTGCATGGATTGCTCAACAACTTCAAAGAGCGTGTCGGTAAATTGCCGGTCGTCCAGAATCATGCTGGGCGTTTTGAAGCGGCCGATGTGGACATGGTGGCGCAGAGGCTCTTTGGCAAAGAGCAGCATAGCAGCCCAGGTGGGCTGACCATTCACGATGTATTTGAGTTTCTCCAGCGCAGCCAGTGGTGTTTCGTCGTCCAGTGCAAAGCGTCCGCTGTTATTGATTTGAGCAATAAACCGTTTGATTTTTGGCATAGCCAGTGCATCTATGGGCGTATTAGGTGCCACATAAGCATCCCAGGAAAGCTGAAGCGATTGCATATACATATCTGCAATCTCAGGCACTCCGAGTTGATGGTTTGAGCTAGCCACCCGCTTGAAGAATCGGCCACGGGTATTGACTGGCTTGACTGGGAATTCTCCTATCCGAATCGCAATAACTGTTTTTTCCTTGATAACTTCTATTTCAATGTCCGGGATGAGTGCTGGGCTGGTGGTTGACTTGATCTGCCCCAGCCATTCGTTCAGGGTTTCTTTGCCCAGTGTTACGCCATGAATGTCACCATTGTCCTTGACCCCTACAAGTACCGTGCCGCCCTTGGCGTTTGCAAAAGCAACCAGCGACTCAACTGTCGCTTTGTCAAAGCTGGTTTTGAATTCCAGCGTTTGAGATTCACCTGCGAGCAACAGCGCGTTAAAGGACATCAGCAAACCCTTTTCTGGTTTTTTGGAACCAGGCGTAGCCTGTCCAAGCGACTACGGTAGCGACGAAAGTGTAAACACCTAAACCAATCCAATTTGGCAGATGTCCCCAGATCAGCACTTCTCGCGCCTGCTCAATGATGAAGGTGAGCGGATTGGCCATGAGCCAGGGGCGCAATTCTTCTGGCAGGGTGGTCACAGGGTAAAAGACAGGGGAAAGAAACATCATGACCGTAGTAACGATGACGATGGTTTGCCCGACATCGCGCAGGAATACGCCCAAGGATGCAAGCATCCAAGCAAGACCAAGTGTGAGAATGACCAGCGGCAGCAGCACTAGGGGTGTAAAAATCGCCGTCCAGTGCAAGTAGCCGTTAAACAGTACGAAGGCGGCTAGCAGCACGCCAAGGCTAATCAAGCTGTGGAACAGAACCGCGCCCATGGCAATGATGGGCAGTATTTCCAGCGGAAACACGACCTTTTTAACGTAGTTGACGTTGGACAAGATGAGCGACGGGGCACGATTGAGCACCTCGGCAAACAACCCATGCACAATCATGCCGACAAACAGCACCACGGCAAATCGGGTTTTGCTTTCTTCGCCGCCAACACCCCAGCGGGACTTGAAGACCACGGAGAAGACGAAGGTGTATACCGTCAGCATGAATACGGGATTGAAGAATGACCATGCCATGCCCATGACCGATCCTTTATAGCGACCCACCACTTCGCGCTTGGTCATTTGTATGATGATCAGGCGGTTGCGCCAGAGGCTTTTACCCAGTGCCACGAGGGAGGTGAGCTGGGCGGCGTGGGGATTGATTCCCACCTGGTTAGTGAGAATCATGCAAAACACTCCGCTTGGGATAATAATTTGGCTTGTTGGTCTTTTGCGGAAAGGGCGGGGGCTTCTTGAATAGGCCATTGGATGCCGATAAGGGGGTCGTTCCAGGCGATGCTGCGCTCGAACTCGGGGGCCCAGTAATCGGTGGTTTTGTAAAGAAACTCTGCGGTATCCGAAATGGCCACGAAGCCATGCGCAAAACCTTCTGGTATCCACAACATGCGTTTGTTTTCTGCGGACAGTTCCATGGCAACGTGCTGCCCGAAAGTTGGCGAGCTACGGCGAATATCTACAACCACGTCAAAAACTGCGCCTTGCACCACGCGCACCAGCTTGCCTTGAGGCTGCTGGATTTGATAGTGCAAGCCGCGTAGTACGTTTTTAACGGAACGTGAGTGATTATCTTGCACAAAATCCACGTCACGCTCGGTAAGTTCGGCAAATCGGCGTCGATTGAAACTTTCAAAAAAGAAGCCGCGCTCGTCACCGAACACTTGGGGTTCGATGATAAAGACGTCGGGGAGGGCGGTGGAGATAGCTTTCATGGTTGCGATTTCTCTTTCAGCAAGAGCGTTACAGGTATTGCCCGTCGCCGTTCTTGGTGAGCGGCTATAGTGGAATTTTGCTTTCCCATCATCCCCTTCTATCTCTCGGATTTAAGAGCGGATTCCTGTACTCGCTTGGACTGCCGACAAGGGTCGTAATCGCCAGATAACCTGCCCCGGCCAATGAAAGGTGCAGAAATCGCAACCAGCGACTCCCGATATCAGGTTGACCACCTTGTTGACTGATCTTTTTTCACATGAATAAAAAAGGGACTACAAAATATAACCCTGCGCCCCTTAGAGAGGGAATATCTCCTTGGCCATAACACATTCAAATTGCCATTGTTTTCTTTGCTCGTCTTTTGGGCAAAGGATTAAATTCAGCCGCATCAACGGTATGAATGTTGGCTGTTTCTGTTTTGGCTAACCCTATGCGAGAAACCCCTATCATTGCGCCAGGGCATATTAATTCAGGGGATGGCCCTACCGCACCAACTGCTATCTGGAACGCGAAGGACAAATTATAAAGCCCTTCATGCAGGTTTTGGTGCTTAACAAGTATTTCTGTTAGTTCCAGGAGCGAAAAATCCGCGATTCTATTTGGATCATTTTCAATTAAAGGCATCCATTCTCTCCCACGCTTGCGGTTTTTCCATGGTGGCTACCATTATTGCAGGGATTCGATTGTCAGTTATAGTTACATGGTGCTGATGTGTATGCTCAACTTTCACGATTCCATTTTGTTCGATGGCGGCTTTGATTGATTGCGAGACAAAATCATTGAGAGTTATGTTTTCAAGGTAGGCAATCTGTACCGCTTTTTTATGAAGTTCTTGGCCGACTCTAATGTTAAAAGTTCCACTATATGGTTTATTGGCAGGCTTGCCAGTCTCTTCGCAATAATCAAGATAGCGCTCGACAGCAGAGATGAAGGATGATTTGACCTCTGCAACCGTCTCTCCCTCATAGGTTATCATATCGTCGATAAAAAGAATTCTCCCATACAGACAACCGTCTGCAACGCTAATATCTATCGATCCGGTATAGCCTTTATGGGACAGCGTATTGCTCATAATTGCCTTACTCATAAATTGCCCCTATATGCCTAAGTGCGTCTTTAGCGGCATGAACCTGATATGATTTCAAGATTCCACCTGGGTGAGTTTTTGACATGGTAAAACGAAAGCCGTTTGGGTGCTCAAATATGTAATGCGAACCACCACGGCAAGAATTCTTGAAGCCATAATAGCCCAACAAAGTCACAAGATCATGCCACGAAAAATCTTTAGGATATGGCTTGGCCGACAACTTAGCGAGCAGCTTTTCTTTTTTAGACATCAAATCTTACCATGGTATTTTTCTATCAGCAACTACATAATAGTTGCAGAAAATCATGATCATTGAAAGCCAACGGAGTAACCGTTCATTTTATCGCCAGCAATGGTTTCCGCAGCGCAGTCATGATGATAGCCAGGACAACCTTGAGCATGTAGTAAATACCGTACACCCCGGCAATGGAAGAGCCCCCGCCCTGCCGCTCCCGCATCAGGACTGATTTCTCCTCGATGCGGAAGCCATTCCGCCCCAGGAGGATGACCGCCTCAGGCTCGGGATAATCCACCGGATAATAGCGGGCGAAAAACTCGATGGCCTTGCGGTCATAGGCGCGAAAGCCAGAGGTGTTGTCCGTGATCTTCTGGCCGATGAGCAGGGAGTTGAGTACCTGAAAGGTGCGGATCCCGATCCTGCGGGCAAAGGTGGAGCGGAAGCCCCCGTGCTTCTGAAGAAAGCGGGAGCCGATCACCATGTTGGCCCCGCTGGCCTCAAGCACCCTCAGCAGCTTGGCAATCTCCCCGGCCAGGTGCTGGCCGTCGCCGTCAAACTGCACCGCGATCTGGTAGCCGTTCCGATTGGCGTATTTAAAGCCGGTCTGCACCGCCCCGCCAATGCCTAAGTTTTTCGGCAGATCAACGACCAGGGCCTTGCCGGTGGCCTGAGCCGCCTGACAGGTATTATCCGAAGAACCGTCGTTGACCACCAGAACGTCCAGGGCCAGGTCAGCCCCCTTCAAGCCCTCAATCACCAAGGCGATGTTTTTGCTCTCATTGTAGGCCGGGACGATGACCAGAATGTCGGCACCTTTCGGCCCGGCTCCCAGTCTTGCCAGCCCCATCTCCTGAATCAGCTCGTTATTCTGTTCGGCCAGGCGGCTGATAACCACGGAAAGATGGATGAGCATGAGGAAGGTGAAGCCGGTGGTCAGCAGCATCAGCACGCTGGGAGAATAGGCCACCCCCACCAGACTGCCCAGCCGGTCGATGGCATGGCGGTCGATGGACATATAGATGAGAAACAGGCTCATGGTAAACCAGAGCAGGGAGTATTCCTCCTTCATCCGCCGTTTCTTCACCAGACTGAAGATAAAGAAAAAAATGAACAGACTGAAGAAAATGGAGAAAAACTGAACCCGGTCAAAAACGAATGAACTTGGCATGATGGCTTAGCCCTCTTCCTTGTCGCGCATGAAATGCTGCCGCGCATCCCGCTTGGTTTCCACGCCGGATGCACAGTAAACGCCGCTACGGTAACTCAGGGCCATGGTTTTTGCAAGCGTTCGCCATCGGGCCTGGGCGAACAGCTCGGCCAAGGTTAACTCGCCGTAAGTTTACGCCACCTCTTTTTTCTTTATTTTGTACTGCTATTGAATTACAATAAACAAAAATCAACCACAACCATGGAGGAAATCATTATGGCTGCCAACGCGCTGGTGCAAACTCGCATCGATGCCGCCATCAAGGAACGCGCTGCAACAGTGTTGGACAACATGGGCTTAACCGTCTCGGATGCCGTGCGCATTCTGCTGACCCGCGTGGCCAAAGAAGGGGGGTTGCCTGCCGGCCTCACAACCGATCCAGTTGCCCATGATGCCTGGTTTCGGACGAAGGTACAAGAAGCGCTTGCCGACCCGTACCCGGCAGTTCCCTATGATCAGGTCGAAGCACTTTTCATTGAACGACGCAACGCTGCGCTACGCAACACCACGGGCAGTCAGTCATGAAGCTCGAATGGTCCCGGCTTGCCATAGAAGACCGGGACAAGATTTTCGATTTCATTGAACAGGACGACCCTCGTGCCGCTGTCTCCGTGGATGAGCGCATCAAAGAGCAGACCGAAATGCTGATCCGGTTTCCGGAATGTGGTCGGACGGGCCGGGTCGAAGGAACACGGGAGTTGGTCATCTCACGCACACCATACATTGTCGCCTACCGTGTCCTGGATGAGACCATCCGCATTCTGCGCCTATTGCATGGCGCACAATTATGGCCAGACGACATTCATTAAAGAAATCAAGTCACCATGGCTCAGACAGCATTCTGGCAATATCTGACCGAGCTTGTCAAAACTGAATGCGAGCAGGTGCGCACGACACTGGCGCGACACTAGGCAACCTTAAATAATTCTCTTTTCATCTCTCCCTCGAAAAAGGTAACTGCCCAGAAGTCGGAATTCAGAAGGGCGTATTCACGTCAGTATTCTTAAATTCTGAATTCTACGGAGGATTCAAGGTTACTTTCAAACCGCCCCAAACAGGTGCCAGTCCGGCACACCCCAAACGTTCTTTCGAATCTCGACCATCTCATCACCAGCATAGATAACCAGCCCAACCTTGGCTGCTCTCCGGTGCTCGGAGAGAAACGCAGCCACACTACGACCGTCCGCAGCGGTCACCTGCTTGGAGGACTTGGTTTCGATGGGGATGATTCCCTTTTCACCGGCAAGCAGGAAGTCTATCTCCATCCCAGCCGAGGTGCGGTAGAAGTAAAATTCCGGCGCCATATCCTGCAACTGTTTCCATTTCAGTAGCTCTGCAAAAACCCAGCTCTCATAAGCCGCTCCCCTGCTGAGGGAAAGCTCTCCCAAGATCGCCCGGTTCAGCCCCGCATCGGGAAAGTAAAGTTTCGGACTTTTGACCAGGCGCTTACCGATATTTTCGTGCCAGGGAGGGAGAAGGAAGCATTGAAACGACATGGCCAGCAGCTCCAGGTAGCGCTTGACCGTATTGACCGCCACCCCCAGATCCCTGGCCACCTCGCTGATCGACAGAAGATTAGCCGTCCGTGCGCAGAGAAGTTTCTGCGCCAGGGCGAAGGTGTCAATGTTTGCGACCTGCCCTACGTCAGCGATATCACGTTCCAGATAGGTTTTACGATAGTCCTTCAGCCAGTTCAAGCGCTCCGATGCCCCCTGCCGCTGCCAAACAGGTGGATACCCACCCCAGAGCTGATGTTCACCCCGAAGTGCCCGCAGTTGCCGCGCCCTCTGTGGAGGGATGACCTGAAACCGTTCAACATCCTGGCTAGAAATGCACTGATTTTGCCATATCAGGGAGAGAAGTGTCGGCCCCGACTGACCGGTCAGCTCCAGCAAAGAAAAAGGGTACATCTCGCATAACGCAATCCTCCCAGCCAGTGTCTCCCGAATATTTTTCATCATGAGGAGCTGCGATGACCCGGTTAAAACAAACTTTCTCCGACTGATTGACGGTAATTTCCGTTCACGATCCACTACCAGTTTCAGAGGATCGAATAATTGCGGAATCTTTTGCACTTCGTCCAAGATAACCAGCGGGGTAGCCAAGGATTCCAGTACCGACACGGCTGCCCGCTGAAAACGGAGACGCTCATCCGGGTCGTCAAAGGAAATGTAAGTAAACGGAAGCTCAAGAAGTTGCGGAAGCTGCGTCTCGCAAAGAGTTGTTTTTCCAGTTTGCCTGGCTCCCGTCAGGGCAATGACATCCTCGTGCTGCAGGCGAGTGACAACTGAGTCGAGAATAGAACGTTTAATAGAATCCATGGTTCACATCTATCATTGTAATTGCAAATTTACAATGCAATTTTGCAATACCATTAGCCATATCGCAACTCCTTCCTGGCGACAGCTTTCCTATCCCACCATATATATATCTCAATCCAACAAAACGGCCCCTCACCAGTTCCCCTTCGGTTTCAACCAGCTGCTGGCATGCCAAGCCCTCCCCTCTGCTCAACCATTATCCAGCAACTCCCGGAAAGAAAGGCGATGGCGTCTCAGCAAGGCGGCAAAATCCCGCCTCGAAATCTTTTTGTTTTGCATCACCTTCCGGCGCTTGCGCAGCATGCCTGGCAATCCGGCAAGAGCTGAGAAAACTCCCTTGAGCAGTGCTTTGATAAGCGCTGCGCCTGCCTCCCCCCCGCGAAACTCGCCGCCGGTTCCGCCCCCGGCCAGAACAGCACGGGCCTGCGCGAAATAGCGACCAGCCGTAAAAATCGGCAGCACCGCAAGGAGGCTTACCGGAAAATTTTTCACCACCACCCAGTAGTGATTGCGCTCCACCAGATAGACCTTAAAAGGCGAGAGGCTGCCGCTGGTCTGTGAGTATTTGTGATAAACCACCGCCTTTGTGGCCAGCACCGCTTCCCAGCCGGCCAGCCTCCCCCGCAGCCCAAGGTCGGAATCCTCGGCATAGGCAAAGAAATCATCATCAAAAAAACCGGTTGCCTCAAGCATCGCCCGCTTATAGAGCGCCGCGCAGGCGCTGGGGAAGAGGATCTCCTCCACCTCCCGCAAGCCCAGGGAAACCCAGGATTTATTGCGAAACCTTCCCCGCGACATCCCGTCTCTACAGATGCCCATGCCCAGCGAGTCAATTATATCCGGATCGAAAAAAGAACAGATCCGGCAGCCCACCATACCGGCCAGAGGATGGGCATCCGCCACCCTGACCAGGATCTCAAGCCAATCCGGCTCGGCCCGGGTATCGTTGTTCAGGGTAACGATATAGTCGCCACGGGCGTGCGCCAACCCACGGTTGTTGCCAGTGGCAAAGCCGGTGTTTTCCGACAGCGGCACGAGGCGCACCCAAGGGTATCGGGTTCGCACGAAGGCAAGCGAATCATCCCCCGAGCCGTTGTCTACCAAGACAACCTCGAAATCACGAAAGGTCTGGGAGGCCAGGCTGTCTAGACAGACTTGCAGGTGAGCAAGGCCATTCCAGTTGACGATGATGATGGAGAGCCGCGGAACAGCAGCCTCCATCTGAGCCACAGGCTGGTCATTATCAGGAGATAATCTGGCCTTGCTGTTGATCATGATTTCTGCTCTTGCCTCTACCCGGTCGCGATTTCGGGCTGAAGGTTGTTCTCTGCCAGATTTTCCTGTTTTTAACGAAGCAGCAGGGCAAGGGGGATGGCCCACAGTCTGCCGCCCAGGTCAACCGGCGTTGTTCCATTGTAAGCAAGAATCCCGGCGGCACAGTGAGGCGTGGCCGCAACAAAGGATTTAAGTCCGGCCAGGTCGTTCTTCTCCCACCGGGCAGTCGCCTTTACTTCAATGGCCATGCATGTTTTGCCCACCTCGATAATGAAATCCACTTCATGACGGCCCTGAATATTCCAGAAGAAAAGGTTCGCCTGCTGCCAGGTTGAAGAGACAATCCCGACGATATTCTGTGCCACATATGTTTCAAGCATCGCGCCCTTTAACGGGTCATCCGCAAGATCATCTTTCCCTGCCAGGTAACAGGCAAGCCCGGAATCTCCCATATAGAATTTGGGAGATTTTATCAGCCTGCTGGCCGGATTATTCAAATAAGGAGCAAGCCGATAAAAAATGCAGGATATTTCCATGATGGAAAGATAATTCGCAACGGTAGCCGAGGTAAGTCGCGCATCCCTGCCCAGTTCGCTGACGCTCAGAATACCGCTGGTCCTTAATGCGGCAAGATGCAGCAAGCCTCTGAACGGAATGATATTGCCAATGCGGCTCAGGTCACGGATATCACGATCGAGATAGGTATGCTCGTAACCCTTGAACCAGTTGAGCACATTCTTCATGCTGCCAAGACAAACTGAGGGCATGCCGCCTTTGACAATATCTTCCAGTGGAATCGGCGGCACTTCTGGCAAACCGGCAATTGTCCGGCTTGCAAAGAAGTTTTTCAGGAACGATCTCCCCGGAGGATCCCCGTTCAGTTCACGACGCGTAAATGGATGCAGATTGAAATATGCAGCTCTTCCGGCAAGACTTTCGGAGATATTTTTCATCAACAGAAAGTTTGCGGAACCGGAAATAATGAATTTACCCGGAACCCTGTTGCGATCCACGGCACGCTTGATGGCCACGAAAAGTTCGGGACATCGCTGCGCTTCGTCAATTATGAGGGGTTTTTCGGTGTCAATGAAGTTATCGGGGTTTTCCCGTGCTGCCGCCAACTGGGCAAAATCATCCAGAGTAATATATTTTCTCCCCTGAAGCTCCGCCTGGCGCTGCAAAAAAGTGCTTTTCCCTGTCTGTCTCATGCCGGTTATGCAAACGACCGGCATGTCGTCAAGGGCACTGAGTACTGAATGGATAATTTCTCGCGGCAAGTATGTCATAATTGAATAAGCTATATTGTCATTATGACAATGAGTCAACCATAAAAACGACATCCTCACCCTTTACCCGACAAAAGCACTTACCGACAATGCCCGTTCGATCAAAGTCGTAAAATCTTCGCTGTTCACTTCGCCACAAGTAGCTGCTGACAAAAAGACTCCAGCTTCTGTTGCGCCACCGCCGCCTGATATTTCTTCAATACCAATTCCCGGGCCCGGCGTCCCATCCGGTCACGCAACGCTTCATCCTCAGCGAGCCTTGAAATTTTATCGGCAAGATCCCCTGGATCACCGACCCGAGCCACCAACCCTTCCTGCCCATCGGTAAAGACGCTCCGCACCCCCGGCAGGTTGCTGGCAATCACCGGCTTACCAGACGACATTGCCTCAAGCAGTACCAGACCGAAGGCTTCTCCCTGGTTGATCGAGGGAAGCACCAGAAAGCTCGCTTCCTGATAGGCACGAACCAGGGACACATCATCCACCTTGCCGAGAAATTCGACCTGGTCGACAATGCCGAGTTCGGTAGCGAGCAGCTGATACTGTGTGAGCAGCTCACCGCCGCCCACCACCCTAAGAACGATCGGACGACTGCTTTGCCTGACCACCGTCTGCATGGCGCGGAGCAGAATTGCAAGTCCTTTGAAATAATGCGCCTGATCAAGCCCCCCCACAAAGAGCACAACAATCCCCCCGTCGCTCACCTCTTGCCCCGGGTGAAATCTATCGCTGTCCACCCAGTAGGGAATTTCATAAAACTTTTCCGGCCAAGCCTTAAAATAAGGCGCTATCTGTGAATGGGCGAGATAATCCAGCAATGCGCCGATGATCACATCAGCCCGCCTGGCAAGAAGAGGAAAAACCAGGCGCCGGTTGAATTCAAAAATATACCCCTTCAGCCCGGTCGCAAGGCTGTCCATGTGATAGTGGAGTACCAGTTTGCGCCCCCAGAGGATGGAGGCGAGAAGTACCGCCAGATGGGTACCGTAGAATGGGTAGTGGAGATGGATGACGTCAAACGGTCGTAGCCGCCAGAGCAATTGCGGCAACCCGGCGGCATTGCCGTGTTTGAGTGGGCTTTTGAGCCATTCCACCCGATAGGGAACGGTTTCTGGCGGCGTGAGGCCCTCATAACGTGGCGTGAACACCGTCACCGCATGATGGCGTGAATAAAGCAAGGCGAATTGAGCCGCAGCATTTCCCATTCCGCCCTTGTAAGGGGGAAAGGTTGAAATCAGATGAGCAATCTTCATGGACAGCCACCTCTGTTCGAGCGGGCACCGTCAAATACCTTTGCCCAACGAATTGTGCAAGTATCATCCTCGCTCTTTCCCGGGTTAATCAAGGGGGCAAAAAGGAAACACCCTGCCCCCCGTGCGATCTGCTCTATTCGTCGAGACAGGGTCACGCCGCCAATGCCTTTCTGTAATGGGCCAGAAGATCGTTCGTGTATCTCTGCCAGCTGAACAGCTTGGCCCGTTCAAGGGACTTCTGCTTCATTGCCCCACGCAATTCCGAATCAGTATAAACTCTGAGCATGGCCTGGCAAAGTCCATCTGCGTCTGTGGGCGCCAACATGATTCCGGCGTCTCCGACAACCTCAGGCAGGGACGAGGTGTTCGAGGTAATAACCGGGGTGCCGCATTGCATCGCTTCGAGAGGGGGGAGACCAAACCCTTCATAAAAGGAAGGATAAACAAAGGCAAGCGCCCCGCTGTACAGGGGGGCGAGGTCTTCATCCGGCACATACCCGGTCAGGATGATCTTATTCCGAAAATAATCGGCGTTATCTATGGCCGAAAAAATCTGGTCATATCTCCAGCCCTTGGCTCCGGTCAGCACCAGATAGAGATCCTTTCTTTTTTCTTCCTGCAAGATCCTGACAAAGCTTTTAATGGTAAGGTCTATATTTTTCCTCGACTCCAGGGTGCTCACGCTCAGGAAATAAGCGGCATCGGAAGGAATGCCGTACTTTAGCCGCAACAAGGTTTTCGTCTGCCTATCGGTGCACTGGTAAAATTTCCCTGAGGCGGCCAGGGGGATGACCGAGACCTTGCCGGGGTCAATGGTTTTCGCATAATTGCACAGGTCGTTTCTGGTCGACTGGGAGATGCAGATAATATTTGTCTCGTATGTAAGCGCAGCCAGAGCCTTTTGGAACGACTGAAAGGCATGCCGGAACTTAAAAAAATACTGTGGATACAGCACCGGGATCAAATCATAGACCGTCTGAAAAACCTTCTGCTTCCGGCAATCGACCCATTCGGGTATGGCATGATATGGAGAATGATAAATCTCATCCCGGTCCGCCATCATCGGCGATTCCGCAGTAAAGACGATTTCGGGCCGCAGCCCTTTTTGCAGCAGTGCTTCCACGGCACAATAGATATATGGCTTGCCCCTGTCCCAGGGAATCCGGGTGAGTATCTTATTCAGCAGGGGAAGGCTGCTGTGAAACGGGTGTATCCGGTATCCGGCAAGGAGGGGGGTGTCCTTAATATATTCCAGGCATTGCAGAAAATCGCCCTGGCTCGCACTGAAAGCGAGTTCGCACTCGCCCGAGGCAAGCAGACCGAGAGCCGTCTGCTCGACAACCCTGTAAACGCCGGTCCGGGCGCGGGGCATGACATGCCCCAGCCCCAATACCGTTATATCGAATAAAACCTTCATGGATAGGAACCTCTTTCTCCTTTTCCTCTTTCCGGCGAAACAGCAAAAAGCCGAGAGGGTTTTACCTGCGTCACGCGACGAAGCCTCTCCCACCCGCCGAGGCGGGATCAGGCCTACAAGGCCTTTTTGTAAAGGGCCAAAAGTTCCTGCGTGTATCGCTGCCAGCTGAACAAGCCGGCACGGGCGATGGACTTCCGCTTCATTGAGTCCCTCAGTTCCGCATCCCGGGACACACTGAGCATGGCTTGGCAAAGTGCATCCCCGTCCGTAGGCTTGACCATGATTCCGGCCTCGCCGACCACCTCGGGCAGGGAGGAGGTGTCCGAGGTAATGACCGGAGTGCCGCACTGCATGGCCTCCAGGGGAGGGAGACCGAACCCTTCGTAAAAGGAGGGATAAACAAAGGCGAGCGCATCGCTGTATAGGGGGGCGAGATTTTCATCCGGCACATAGCCGGTCAGGATGATCCTCCCCAGGAATTCCTCGGCCTTGGCAAGTTCCGAAAAAATTTCCGCATATTTCCAGCCTTTGGCTCCGGTGAGTACCAGATAGAGGTCGGTCCTCTTTTCTTCCTGCAAAATCCTGACAAAACTCTTAATGATGAGAGCAATATTCTTCCTCGGCTCCAGGGTGCTCACGCTGAGGAAATAAACGGCCTCGGCGGGAATGCCGTATTTCCGTCGCACGGAAAGCATCGCTGCCTTGTCGCTGCACTCATAAAATTCTTCCGAGGCGGCCAAGGGCAGAACGGAGACCTTGCCTGGATCAATGGTCCGCATATGGTTGCACAGATCGTTTTTGGTCGACTGGGACACGCAGAGGATGTTCGTCTCGAAAGTGAGAGCGGCCAGGGCATTCAAAAGAGACGGATCCGGTCTGAACTTGAGAAAAAACTGGGGATAGAGTACCGGGATCAAGTCGTGAATGGTCTGGAACACCTTCAATTTCCGGTAATCAATCCACTCCGGGATGGCATGCAGAGGGGAATGGTAGATATCCGCCTGGTCCGAGGCAGATGGTGAACCGGCCGCAAAGAACACCTTACTTCCCAGCAACCGGCGCAACAGGATAGCAATCGCAAAGCGGACATGCGACTTGGCCGCACCCAAGGGCGCCCGATTGAACAGGGCACCGAGGAGAGGCAGCGCCCTGTATGGGGGATACATCCGATACTCCGTGAACAACGGGGTTGCCTGGAGATAGCCCAGGCATTCCAGAAGATATCCCTGGCTGGCGCTGAAGCGCAGCTCGCATTCCCCGGATTCGCGCAGGCCCACGGCCGTATGTTCCGCCACCCTGAAAACGCCGGACCGGGCCTGGGGCAGAACATGCCCTATGCCCAACGTCGATATGTCAAGGAGAATCTTCACAGTGCAATCGCCCTTATAGCCAGAACTCTGTTATTCTGGACACACCCGGAGCACTCTCCGGTGGGATCCCTCTTCCGCCCCAGGGCCGGAGAACGAGCCTCTTCCCCGGGATGTCCCTGCCCTTCGACAAACACCTCAAACCCCTTTCTGCTGCTCGGCAACCATCATCTTCACCACATCTGGCATCTTGTGCCGCGCCAGCCAGCCCAGCTTTTCCCTGGCCTTGCCAGGATTGCCTCTGTTGACGGTGATATCCGTCGGGCGAAACAGAGAGGCGTTGGTTACGACATGCTCGCGCCAATCGAGACCGAGGCTGGAAAAGACCGCTGCGGTAAATTCCTCCAGGGTATGCGTCTGCCCAGTGGCGATCACGAAATCATCAGCCTGATCCTGTTGCAACATGAGCCACATTGCTTCGACATATTCCGGAGCCCAGCCCCAATCACGAGCGATGGCGATGTTTCCAAGAGACAGCGTTTCCTCACTGCCTCCGGCAATCCTGCAGGCAGAGGCCACGATCTTTCTGGTCACGAAGCGCTCTGGCCGCAGGGGAGATTCGTGGTTAAAAAGAATCCCCGAGCAGACAAAGAGTCCATAGGCTTCCCGGTAATTGGCCACCTCCCAGAAAGCCGCTGCTTTCGCCACCGCATACGGACTCCTTGGCCTGAACGGGGTCATTTCATCAGCAGCGGCACCACCGGTGTCGCCAAAACATTCACTTGAACCTGCGTTGTAAAATCTGATCGGTCGTTCAAGAAAGCGAATAACCTCAAGGAAGTTGAGGGTTCCAATGCTGATGCTCTCAAGAGTCTCCACCGGCTGCTGGAAAGAAAGACCCACCGAGCTTTGCCCCGCCAGATTGTAGAGCTCATCAGGTTCAACCTTGGCGATTGTCTGTAGCACACTGCGAAAGTCGTTCGGCGCCATCGACTCGGCCTGCACCCTGTCCCGAATCCCCAGACGCAGAAGGTTGCGGAATGACGATGTCTGCGCATCACGGGAAGTGCCGTAAACTTCGTAGCCCTTGCTGAGCAGAAACTGGGCAAGATAGGCCCCGTCTTGTCCGGAAACCCCAACGATCAGTGCTTTTTTCGGTCTTTCGTCAATCATGCTTTGCTCTTCCTTTATCTGTTCTTTGTCCAAGACCTGTTCGCAGCGGTCTCTTTTCTCCTCGGCTCAAGCCGTTCCGCCCTCAACCTTTTGTGGACAGTGTGGACGGGGTGGACGGGGTGGACTTACTGAGTTCCGACACTCAACCCTCAGCCCTCAGCCTTCAGCCCTCAGCCTGCCCCTCCCTCCCCTTTTCCAAAACGATTCATCACCTCAATCACCCTGACAATATCCTCTTCCGAATGGCAGGCGGATACAGGCAAGCTAAGAGTAGTGGCGTGGATCTGATCCGCGAGCGGATAATCCTTGCCCTCGAACATACCGTGCAACGCCTTCTGTCGATGCGGGGCCACCGGATAATGGATTTCCGTGCCAATGCTGTTTTCAGCCAGATACGCCTTCAACTCATCCCGGCGGGGATGCCGGATATTGTAGATATGATACACATCAAAAAAATCATCCTCGATGAGGGGTTTGACAAAATCAGCCCGCAAACCTTGCTGATACAGGCCCGCCAGTTTGCGTTTATGTCCGTTGATCCGATCGAGTCCGGCCAGCTTGAGAGAGAGAAAGGCCGCCTGAATCTCGTCCAGACGGGAGTTCATGCCCACCATCTCATTGTAATATTTCCTGATCGAACCGTAGTTGCGCAGCATCCTGATTTTTGCCGCCACGGCCCGGTCATTGGTGGTCACCGCGCCTGCGTCGCCCAAGGCGCCCAGATTCTTGGTGGGGTAAAAGCTGAAGGCCGCGCAATCGCCAAAGGCCCCAGCTTTTGTCTCCCGCAGACGGGCGCCATGGGCCTGGGCGCAATCCTCAAAAACCCTCAGCCCATGCCGTTGGCCAATCTCCATGATCCTGTCCATCGCACAGATCTTGCCGTAGAGATGCACCACCATGATCGCCACGGTTCTGCCGGTTATCTGTTCTTCGATTCTTTCCGGATCTATGTTGCAGGTGCGCAGATCAGGCTCAGCCAGCACCGGCTTGAGACCGCACTGAAGAATGGCAAGAATGGTAGCGATGTAAGTGTTAGACGGAACAATCACCTCGCTGCCCGCCGGAAACTCATAGACCTTCAGGGAAAGAACCAGGGCATCAAGGCCCGAGGCCACGCCGACACAGTGGCCGACGCCGCAATAGTCGGCAAACTCCTGCTCAAAACGCTCCACGTTTTTACCGAGGATGTACCAGCCGCTCTCCAGAGTCTGGCTGAAGACCTGTTTGAAGCCGGCAAAGAACGGCTCGTTGACCTTGCGGAGATTTTCGTAATCGATCATATCGTGGCCCGGCTCAGGATTTTTCAGAACAGCAAGCCTCGTTTTTGCGGTAAAAACCAGAGGCCAGAGTCATCACGATCGAGTAGTAACCCAAAAAATCTATTTTTGCAAAAGTAAGCCTGGCGCGGAAACCTTCACCTTCTCCCTGATCACGGAAGGCTTGACGAATCTGCCCGGTCTCCTGCCGGTATTGCGCCAAGGAGCGCCAGAGGGCGCTAAGGCCAAACTCCCTCTGGACGACCTCAACCCTGGCGATTCTCTGGGCGACCGTGATCAGATGCTGTTTGCAGATCATCAGCAGATTCACCTTGAAATCGGCGACCAGAGCCGGATGTCGCAGCACCTCACCGCTCCTTTTGACAAGCTCCTTACCCGCCTCAAGATACTTGGCCAGTTCAGAAGGGTTCTCGCTCCACGACTCGGCATGCATGCAGAAAAGCACGAAAGGGGCATCCAGATACACGATCTTTTCCAGCAGCGCACAACGGACAAGGAAGAGATACTCACAATAAACCCCAATGGCGGAAGCGCACAACTCTTCCACCCCGCCCACGACATTTCTGAGCGCAGCCGTGTCAATCAGTCCGCAGGTTGAGACTACCTGCGGGTGCCAGGGAGAATACCTGCGTAAAAATTCCCGGCCCGTCAACTCGATCATCTCCCCGGGGGCAATCCTGCGCGGCTGGAAAGTTTCCCCTGGCAGCAGCATCCTGAAAGAGGAGAAAAAGGCCTGCGGAAAACCGGCCTTCACCAGGCAATCGTGGGCAGTCTGCAAAAAATCGGGCTCATAGAGATCATCGTCAAAAAGCCAGGTAAAGTAACGCCCCGTGGCCATGGCGAGCAGGGCGTTCATGTTACCCACCTCCCGCAGGTTGCGGGGATGATTGACCAGGCGGATGCGAGGATCAGAGAGACCAAGCATCTCGCTGGTAAGCACCTCAGCGGTATAATCATTACCCACAATTACCTCGAAATCGGCAAAGGTCTGGGCAAGGATAGATTCAAGAGTCCGGCGCAGCAGGTTATGGCGGTTGTAGGTGGTGACGCCGATACTGACAAAGGGCCTGCCCACCTGGGCCTCTGTTACCAACGCCGCACCCCGCGCAGCATGGCCACGGTATCGCCGAGTTGCTGGCGCAGGCTGCCTGTGGCCTGAAAACCCAGGCGGGAGAACTTCGCCTCGGACACCGTGTAGGAAAGCTGGTTCATGATCCTGGCATCCACCAGGCTGACCTCAAGATCCGGAACAAACTCCCGAATGGTGTCCACGATCTGCCGCACCGTGGCATTGGCGGTCAGGATATTGTAGATCTGGCCGTCAAAGAGATCGCGTTCGATGATAAAGCGGATGGCCCGGATTCCGTCCTCCACATCCAGATAGGGCCGCTTCTGGTCAAGGGCCGTGGTCCAAACCGTGAGCGGGATACCCATGCAGGCCTGCCAGGCGAACTTGTTCACCGCCGTATGAAAACGCATGCCCGGCGACACTCCGAAAATGGTGCCGAAGCGGCAGGAGATGAAGCGCAGGCCCTGCTCCCTGCCCATAATCTTGAGCATCTCTTCCGAACGCAGCTTGGAGTCGGCATAGGGGCTTTGCGGCTTCAACTCATCAAGGCCGCAATCCTCATCCACCACCTCGGCCTGAGTGCCATACACGCTGGTGGAAGAAAAAAACATCAGGGCCGCGCCGGTGCGGAGACAGGCCCGAGCAACAAGTTCCGTGCCATTGAAGTTGACCTTCTCCACCTGGTCGGCGATCTCAAAGCTCCCGGCCGCGTTGGTGATCGCGGCCAGATGCACTACCACGTCGGCGCCGCTGAAAAGGGCGTCCAGGTCGGCGGTCATTACATCCGCCTCAAGAAAACGGTAGTCCCCTTGAGCCGGTAGATTGAAAAGCGAGCAGTAGCGCTGGGTGGAAAGATCATCCAGCAAAACGATCTCAGCTGCGGGAAAAGAATCGGGCAAAGCCCGGATCAGACGGGAACCAATATGCCCCAGGGCGCCGGTAACTACGATTTTCATGAATATCTCCTTGATGTTAGAAATTAGGCTGAGGGCTGAAGGCTGAAAACAGCAGGCTGAAGGCTGAGGGCTGAGGACTGAAGGCACAGCATAAAACATTCGTTCCTTCATTTCTCAATCTACTGTTCTCAGTTTGTGGTTCTCAGTCTTCAGCCTTCAGCCTGCGGTTCTCAATTTGCCGTTCACTGTTCACTGTTCGCTGTTCTCAGCCCTCAGCCCTCAGCCTTCAGCCTGCTGTTCTCTGTTCTCTGTTCTCAGCCCTCAGCCTTCAGCCTTCAGCCTGCTGTTCCCCATAACCTCCCTGGTCCGCCTAAGCCCTGATTCCAGATCATATCGCGGTTTCCAGTCGATGAGGGAGCGGATGCGTCCAGAGGAAAAAACCACATGGTCCACCTCAATGCGCTTGCGCTCTTCGGGCCAGTCAATATGGGTTACTTTGCCGGATTGAAAAACCCGGACTATTGTCTCGGCGATTTCGCAGACACTCCGGTGCTCTTCGCTGGTGGCAAAAAGGCTTTCCCCTATCAGACGCGGTTCTTGAGCGGCATGCCAAAGGAGATCCACCGCATCTTCGACATAGAGAACATTGCGGGTCTGGCTGCCGCTGCCAAAAAGCTTGATCTCCTGATCGGTTTGAGCCAGATGGATAAAGTAGTTGATGAAGCCAAAATCCTGAAAGCCTTTACCATATGGCCCGTACAGGTTGGCAAACCGCAGAACCACGGTCTGCAGATCATGCAGGGTATGATAGATGCGGTAATATTTTTCCGCCACCCCCTTGTTGGCCGAATAGATCTCCAGAGGATGCTCCGGATGTTCCTCATCCACCACCTTTGTCCGCGCCTTGCCGATAACCGTACTGCTCGAGGTGTAGATGACCCGGGCGGAGCTGTTCAGGAGGCGGATGCTTTCCAGCAGCTTCAGGTTGCCGAGACAGTTAATCTCCGCATCCAGCAACGGATACTGGATGGAGAGCGGGTGGGAGGTCTGGGCCGCGCAGTTGAAAATGACATCCTGACCCTGGACGATTTTCGCCAGCAGGGTTTCATCCCGCATATCTCCCCGGATAAAGCGAATTCGGGGCCAAACCTCCTGCAAGTTCTGGACTGTGGCATGGAGGTGCGGATCCAGTGAATCCATGACCGTGACCCGGACATCAGGCTCGGCCAGACAGCGACGGACAAGATTGGCGCCAAGAAACCCGGCGCCACCGATAATCAGTATATTCATAAAAAAGCCTCCAGCGTGAGATCAATGCCCTGGGCAAGCGTATACCGGGCCTGCCAGCCGGTTGCCCCGGAAAACCGGGCGGAGTCGGCGACAAAATGACGCTGTTCAATAGGGGAAAGACCCCCGGGCGGCGCCACATGTTGCACCGGAACCAAAATTCCGGTTCTGGCGGCAGCCCGTTCGGCAACCAGACTCATGGCCTCGGCAATAGTATGCCCAAAACCCGTGCCGATGACAAAATATTTTCCATTCAAGGCCTCGCTGTGCAGAGCTGCGGCAAGAAAAGCCCGCGCCGTATCCTCCACATACACATAATCCCGCACCTGATCGCCAGCCCCATAAACGGTCAGTGCTTCACCGGCCAGAGCCCGGCGGATCATCTGATTGAGGATCCCCCTGTCAGCCAGACTGCTGCGCGGCCCCGGCCCATAAACATTGGCAAGCCGCAGGGTGACGCCTTGCACGATTCCCTGCTCCGCGTACCAGCGCAGATACTGCTCGGCCATCAACTTATGGAGATCATAGATGGTCAGCGGATGATCGGGATGGCTCTCAGCCACCGGCAGACGCTCCGGAATACCGACAACCGTCACCGTGCTGGCAAAACAAACCACAGGCCCCCTCCCCTGTCGGCGGCAAGCCTCCAACAGGTGCAGCATGGGCAGGACATTGACGGTCTGGTCGGCCAGCGGATCGGCATTGGCCGCATAGGTGCTGGTCTGGGCCGCGAAATGAAAAAGATAATCCACCCCGGCAAGGCTGTGTTCCCACACTGCCGGATCACAGATATCCCCCGCCACCTCCCTGATCCTCGCCGCCCCGCGCACCGGAGGCGGGCAGGATCCAGGCCGGTGCAAGCGGATGATGCGGCAGTCAATATCCTTGAGCAGGGCCACAAGCCCCGAGGCCAGATACCCTGCCCCGCCGGTAATCAGAATGGTTCGTCCGGTAAAAGACAGGTGTTCAGGCTGAAGGCTGAAGGCTGAAGGCTGAGGGCTGAGGGCTGAAGGCCGAGGGCTGAGGGTTGAAGGTTGAATCACTTTAATTCTCACGCATTTTTGTGATCAGAGCGTTTAACACCTTTTCAGCTTCGATGATTTTCTGATCAATCAGCGAAGAATCACGGCCAATGAAAAACTCCAATCGCTTGGCTAAACTCAGTTGATAGCGCAATTCCCTCAGTGATCCAAAAGCAATGGTAAGAAATCTCGCATAATCCGCCTGACTTTCACGAGCACAGCCTTCAACGATATTTGAAGGCACCGAAACAGCTGCACGCCGCATCTGAGAGGTAAGGCCATACAACTCTTCCTTCGGAAAACCCGCAGTTATTTGATAAATTAACAGAGCCACCTCATCTGCCAATAAAAATGCTCTAAGCTTTGTATGATCGCGCATGGGAAAAAACCATTTTATGGTTTTAGGCTGAAGGCTGAGGGCTGAACTGAAAAGGCTGAAGGCTGAAGGCTGAGGGCTGAAGTAACAGCAACCTGCAAAACTTTCGTCCACCCCTCCAGCCTATATAGCCTCTGGCCTGTTTCTCCTTCAGTCTTCAGCCTGCTTTACCTTCAGCCTGCTTTACCCTCAGTCTTCAGCCTTCAGCCTGTTTTCCTTCAGCCTTCAGCCTGCTTTACCCTCAGTCTTCAGCCCTCAGCCTTCAGCCTGCTTTACCTTCAGCCTGCTTTACCTTCAGCCTGCTTTTCCCTCAGCCTGCTTCTCACCTACCTAATCTCCGGCCCCCTCAGCCAGTCAAAGCCGATCTCCGGGTCATCATGGGCGATGCGGATCTCGTCTGTTGGATCATAGACATGAGAGGTCATATAGAGCAGATTCACCGGCCCCTGCACGGTCTTGCAGCCATGGGCGATGCCGGGCGGGATCTTCAAAGCCCGCGCCGGCTGATATTCCCCCAGGAGAAAATCCATAGTCTGCTTGAAGGTGGGGGAATCAGGCCTCAGGTCACACAGGCCCACCCGCAGCACCCCGCTCACCACATACCACCAGTCAGTCTGCAGATGATGAAAATGCCAGGCCTTGATCACGTTGGCAAACATCAGGGAATGGCTCCACTGCCCGAACCCCTCGGCGAAAAAATCGTCGCCGCCCCGGATGATTTCGCGGAAAAACCCACGTTCATCAGTATGGGTGGTCAACTCCTTAAAGACAATGCCGCTGATCATGGCCGCTCACCTTTGTCTAATTTCACCCTCCGCCCCGGGCGGGAAAAACCCTGCAAACGAAGAAACCAACTCGCCAGTACTGCTTTCTGGCCAGCGGAAAGAAACCGGGCAAAGAACCGCGCGTACAGTTTCGCCAGGCGCTGCTGCCGCCGTTTTCGGGCGATCTCACGGGGCAGATCCAGAAGTTCGCCATCCTCTGGAGCGATATTCGCCAGAGCCAGCTCGTCTATTTCGGGATAACCATAAGTCAGATAAACATGGCCGCCCTGACGCATGCAGCTCGCACACCTGGGGTGGCTCTGCCTGATGGCCTGGATTTCAGCCACCGGCATGTCGAGATAATTTCCCAGGGTATGCTCCCTGGCGTCAAAAACCCCGCAGCAGAGGGTAACTTGGCCCTGAAAATCTAAACTGATCTGCGCCTGCCGCAAGCGACAGGGACTGGCCCCATGCTTTTGCGAAGCGGCCAGCGCCTCCTGCAACGGCACCGCCAGGCAGCCGATCAGAGCCTGATCCTCCTCTGTCAACGAAAGGCCTGGATCATCGCCCTCCATGAACCCCAGAATTTTCTCAAGCGGCAGCATGAGCGCCCAGGCCGGCTCAAAATCAAAACCAAGGCCTGCGGCAAACTCGCGCAGCAGCGGTTCCTCTTTCAGATTATGCCGGTACCGGTGATAATTTACAAAAATACGGGTGGTGGCCTTGTTCCGCTTCCTGGCCTCCGCCAGCTCAACCATGTGCGCTTTTACCCTGGCGACATTCCCGCCCCGATGTGTTCGGCCATACATCTCCTGACTGAAGCCTGAGATCGAGATCTTGAAACTTGCCGGATTTGCCGCCATGATGGCGTCGGCATTCGGGAGAATGTTCAGATTGGAACTCAGATAGCACGGAATCCCAGCCTTCTGCACAATACGAATCAACTCCGGCAGCTGAGGATGAAGTAAGGGCTCGGTCCAGTTAAAGAGATTGATCTGCGCCACCTCGCACTCGGCCACGGCCTTGGCGACAATCCGCGCCAGCAGCTCCGGGGCCATAAAGCCATGAGGAAGGCGATAGTCCTTGACATTACCCTGGGGGCAGGAGGGACAGCGGAGGTTACAGGCCCCGCCGAGGTCAATATCGAAGGAGAAGCAGGCTGAAGATTGGAGACTGAAGGCGGAAGAGTAAATCATAAGAAAATCTAGTTCCTGTAAATATTCCGACATATTCAAATCCGCCCCTTTTCGCTCCCTGTCTTTTCCTTCAGCCCTCTGCCCTCAGCCTTCAGTAGACAGGGTGGACGGGGGTGGACGGGGTGGACAACTTACTGAGTTCCGATCAATCAGCCCTCAGCCCTCAGCCCTCTGCCTTCAGCCTTCTACCCTCAGCCTTCAGCCTCCAATCCTCATATCACCCCCACCTCCGGCACATAGACAATCCACCTGCCGCCCGCCGCCCGGAAGGCCTCCTCCTTATCCATGATCTCCTGCGCGTGGTTCCAGGCAAAAAGCAGGGCGTAATCAGGATAGTCCCGCACGAAATCCTCATAGGGCTGTACCGGAATGTGCGCCCCTGGGCTGAATTTCCCCTGTTTGCCAGGAGTGGTATCGCTGATAAACTCCACCAGTTCGGGGGTGAGTCCGCAGTAGTTGGTGATGGTAGTGCTCTTCGAGGTTGCGCCGTAGCCAACCACCCGTTTGCCCTGCGCCTTCAGCTCGGTCAGCAGAGCCAGAAGCTGATCCCGGGAGCGTTCGCAGCTCTGC
>MGTC01000035.1:65023-120116 GCA_001799255.1 Deltaproteobacteria bacterium RIFOXYD12_FULL_55_16
TCCGGCTGGCCCAGACCCAGAGACCGCTCCTTTTCTATCTGCCTATCCACCCTGGGGGAAACCGACCTGGCTCCCTTGAAGGCGATAACGTAACGCATGGAACCGCCATGGGTGGTCTGAGGCTCCACATCGATAATTTCCATGCCGTATTTTTCAAACAGATACCGAACCGAGGTCACCGAAAAAAGGAAGGTGTGCTCGTCATAAATCTGGTCATAGGAGGTCTTTTCCAGCACCTCCCCCAGGTAGGGATCCTCAAACAGCACCACACCCGTGGGTTTGAGCAGGATTTTAATTCCTTCCACAATGGCATGAATATAGGGGATATGACACATGACGTTGGCGGCAAGAAAGGCATCGGCCTGGCCATAATCGGCCACGATGCGCCGGGCCAGCGCCGCCTCAAAAAACCGGGTCACAGTGTTGATTCCCTTATCCATTGCCACCTGAGCCACGTTCCTGGACGGCTCGATCCCCAGATGTCTGATCCTAGCTCCGGCGAAATTCTGCAGCATGATCCCGTCGTTGCTGCCCATCTCCACCACAAAGGGATCAGAACCGGGAAGATAATCGGCCATGACATGCTCGGCAAAGGCCTTGAAATGAAGGGCCATGTAGCGGGAGGTGCCGGAAAAAAAGGCGTAGTTTTCGTGAAACATCCGCTCCCGGTCAGGCTGCTCAAGAAGCTGCACCATGGTGCAGACCGGGCAGAAACCAACCCGCATGGGAAAACGATACTCTTCGGCAAACTCCTGGGGCAGCAGAAAACCGTTACCTAGGGGCATATTGCCGAAATCAATAAACGGCTCTATTGGGGTTTGACAAATCAGGCATTTTTTCATAGCAATCTCAATCTGTTATTTTATTTAATCCATACTTCCATTTCATAAAAATGACAATCTGGTTCTTTCTTCAACGGTCAGCCCTCAGCCCTTTTGCTTTTGTGGACAGGGTGGACGGGGTGGACGGAGTGGACTTACTGAGTCCCGATCACTCAGCCTTCAGCCTGCTTTACCCTCAGCCTTCAGCCTTCAGCCCTCAGCCTGCTTTACCTTCAGCCTGCTTTACCCCCAATCCATACTCCTCAACAATCCAGGCGGCAAAAGGAAAGGCACAGGTAAAAGCCGGACTTACCGCATTAAGAACATGCACTGAGTTTTGATCCGCTTCGACCAGGAAATCCTGAACCAGACTCATCTTGGCCACGTCCAGCAACTGGGCCCGGATGCCAGGCCTGGTCCAGTGCCGGAACTGTTCCGGCTCCAGATGCCGCACCAGTCGGGCCGCCGAAGCGATCAAAAAGCTCTGGCGAAACTTTTTCATCTCCTCCAGAGCCAGGGCGCGAAAACCGAAGGAGTCGGCCCAGAAGAGCCGCGCCTCCTGGCCGACAATCTCTACAAACTCGTCCAGCCGAAAACCTTCCAGCCCCTGGTAATTTTCCCGCCACAGGGCTGGAATGGCGGTCGGCCCGATCTTGACCAGGCCCTTGCCGGTGAGGGTGAAGTGAACGCCAAGAAAAGGGTTGCGAAGATTAGGCACCGGATAGACATTGGTTCGCACCGGCGGGATCTGGCCCGAACATTCCAGATAGACCCCCTTGAAGGGCATGATCCGGTACTGCATCCCCAGGCCGAAGTCCCTGGCGATCCGGTCGGCATAGAGACCGGCGGCGTTGATCAGCCTGCCGAACTCGATCACCAGGGCGCCGGAGGTCTCCACCGCATGGTCGCCCTTTCTGCTCCGATATCCTTCTTTGAAATAAAAAACCGCGCCTTGCCGCCGGAGCAGATCCCGAAGGCAGCTACAGACCTGAATCGGATCAACGCTGGCCGTGGTCGGAGAGTGGAGGGCTTTCTGCACGGTTCTGGCATTGGGTTCGATTTCGGCAAGCTCCTGTTCGTCGACAAGCGTCACCTCCACCCCGTTGCACCGCCCGCGCCGCTCCAGTTCAAACAGCGCCTCCAACTCCTCTTCCCGGGTGGCCACCACCACCTTGCCGCATTCGTTCACCAGCAGATTGTTCTCCCGGCAAAAAGTCCGCATGGCCTGGTTCCCCTCCCTGGTAAACCGGGCCTTGAGGGAATCCGCCGTATAATAAAAACCGGCATGCAGCACCCCGCTGTTACGCCCGCTGCCATGCCGGGCCACATCCTCTTCCTTGTCGATGAGCACCAGAGAAAGAGCAGGGTTGCGGGCCAGCAGTTCACGGGCCAGGGCCATGCCCATGATCCCAGCGCCGATGATGAGGATGTCGGTTTTAATGGTCTGCATCGTTTTAAACCGTCGATTAAATTTTTCCAGACAGGATAGCTAACTCAGATATACGGCTTTCAACAGAACAGGGGTTTCGCGGAAAGAAATTTCGGTGCCAAAATTATCGCCCCTTGTAAGATTGAAGCAACACATACATTGGCATTAAAATTCTTTTTTGCAGGATAACTCCCAGCAAACGAAGCTTATCCTTCCATGACGGATCCGTCCCGAAATTAAGACAGCGAAAACAGGTTGTCGTCACCTCGGGATAAAAATCCTTCTTGAAAAATTTCAAACGTGAATTAACATATTGCTGGCCGAACCAGATATCATGAAAAGACTGGGTAAGAAGATCACCGAAAGTACTGTTCTTGTCCCACGTCCCGCAACAAGGAAGCACCTTGCCATCAACGGTAACCACAAGATCGGTGAAAAGTTCGGCACATATCCCCTTAAAAACTGGATAATGAATCTCATTCTTGTATCGTTCGCAGATGTATTTCTGATTTCTGCCAAGCCAATGCGCCTTCCGCTGTTCCAGAGTTGTATCCAGTTCCACATCCACAAGATTATCTGACACGTCCATGAGTTTCAAATCCAGAGTGACCCCAAGATTAATGGCCATAGCCTTGGCCGTGTCGATCTCATCTTCGTTAAAACGGTTAACAAGAAACTGCCATATTATCTCCGGCGTTTTACTGTGAACTCGCTTTTTAGCGGCCA
Source organism: Deltaproteobacteria bacterium RIFOXYD12_FULL_55_16 (assembly GCA_001799255.1). Classification (GTDB taxonomy): domain Bacteria; phylum Desulfobacterota; class Desulfobulbia; order Desulfobulbales; family Desulfurivibrionaceae; genus Thiovibrio. The sequence goes on from MGTC01000035.1 coordinate 68,000, forward strand.
CCATTTTCTTCATATTATCCAGCACAAGTTCAAAATTGCCGTCGACCCGGTAGGTTGCATACGTTTCTTCACAAGTGCCATCGAGGGAGATAATCAAGCGGTTCAGACCGGAGGCGACCAAGTCATCGAAAAACTCGTCCGGCTTGGCAAAACTGAAGTTGCTGCTGATAAAAACATAAATATCCTTGGCGCTGGCAAACCGAATCATTCTCTGCAGGTCTGGATTAAGAAATGGTTCACCTGCTCGGTAAAGTCCTATAATTTTAACGAATGGTAGCTTTGCAAGAATTGCCTGAAAGGTCTCAAAAGACATGCTCTGCGGCGCGTAATTCAGCTTGCGCAACCCGGTCGGACATAGAGGGCATCTGAGCTGGCAGACGTTGATCGGCTCAATGTGAAGGGCAATCGGGTACGGCAGCCAATTAGCCGCCAACTGACTAAAAAAATGTGATTCGTATTTCTTCAAAGCATTGGAAAATTTCAACATAAAAAAGAACCTCGCGGATAATTTTTTCTTATTGCAGAAAATATTTTTCCTTTACCAGACCTTCGGGTAGAGCATGGCTCTGGTCAACATCAACCCGGTTCTGAACAGGGGCTTGAACAGGAAACAGGTGCCATGGGCGGCAAACCAGTAAGAAATCAGGGTCGCGACAACCGCGCCCATCCCGCCGTAGAGAGGGATCAGCAGATAATTGAGGCCGATATTCAACACCCCGCCCAGGATCAAGGTCACAAAATGAAGCCTGGTCCAGTTCATACTGGTGAGAAAGGAACTCCTGGCTATTTCAAGGCTGGTGAAAAGATTGGCCCAGATGAGCAGGGCCAGCATGAGGCCGGCCCGCGCATAAACCTCGCCAAAGATGACGCCGACCAACCAGTCGGAAAGAAAGGTCACAGGAACGGCCACCGCGTAGGCAGCCAGAACGATCAGGTTGTACAGCTTTTGCAGCCGTTCGTAGAACAGCTCCTCATTAACCGCCTTGGCTTCCACTATGGCAGGAAACACAGACCAGTAAATAACTCCCGGGATAAAAATCCCGACCTCGGCCAGTCGCACCGCTACGGAATAGACGCCCACCTCGTGGCTGCCGACCATTTGTCCAAGCATGATCTGGTCGATACGAAGGTAGACAACAGTGGCGATATTCGAAAGAATCAGGGGCCAGCTGTCGCGCAGCATTTCCCTGGCCCGATCTATTCTCCCCCGCCAGGCCTTTAGCCGGTTGCCCTTCCTTCTGTAAACGATGACCAGCCCCATGGCGCCCATCGCTATTTCCACCAGGGCAACCCAGGCAAAGGCAACCAGGGGAGCCCCTGTCAGGATCAAGCCTATCTTGATGCCACAGGAGAGAAGAAAGGCTCCATCCCGGGCGATAACCACATAACGGGCCTGAACCTGGGAGTTAAACCAGAATTCGATGACATTAAAGGATTGAAAAATAAAGCCTGCGGCAATGATCCCCACCAGCCAGAGACTGAGGCTGTCTTGGGGGCGGAGCAGAAAAATCGCGGCCATCGCCCCCAAAAAAGCCAGCAAACCGCCCAACAGTTTCAAATAAAAGGCAGTGCCCAGAGTTTCCTCCCGGCAGACAGGATCGCGGACCATGTTGCGAACAACGATATCGTCCAAGCCAAGGGCGGCAACCGCAGAAAACAGAGCGACAAGGGCCAGAGCGTAGCTGAGCAGCCCGAACTGTTCCGGCCCCAGATAACGGGCCAGCCAGACCCCAACCACAAGACCGCCCCCCAGGCGCACGAGATTGTCAGCGAACTGCCAACCCGTGTTGGCTACCACGTTCTGCAAATAAGCGCGACCCTCAAGCTGCACCCTGAAAGGCCGTGGCAGGAATCTGACCCAGGCTTGATTCATCTTCATCTTAACCACCCAACTCAGAAGCGATCTTTGCGGCCGCACCACCAGGATTCTGCTCACAGAATCTCCGCCACATGGCGCGGTATTCCTTTTCCAGCGTGCGGGTGAAGCCCCTGGCCTCGGTCAGCGGCGAGTTGCGCAGCCTGGCGCGCATGGTTTTCCGCAGTTCCGCAAGCCTAAGCTGATCTGTGGCCAGTTGCACGGCAATCCGGAGATATTCCTCCTCGTCGGCGGCAATCATTTCCCCAAGGCCCGCCGCCGACAACAGGCTAACGCCAACTCTTCCGGCATGCGCTTCTCCGGCCAGGGCCACGACCGGCACCCCCATCCATAAGGCTTCGCAGGTAGTGGTGGCGCCATTGTAGGGGAAGGTATCCAGGGCTATGTCCACCTCCCCGTACAGCTCCAGGTGTTCACTAAACGAAGCCGTTCTCTGGGCCAGCGCAAGCCGATCCCGGGCGAGGCCCTGTTCGGCAAACATTTGCAGGACGCGTTCTTGCAGGTTTTGGTCGATGGCGATCGAGCCCTTGATCAGCAGGCGGGCCGTGGGCAGCCGGTGCAGAATCTCCGCCCAGACCCGCACCACCTGCGCATTGATCTTGGTCAGGTTGTTGAAAGAGGCAAAGGTAATCCGCCCCGCTTTCCCGGCTGGCAACGCTGAAACATCAGGACTATTATCCGGAGGGGCATAACAGAGAAAGCAGCCCGGCAAACGCACCAGGGTTTCACTATGCCACTGTTCCGTTTTTCCTTCCGGGTCGGCCTGCGCATCGGTCAGCCGGTAGTCGATGGCGGTAAGCCCGGTGGTATTCGGATAGCCTATCCAGGTCACCTGAATCGGGGCGGGTTTTCTGGCCAGCATGGGGAGGCGGTTGTCGCTGAAATGTCCAGCCAGATCGACGAGAATGTCAATCCCATCGGCACGGATTCTGGCGGCCAGCTGGTCATCGGGCATCTCCCGACAGGGCAGGAAATGATCGACAGAGTCCATGATCCGCCGGGTAACCGCATCCTGAAAGGTATGGTTGTAATAACAGAAAATTTCAACCTGGGCTCGGTCGTGATGGGCAAGAATCGGCTCGATAAAAAAGGCCACGGAGTGCTGGCAGAAATCCGGGGAAAGATAGCCGATCTTCAATCTCCTTTCCGGATAGCGGGCGTTGGCATGGGCCAGCCACAAGGGCTTCAGGGGCGCCTCGAACCGCGCCGCGAAGCCAAGATGTTCGGCCTTTATTTCTGCGGGTGCAGCTGAAGGCAGGTAATGGGAGACCAGCAGCTTGTTGCTGTAAGCCTCTGCGTAGTCAGGTTTAAGGGCCAGGGCCTGAGCGAAACTGGCCAGCGCCTCTTCGATCAGGCCCCGCATGACGAGGATAATGCCCAGGTTGTAATGGGCCTCTGCCAGGGCCGGATCCGCCAGGATAGCTTTTTTGATCAGCGCCAGCCCCTCATCCTCCTTGCCCAGCAGTCTGGCGACAACCGCAGAAAGACAATAGGTTTCCGCCTGGCCAGGATCCAGAGAAACTATCCGACGGCAGATATCCTCCGCCACCAATAACTGTCCTGCGGCAAAATGTTTCAGGGCCAGCTGATAAGCCTGAGCGAGGGGGAGGTTTTGTGAGGCAGACCGAATGGTTTTTTGGCCAAGGCCGGTTTTCTTTTTTGCCTGTTTTCTTTTCAGACTGCGTAGCATGCACGATTCCTTCGACAGGAAAAATTCCCTTGGCAGGGAAGATAGGGTGAGGAAAATCGGCAGAGATGACCATGCTATGCTGGACCTTCACCCACCCCCCATCCCCCTCCCGTCAAGGGAGGGGGGGGCCTATACCGGTCAATCTCAGTTGAGGCCGGTAAGATTATTACTATTGCTTGGAAAAATCCCCTCTCGAGAGTCAAGTTAATTAACGGATACACTCAAACGATAAGGGGATACCCCTCCCCTCGCGGGAGGGGGCTGGGGGTGGGGGTAGAGAATTACCTCAAAGACACCTCTGCCTGATAATCTCAAGCACCCCAGTCAAGTTCTCAAAAACTTCGTTATTCCAAAATCTCAAGACGCTAAATCCATTCATGGCAAGACAGGCATCACGTTGTTGATCTCTGCGCTCTGCCTCCGCATGTTGCCCTTCGTCAAGCTCTATAACGATCCGTTTGTCAAAAGAGACGAAGTCAACGATATACATTTCAATCGGTTGCTGACGACGGAATTTCACGCCTTCAATCTGGCTGTTCCGTAAATGCTGCCAGAGACAACGTTCCGCATCAGTAAGATTATTGCGAAGTTTACCTGCTCGGTCATGCAAGGGATGCCGTGATTTCATAGCCGTTTTTCCCTACGGACATGACTCCGCTTCATCATTTATCGCAGGGCCGACTCATGAAATCCGCGAGCTGCCGGGCCTGCTGCAAATCAAGCTGCTGCAGGGCTGCGAGTTCCCGCCTGGCCATGGCGCTGTCTCCTAGGCAGTGCGCCGCCAGAGCAAAGGCCCTGCGGGCATCGGGCCGATTGGCAAGCGCGGGAAGACGAGGGGAGAGCAGAGCCAGGCTTTCCGGATAGCGCCTTTCCCGGTTCAAGGCCTCAGCAAGCCGGACCAGGGCGTTGCCGTAATCAGGGGAAATCGCCACGGCCCGCTGCAGGGCGACAATGGCATCGTTGTTGCGACCAGCCAAAAGAGAGGCCTGCCCCAGGTTGTACCAGGCCCGCTCAAAATCAGGCTCCAGGCGCACCGCCTCGGCAAGGATGGGAATGGCCTCCTCATATCGACCAGTAAGGGTCAGGGCAAGGCCCAGGTTATTACGGGCCTCGACATTATCAGGCTTCAACGCCACTGCCCGGGAGAGCACGGCAATGGCTTCCTCCAGCCTGCCCAGCGAGGCCAGCGCCGCCCCAAGGTTGACATAAGGATCCGGGTTGGCCGGGTCAAGCCGCACGGCAGTAGTAAGAACCGCCACAGCCTCTTCCATTCTGCCCAGTTTCCCCAGGGAAGCGCCCAGATTGATCTGGGGCCGGGCCTTGTTGGGTGATTTGGCCACCACATCCTGCCACATATTAAGCTCACTCTGCCAGATGATATTCCGCTTCCAGGTCGCCGAGCCCAGAATCAGGACAACCACCGCCACCCCTGCCAGCAAGACCCTGGCCAAGGTCTGATTGCGGATCCTGTGCAACAGCAGAACAAAGGCCACAGCCGCAGCCATGATGGCGCCCACCGAGGGAAGATAGAGCCGGTACTCAAAGATCACATCCACGATGGGGATAAGGCTAGATTCAACTGAGAGGGCCAGAAAAAACCAGAGGATGCCGAAGGAGATCAGGCGTAGCTCTATTAAAGGCTGAGAGCTGAGGGCTGAGTGATCGGAACTCAGTAAGTCGTCCACCCCGTCCACCCCGTCCACACTGTCCACTAAGAGTTGAGGCTTGACAGAACGAACGTACAGATAAACAGCCAAGGCAACAAGAGAGGCCAGCAAGAGAAAGGAGAGAAAGACCGGCGGGGTGAAAAAGCTGGTGAAAAGGGGATAATCGTAGTCCAGGTTCTGATTGACAGGAAAAACCAGCAAGCGCAGGTAGGTGACAATCACCCTGAACTCAGTAAAAAGATAGTCCAGCCGCGCCATTTCGCTCTGAACCCTTACCTGACCAACCAGGCCATCGGACGAGGCAAGAATACTCAAGGGGACAATGGGCAGGGTCATGAGCAGGGGGAACAGGGAGAGGATTCGCTGTTTCCAGGCCCCCTGGAAAAAAAACAGCTCATACAGGGCAATGGCCAGAGGCAGGGTAAAGGCGATCTCCTTGGTCTTCATGGCCAGAATCGCCGAGAGAACCGAACCGGCAAGCAGAAGCACAGAAACTTTCCCGCCCCCTGCCTTCAGTCTTCCACCTTCAGCCTTCAGCCTCCCCAAAACATACAGCACCAGCGCCAGCAAGGAAAACAGAGCGGCCAGAGAGGTCAACCGTTGCACGACAAAAGTGACCGCCATGGTCTGCACCGGATGAACCAGAAAAATCAGGGCCGTCAACAGAGCCGTCAGCCAGGACTGCGGAGCCAGCCTGCTTTCGCGCAGATGCGGGGTGCGAAAGGTAAGAAGCACCACGGCATAGACCAGCAGGGAGTTCGCGAGATGAACAGCCAGATTGAAGAGATGGTAACCGACAACCTCAAGCCCGCCGAAATGGTAATTAAGGGCAAGAGTCAGATAGCCGATAACGCGACGAGGATTGAAATCGTATCCGGAGCTGTTGGCGTAAAAATTTTCCAGGCTCCTGATCGTCGGATTCTCAGGGATAGAGTGAATATCACTGAAAAGAAAAGGCCCCCCGAAGGAGTTGGCATAAGCGAGAAAACCGGCAACAAGAAGCAAAAGGACTGCGGCCAAGGGGGAAGAAAAGAAAAGCGCCAGTGAAGGGAGATACCCTGGCGCATCCTCGCTGCCCCTTGCCGTCTTATTTTCTTCGCTGTCCACTATCTCCTCCATTGTCGATCTTTATCTCAACCTTAAATCTTTTGTGGACGGGGTGGACAGTGTGGACAAGGTGGACTTATTGAATTCCGATCACTCAGCACTATGCCTTCAGCCCTCAGCCCTCAGCCTCCTGCCCCTCAGCCCTCAGCCTTCAGCCCTCAGCCTCCTGCCCAATCAAACATGACACTTCTCGCACAACTTGTTCTGATTAACGGCGAAGCGTTCGGGCAGCCTGTCGTAATAGGCCCGCCTGGTTTCGCTCTCGCTGCGGCCCATGTGGTATTCAGGCGGCGCCCCATTGTTGTTGCCGGGGTAGTTGCCGTTATAGGTCAGCAGAGAAGATTCGTTGTTCCAGCGCAGGGCGTAGCGCCAGCCCGAGGCGTGCGCCCGATGGCAGGTAAGGCAGCCAACCCGATCCTGACTGGTGGGGCCAGCCAGATTAGCATCGTTGGAACGAGCCATGGCGGCCAGGGCGTTACGATCAGCCGCGCTGTTCCCCAGATAAGACTCAAACGGCAATAAGGACAGGAAGGCAGCGGTGCCTGTCCCGGAAAGGTCGCCGGTCTTGAGGTAGGCATTATAACGAGTGGCGATCACGCTGCCGAGCGTCCCTTCCACCGGATGGGTAAAACGGGTGCCAACATGACCGGTAATGGAGCCGTGGCAGTTGACACACCAGGAGGCGACCCCGTTCCCATAGGCAACCCTGGTCTGGGTTACAGTTTCGCTGCGGTTGTAATCCGTAGGCGACATGGCTGCCGGCGGGTCATAGTTGAAAACCGGCGCCGAAACCAAGGGCGGCGGCTTATAGCCAGTCCCGGCCAGCAGCCGATAGACGCCGACCGCCCTGCCTGCCTGGGAGGGATTGGCGGCAATGCCGTTGTCGCTGTAGGAGCCTGATGATTGAATCGCGCCGCCGCTGATGCCAACAGTGCTGTCAAAGCGCACCCGATACAGACCGTGGGGATCGTGACAACTGATGCAGTGCAGACTGTTGGCCGGATAGGTACCGCCCGGCGCCGTGCTGTTGAGGTTATCCACCTGATAGCCGAATTCAGAGGAGATGATGTTGTGACCATGACGATCACCATGTTCATTCTGAATGGTGCCATACAGCCAGGAATAGCTCTTCTTCAGCCAGGCAAAATCACCGCCGGGAGTCATCATCTGCGGGGGCAGCCCGACCACGAGCGCCGAACCGGCCGTGGACACCCGGTAGCTCGAAATAGTGGTGCCCTCATGACAGTTGAGACAGATCGTACTGAAACCGGCCGCCTGGAGCAGATAGGGATTGGCCGTGCCACCAGACTGATTGTGCATGGTATGACAGCCTTCGCAGAGCGCGCTCCCACCGTTATGAAACGCTCTGGCCGGAAGCGCGGCCAGAAGCAGGCAGGCAACAAGAGCAAAAAGCGCTGTTTTTCTTCTGGCAGAAATAGGCATCATGGTTGACTCAGGTTGGGATTGCGCAGGATACCGCGTCCTGCTGGCGTCCACAGCTGATTTGTCCGGCCAGAGTTCACGGTTAGAGGGCCACCCGCCCTACCTCGCCATCCGGTAAATCTGAACCCGGTTGTTGTCACGATCAGCAATAACCGCCTCATCATTATCCGTAAGGCAGAGTTGGCAGGGATAATAGAGCAGTCCGGCCTTCCAGCCCATCTCCAGTTGCCGCCCCCGGTAGTAACCGTCCTGCCCGATCTTGACGATGCCGGCCCCGTTACGATCCACCACCAGCAAACCACCCCGGCCATCCGAGGTGAGATTGGTCGGAAAGGTCGCATACTGACGGAGATCATTGGTAAGTGGAGAGAAGGTCTTCGCCCCCCTGGCGGCAGCGTGGACAGCCGCATTGACACTGTCCAGAACAAAAACCGTTCCTTTGGGATCAAGGGCCACATCGGCAAAGGCCTTGCCCTGCTTGGGCAGGGGAATTTCCCGCTGAAAAGCGCCGACCGGATTAGTGACAATGACCCGCTTGCCAAACAGATCAAGAAGATAAAGATTATCCTCCGCATCCAGGGCAAAGGCCCGCACCATCAGCGTGGAACCGCCGGGCACGCCCTGGGGCTGCACCATTCCCAGCACCTTGCCCTCCGCATCAAGGCGGACGATGCGACGCGACTGGCCGTCCAGAACCAGAATCTCTCCCTTGCTACTGAAATGAACCTGCATAGGACGAGCAGCCTGCGGGATAACAATCACCAGCCCCCCGTCAAGTTCACCTCGGGTTAGGACGAAGCGCAACAACCGGCCATTGCCGGTGTCAGCAACAACAAAGGTCTTGTCGCGGTAGGCCACGCCTTCTGGATGGAGTAATTTTACCCCCTTGCCGTCCGCCTGGATAGCGCGGTCATAGGTCAGACGGAAGGATTCCGCTCCCTGGCCGACATGCGGCCAGAAGAACAGGACAGCGAGAATCATTGGAAGCACCATTTTCTTGGTCACGAAATTATCTCCTTAAGTAAGACGAAAAGCTTGCTGTTCTTATCTCCTGAGCTGTTCATGGCACTGGACGCAGAGGTTGGTCACGGTGGGAAAGGGAATCATCTTGGCAAATTCCGTCCCGTGGGAACGATGACAGCTCAGGCAGTCCATCTTCAGATTGGAATTGCGCATGTCATTGTACTTGTCACCGATAGGATGCGTGGAATGCTTCATCCATTCATGACAGGTGCCGCACATGGCAATAACGGAGGGCTCTTTCAACAGAAAGGGGTTGGACGAGGCATGCGGATTGTGGCAGGCTGCGCACTCCCCCTTTTGAACAGGCTGATGCTTGGCAGGTGAGCGCTCCTGACGTTTGATCGTGTCGCTGTGACAACTGCCGCAGACCTTCAGCATCGAACCCTTGATCAGCTTGGAAGCCCTGGAGGCATGGGGATCATGACAATCCAGACAGCCGTTGCCGCCAGCCACCGGCCAGTGGATGCGTTCGGCGATAAAGATTTTATTGACCAGCTCGTTGTGGCAGCCCCGGCAGAGCTCAAAGCCCTTGCGCTTGAGAGCCAGAGGGGTAGCTGAGGTGGCCTCCTCATGACACTGGTTGCACATCTTTTTCGCCACCGGGGAATGAACCTCATCATAGAGGATGGCCTTGCGGTTGGAACCGTGCGGATCATGACATTTCACACAGGAAACCTGGGCCACGGGATAGCCCATATGCACGGCGCTGAACTTCTTGCCTGCGGTATCGTGGCATTTGCTGCACAGGGCAGGCGGATCAGCGCTCAAAAGAAAGTCGCCCCCTTTGGAGCTGTGCGGGTTATGGCAGGCAGTACAGTCTGCCACCGGCTTGTGGGGAAACTTCTGGCTCTTAAGGGCGTCGGCCACACTCTGATGACAGCCGAAACAGAGCTCCTTGCCGCTACGAAGCAGATTGTTCTTGTTGTCAGAGGCATGGGCATCATGACAGAGGGCGCAACTGCCGTCCACCACCACCTTATGCGTGCTGCGGGCATCCTTGACAATCATGCTGCTATGACAGAGCGAACAGATCTCGCCCTTGGCCGCGGCCAGCAACTTGCCATGATCCGAGGTGTGGGGATTGTGGCAACCGGCGCAATCCCCGCTCTTTACCGGAGTATGAACAAATTTTTTGGCAATCTTGTCAGGCAGATCCACATGACAGCCAAGACAGATCTTGCCGCTGGCTCCCGGCAGGAGCTTAAAATCCCCCTTTTTAGGCGCGGACGCGCCATAGGCAGTCAAGGGTAAAAGAAGCAGAACAGGAAGGACTCTTCTGATAATTTTCAATCGCAGATTCATACTGGTTCTCTCTCTCGTTCTGGGCGGACTATTTCGCCACCGTATGACATTCATTACAGGATCTGCCGGCAAATGGAGCATGCACCGTCTGCCGGAAAAACTTGGGATCCTTGGAGGAATGGGGATCATGACATTTCTGGCAGGTCATGATCTTGGGATCGATGCCAAGATGGTTTTTCCCAAAATTGGCGTCTGTCAACTCATGACACTGCGCACACAACTGGTTAACCGGCTGGCTCAGGAGGGAGACTTCCTTGGAAGCGTGGGGCTGATGGCAGCCTCCGCAGCTTTCCGTGGCCGGAAAGTGGATCTTCTCGCCCTTGAGCTTGGCGCCCATCTTCTTGTGGCAAGCCAGACACATCTCCGTCCCCGTAACCAGCAGCAGCTTTTCCTGCTTGGCATAATGCGGACTGTGACATTTGCTGCATTCACCGTTCACCAGCGGCGCGTGCTTGCTGCGCCCTTCCTGCAGGGCCTTATCCACCTTGGCATGACAACCTCCACACAACTCCTGCTGGGGCTTCTGCGTCATGCCCTTGTGACTGCTGGCATGAGGGTTGTGACAGACCATGCAGTCGTTTTTCACAAAGGGCGGATGGTTGGACTTGGCATTCTTCACCCCCATAAGATTATCGTGACATTTCCGGCACAGCTCTGCGGGCGGGGCCTTGAGCAGAGCCGACAGGGCAGTGCCATGGGCATCGTGACAGGCGCCGCAAAGCGAGGTGGCCACCGGCTGATGGACGAAGGTCTTGGCAAACCTGGTCTCGGCGTCGGCGTGACAGCTGTAGCAGAGACTGTCCATGCGCATCGTCAGCATGCCCGGCATGTTGGAGCCATGAGGCGCATGACAGGTGCCGCACATATTGTCGGCAAAGGGAGGATGCACCTTGGCCACCTTCTGCTTCAAGGCGGTGGCGGCATGGCAGGAGAAGCACAGTTCACTCTGACTCTTCACCAGCAGTTTCTTCTGCGAAGCGGCATGGGGCTTGTGGCAGGAGAGGCAGCCTTCCTTTTCCGTCATGGCCTTATGCGGAACGCTGACCTTCTGGGCCTTTTCATCATGGCAGGTAAAACAGACCTTATTGCCCTTGGCCGTTAGCAGCTTGGCATTGCGCGCCGTGTGCGGGTCATGACAGGACAGACATTCTCCTGCGGCAAAGGGCGCATGCTCCTGGGTGCCCCCACCCTTCATGGCTTTCTCGTCGTGACACTGATAACAGAGTTTCCCCCCTGAACTCCCGGTGGCAAAGGGCTTTCCCTCCGAAGCCGGATTATGGCAGGCGTCGCAGCTTCCTTCCTGCAGGGCCGAATGGAGCCCGCCAAGCAGCAGGCCCTTGGCCGGGGAAGAATGGGAGAGATGGCAGCCGGAACAGATAGCCTGTTCCACCGGATAACCGCCGTGCGCCTTCTTGAAGGAGGCCTTGCCGCTTTCATGACAGGTAAGGCAGAGCTGCGGTTCATCCTTGATCAGCAGATTTTTCTGATCAGAGCCATGAGCCAGATGGCAGGAGCCGCATCCCTCTTGAGCCAGGGGCGCATGCTGGACCTTTTGCGTAAAGACAGCCTTGTCATGGCAAGTAAAGCAGAGCTGGGCAGTGTCCGCGCTCTTGAGCAGATGCGGGGCGTCTGAGCCATGGGGATTATGACAGGAGATGCACTTGCCATCCTTGAGCGCGGTATGGACATTCTTTTTGTCCATGCCAATACTCGCCTTGCTGTGGCAACGGATACAGAGCTTGTTGCCCGTATCCTTCAGGAGCTTCTGGGGAACCCGGCCATGGCGCAGATGACATTCCGTGCATTTCCCCTCCTTGACCATGGAATGGAGGCTCTTCTTGCCCAGATAGGCGCTGCTGAACTTCTGATGACAGTCCAGACACCCTTTTGCGACAAACTTGCTCGCCGCCTCGGTGGAACTGGTAAAGACCGCTGGCACAAGACTGAAAATCACCAATGCCCAGAGGCCGATAACAGACCTGTTTGTTTGCTGCCAGAAACGCATGGCTCTTCCTCAAGTATTAAATATTTAGATGTTTAGGTGTACAAGCTGAAGAAACCTTCAACCTTCAACCTTCAACCTTCAACCTTCAACCTTCAACCTTCAACCTTCAACCTTCAACCTTCAACCCTTTGTGGACAGTGTGGACGGGGTGGACGAGGTGGACTTAATAAATCCCTCAGCCCTCAGCCCTCAGCCCTCAGCCTGCTGTTCTCAGCCCTCAGCCTGCTGTTCTCAGCCCTCAGCCTGCTGTTCTCAGCCTTCAGCCTGCTGTTCTCAGCCCTCAGCCTGCCCTTACAATTCCTTCTTATTAAATCCTTTCACATACACCTCCACCTTGTAGACCTTCCGCAGCTTCTTGCCCCAGTCAAGCATCCCCGTGTCCACCTTCTGGTTAAAGACCGTACGCAGTATCGTACTCTGCACCGCTTCAAAGGGCTGAACACCTGGCGGAACAAGCTTGTCCACCAGCAGCACATAAAAAAACTCCTTGCCGTCCGCGTAGAGGCGGGACTCGCCAAGCGCGGCCCCGACCAGGGCCGAAGAAATATCTTTAGACAGCGTAGAAGCGGCAAACAACTGCCCCTCAAGATCAAGGCGATTAGGAGTGTCTACCGGCACCAAACCTTCACTCGTGGACTGCAGCCAATTGAACTCCGTGCCCCGTCTCAGAGAAGCAAGAGCCTCCTGAGCCTTGGCCTGATCGCGAAAAACCATACCCCGCAAGCCGATCATTTCCGGCGAAACATAGTCTTTGATATTCTTTTTATAATAGTTGCGCAAATCATCCATGCTAACCTGGATGGAGGGGATCACGACCTTCTGCACAAAAGCGCCGAAGATGACGGAATCCTCATACTCCTCCACCTGGCGCTTGAACTCCTCGGTCTGGTCGATGCCCTGCTCTTTGGCCTCAAGCATCCAGGAGCGTTTTAACAGCTCGTCATTCAGGATCTTGAATCGGTCCTGCTTAATCTTCCCCTGGTCAATGGCATTCTGCACCCCATGGTAATACTTGGCCTTCAAGCCCTCTGTCAGATCGCTCACCGTAAAAGGCTCCTCGCCCTTTATTTCCGCCAGCACCCGCTTGTCCTGCCGCAGCGCTTCAAAATCAGCGCTGAAATCCAGACTATCAAACAGCTTCTGGTCCACAACCACATACTTGAGCAACAGTTTTTGGGTTAGACTCACCAGAGCCTTATTCCCGGCAAAGTTCTTGGCCCGCTGCTCAGCCTCCCGCCGGAGCTGCGGCTTTTCCGGAAGACGCGTTTCTATAAGCTGAATCACGGCAAACTGCTTATTCTGGGGCAGAACCTGCGTTACCTGTCCAGGAGCAAGCAGGATGATGGCTTTTGCCAGTTCCGACTGCATCTCCTGATGGCGGACAAATTCCCCTTCCGCCCCGACCTTTTTTTCTCCCTTGCCTGCCTCGACAAACCTGGCTGCCAGCTCGTCAAAACTGTCGGCCTCCTGCAACTGACTGGAAAAATCCTGAGCCTCGGCCTCCTCTTTAAAGAGCATGGCCTTGAGGCGTGATTCACGCGCCATCTCATCATATACGCGCTCAATCTCAAGCGGATCAACCTTGACTACGGCCAGATGCTGCCTGGCCAGTTCCTGGCGCAGTTTCTGCCTGCGGAAGACATCCACCATCTGGGCTACTTCCGGCACCTGGTCAAGACCAATTTCCCTGGCCTCGCGCACTATGACCAGACTGTTGACCAACCGCTCAAAGAGAATGGCCGGATCCTGCTTGGCAACAGTGACCGCGATCTCCCCTTTCTCGTCCAGTTCAGCAGCCAGGGTTTTGCGGAACTCGCCCACGGTCAGGGGAAAGGCGTCAATCACCGCCATGGGCAGGGAGGCAAATTTATCATCAATCACCCGCACCTGCGCAGTTACCGTGGCCGTGGCCGAAGGCTTTTTCTTGCCCGCCCCTTTCTTGACAACGCCTTTTTTCACCAGCACTTCCGACAGATCCTGATCGGCAAGCAAGGGTGAATCCTTAGGAAACTCCAGGGTCACCAGCAGATCATCGATCTTTGCGGCCTGCAGGAGAGGAGCATGCTCGTGCATACCTTCCCCGCCGGCAGGCGGCATGGCTGCCACTGGCGCGACCACCAGCAGTGAGGCGAAAAGAAATGCCGTAAAGAATACAGAGCCTATCGTCTTGCGCATGAAATACCTCAGGTTTAGATTTGTTGAAATCGCTGTCAATCATCAGCAGAAGTGCCGATAACAAGCCGCGATTACAACGGGTATTAGTTGGTAACTCGTTAATTTCGTGTCACAATCCTGTAAACTTTTTCCTTTCTTGCGAGTGTATCATATTTCTGGGTTCAACAGTTCAGGTGTCAGTCTATTTCACTGCAAACAGGCGATCAAGAAGGTCCTGACAAACTCTTCTCGTTATTTCATCCATAGGTTGGCCACCGCCACCAAACAGGCGGTCGGTAAAGGAAATCCCTCCCCTGGTGGCAGAACCGGTCCAGACCACGGCGCCGGACTCCTTGTCCAGCATCTGCAGGCTCAAGGACATGACGTTGGCGGTGGCTGAGGCAAGGCGAACCTCACCATACTCCCGCACCACGCCGGTAATCACCGCATCCACCTGGGTTATGCCGGCAAACTTCTTGACCTCCTCCAGCGACGGCTGGGACGGGATAACCATATTGACACGATTGATGCCCCTGGCCGTTTCTCCCGGCGGCACAACATAAATACCGCCATCCGCCAGCAGCATGGTGGTGAAGGTATCGCGCGCCCGTTCCGCAGCCGCCTGATCCTTGGACAGATTAAAAAAGGGCAGGACAGCCACGGTCTTCACGGAAGCAAAATCCATCAAGGGATCATGAAAGGTATCGCCCACAAGGGTATTGCCCACCCAAGCGCAGCCGCCGGAAAAAAGGAGCAACAGCAAAAAAACCGACATGGGGCCGAAAAGGGATTTTCTTAATCCGCACATCTTGCTCGTCAGTAACATTTCTTTAATTTCCTTCCTCAAATAATGTGTTAAAAATACCGACAATACCCATGAAGCACAAGAGAAATCTATAAACTACTCTCAGGCGGAGGGCTGAGAACAGCAGGCTGAAGGCTGAAGGCTGAAGTAAAAGCTAAAACTCCATCCTCAACTCTCAACTTTCAACTTTTTGTGGACAGTGTGGACGGGGTGGACGACTAACTAAGTTCCAATCACTCAGCCCTCAGCACTCCGCACTCATCCCTCAGCCTGCTGTTCTCAGCCCTCAGCCTGCTGTTCTAAAACATTACCCTTAGTCTGGCGCTGAGGGTTACAATCTCCGTCTCCTCCAGAGGCGTGCTGGAACTGCTCAGGGCATAATTGAGATCCAGAGAGGTTCCTCGGCGAATCTGCCAGGTCAGGTTGGGAGAGAACACCCTGGACAACGCCTGGCTCTCCGGCTGCACCGTTTCAAAGTAGGAAAGGCCCACCTGCAAGGTTCCATCCCGGAAAGGCGACCAGTTCATGCCGTAGTTCTGCAGGGTATGAATCTCTTCGTCTCTGATCACCACATCGTGAGCAGCAAAGATGCTCAGAGCCGACACCGGACTGTATGAAACACTGATCTGCCCCCGGCGCTCGCTGCTCGTCAAGTCGGGCCGGTCCCCGCCCTGGCTGCTGGTGCTGCTCAAAAAACCAATCAGATTCGCACTTACAGTCCGATGCGGCGCGATGCTCAGGCCCAGGTTGTACTGGGAACTTTCCGACTGCACCTTGGTCGTGGCATTGGAGGCAAAGGTAAGGGCACCGCCCAGGAGCAGGTCGAGCCCGGGATAAAGCGCGGCCCGGTTGTTCAGGGAAAAAGAGTTCGAGCCCAACTGGGTGCCGGACTGCTGGGCCGTACGGCCACTGTAATTCAGGTTGCTGTGCAAGGTGGGCAGAGGCTGAGCGGTGAAGCTGGCCCCGTAACGATAAGCCATGTCTGGATCTTTCTGGTCGGTCTGCATGGCATCATCCCTGCCAAACATGACGTTGCCGGTAAGCCAGGGGGTCAACCGATGAGAAAGGGAGGAACCATTGGAAACATAGAGCCGGTAAAGATTGCCGGGATTGCTCAGTCGATAGAACATAGAAAAGTTGTAATCCAGGCCCGGATTCTCCAGCAGCCTGATCCGGCTGCCCAGGTTGAGGTTGTACGTCTGCGAAAGAGAGGTCGTTTTATTCCCGGCTGTAGCGGTGGCCTGCCGATACAAGGTTTCCACGGTCGTGATATTGAACGGGGTATTGCCAAACTTCAGCGGCGTAACAACCACCTTGAGATACTGGGCCTTCTGGGACGGAAAACGTAGTTCAAATTTCCTTTCCCCGTACAACGAAGTGTAGACCACGGATTGTAGGGAGATTTCCTGCCATTCGTTGTTGGCGTTCACCCCGAAAATCTTCCAGGTAAAGGAGGCTGCGGACAGGCCGCTGGGCAGGTCAGGGGAAGGGTCAGAAGGCAAATAAAGCCGCACCACATTGGTCGTCGCCTCCGGGCCAAAATCCAGGGCGATGTGCAGTGGTTCAATGATCGCCGGATCGGTAAGGGGCAAGACAAGAGGCGCGGAAATCGTGGTGCTGGGAAAAGCCCCCACGGGAAAAAGAGGGTCATTGGGCGGGATGGAGGTCAGAGGCTGCCTCGGCGTCAAGACACTAAGGGATTCATTGTACGACTTTAGGTTGTAGAAGGGCACCCCTATATCAAACTCCCCGCCCGCGCCGCTGATGACCTCGTTGCTTTGCTGGTTCACCGCATAGGAGGAGGCAATATTCAGCAGGTTGCGAAAAAAACGATCCTCATAGGAGACCCGACCGCTTTGGCTCATGCCTCTGATTTCCGTATCGTCCAGTAAATTATGGTTACGGTCAAGGTTGGCGGAATAGCTGAGACCCGTAGTTCTATGGGGATGATAACTGGAGCTGAACTGGAGCTGATCCTGCACCGTGTTTGAGGTCAGCCGGTTTTCGTCATAGCTCTCGGCATGGGTGGTCCGCAGACTGAAAGAGGGCAGCTCCAGCGGTCTCCAGCCCAAAGAGGCGGTATACATATCCCTGGTCTGGAAGGTTCGCGTCCCATCGCTGCCCCGCGCTTCGTCCTGATAACGGTTAACGCCCAGGCTGGCGGAAATCACGGGTGAACCCAGCACCAGATCCAAAAAAGGATTCTTTCGGATATTGGTGGAAACGCCGCTCGAAACGCCATCGCTCTCGCCGCTGGAATCAATACGCGTGAAGCTGCCTCCGCCCCGCAGAACCAGAGAAGGATACAATATCTTGTCAAAGAACAGCCGGTATTCCTGAGAAAAATTGTCGCCACTACTCTGGCTGGTTGCCGCCGACGACTTGAGTGTCCCATCGCTGTTGCGTGTTTCACTGATGGTTGTTTCACTGCTGGAGGTGCTGTAGCCATAATCCATCGAAAAAGTCAGACTGTCCGCCCTGGCCGATTCCAGCCGGAAGCAGCCGGTCAAGACCAGAATGGCCAGAAGCAGGGGCGCTCTTCTGCCCAGGGTATTGTTCAAGGACGCGCTCCTACCACGGCCAGATCCTGAGGAACGGCGCCCGCCTCCATCCGGCCAACAACCTGACGGCTGATGAGATCCACCGCCGCCACTCCTGCCTGCGCGGGCAAGGCCAGCAGCAGCCGGTTCTCCTCGTCGGCAATAACCATCTCCACCGGCCCGCCAGTTCCTTCGAGAAAATCAATGGGCATCCTGGAAAAGGAGGAATAGACCTCCAGGCGGTTTTCGTCATGATGCCCCAGATAGAGCAGATCGGTGCGCGAGTCGATCAGCAGGGCGCTGCCGCCCATGCCCACCTGCAGCCGATCCAGCAAAGCGAGAGAACGGGTATCCAGCACCGACAGGTAAGGCGAGCCATGATGCAGAACATAGAGACGGCTGCCGTCGCGGTTAAGAGTACCCCGGAGGGGGCCGGCCTCCAGCTGAATCGTGGCGACAAATCTCTGACGAACGAGATCCAGCACCGTAATCGTGTCGGTACGTTTACTGAAGACATAAGCTCGCTGGCTGCGACGATCGGGCAGAATAAAAATCGGCTCCTCGCCCACCGGAATCCGGGCCAGCTCCAACTGGGTGCGGGAATCAAGACAAAGCACGGTATTAATCCCGGAGCAGGCCACCAGCAGCAGACGGCCATCAGGGCTTAAGGCCATAGTCCCGGGGCGGTCTCCGGGCCGCAGGAGAATGCGACCGACCGCCTCGCCGGTGACCAGATCCAGAACCTCCACCAGATCTTCGTCAGGCATGGCCACATAGAGGCGGCGCTGGCGATCATCAACCGCCACGCCAGCGGGGATTTCCCTGCCCGTGCCAATGGCGCTGTGCACATTCAGGGTCTTGCGGTCAAAGATGAGCAGGTACCCGGCCCTGGCGCAGTTCAGAATCCCGGTTCGACCTTGCAGTGGCCTGTCCGGCGGATAGGCGGCAAGTCTGGGGGTGAACTGAAAGCCCTGGCGGACAGAGCCTTCATGCTGATAGGCCATCTCCAGCAGACCGGCCCGGCCCTCCCGCTGGACAAAACTGCTGAGTACCACCAGCGGTTCCTTCCCGACCTGCAAGGCCGCCTCGCCCTCTTCGGTCTTGGTCCAGGCCCCTTTGAAGGCCAGGCTGAAGCCGCGATAGACCCCGACGGGTAAGCGACCCGAGGCGAGGAGACGCTGGCGGTTGACCGTGGCGGAAGTGAGTTCGGGCAGATGCAGGGTCAGGGGCCAGAGGACGCCATGCTCATCAATGGCCGACACCTGGTCAAGAACCAGACGCAGACGGCCTGCCTCGGGCGGCATGGCTTTCAGGTACAAAAGAAAGGGGGTTCCCGCAGACAGACTCAGCTCCCGAGGCTGCATGACCGACTGACAGCCCACCGCAAGAAAGAGAACAGAGAGAAAGAGGAGCGGCAACCAGGGCCGGTATATTACCCGCAGAAGAACTGAGATCATGGTCCGCCTGTCCCCAAAGTCAGGAATCAGAATTCTGAATCCTGACTTCTGACTTCTTAATTCTGACTTCTTAATTCAGCCTTCAGCCTTCAGCCAAGTTTAAAGCCCCAGCTTACAAAGGCAAGCACAATTTTTACCGCGCAGGCAAGATAAACCAAAGCCATGACCGGAGAACCGGTCATGGCTTTGGGTAAGACTAGACTGCTGTGCCAGGATTAATCTTTAGCGTGACACTTGTTGCACAGAGAACGCTGGGCAACGGCAAAGTCGGTAGACGGCTTGTTGTAGTAAGCAGCGAGCTGCTGATCAGTGTTCAAACCTGCCGTGGCCTTATAAGCGCCAGCAGTGTCGGTCAGCAATTCGTTGTTGACCTGGTCCCAACGGAGCATGCTTTCAAAGCCGGAAGCATGGGCGCGATGGCAGGAGAGACACATTACGTTGGCGGTGGCATCCGGGCCAGCGGTGGTGGCTTGCAGAGCGGTAAGAGCAGCGCGGCCAGCGGCGTCACCGATAGCGCCGGTCTCAAAGGCTACCAGGTTCAGGTTGGCGGTTGCCTGGCTGCCGGTCATGTCGCCGGTTTTCTTGTAAGCATTGTAGTTAGCAGCAATGGTAGCGCCCAGCTTGTTGCCGTTGCTTGCAGGATGCACGCCCATGGCGCCGGAGGTCTGGCTGGAGGTGCTGTGCATGGCGGTATGACAGTTGGCACACCACTCGGACATACCGGAGCCGTAAGCAACGCGTACACCGGCGGTGGCGCCAAGGGTAGTGGTGTTATAGGTGCTAGGGGCAAGAGCCACCGGAGGAGCGGCGGTAAAGGTCTTGTCAATACCAGCGTTGGTCAGAGACTTGGGGTTGTAGCCAACACCAGCCAGGAAACGGTAAACGCCAAGGTCATAAGCGCCGGTAGCTGCGGTAGTGGTGCTGGCATAAGAGCCAGAAGCGCCAATGGGCTTGCCAGTAGTGGTGGTCGCGCCTGCCGCATCTATCCGGTACTTGCCATGGGGATCATGACAGGAAGAACAGGCGAGGCGGGTATTAGGATAAGTACCGCCAGGAGCGACGGTCAGGGTTGCGTCAGCAGCCATGCTGAAGTCTGCGGCAACGATGTTGTGGCCGCGACGGTTGTTCCTGGTGGTATTACCCTGGCAGTCAACCATGGTCCAGGAAAAGTCGCCACCCGGGCTCATCTGCTGCGGGACGCTGTTAGTAGTGGCGCCCTCGGTTTTGACATGGTAGGAACTGGTAGAGCTGCCATCGCCATGACAGTTCAGACAGGCCGAGCTGGCGTCAGTGCCTTGGAGCAGCATGGTCTGAACAGAGGTGTTGCTGTTGGCGGTCTTAGAAGAAAGGTCGCCCGTGGTACCGATCATGGTCTTGCCGGAAAAGGAGTTATGCATGGTGTGACAGGACTCACATTTTGCAACACCACCAGAATGGAAGGCATTAGCCTGACCAACCAGACCGAGGGTAAGAACACCTGCGCCAACCACAACACCAAGGGTCAAGATACTCGTTCCTGCAACAACCAGCTTCATCTGCTTCTTCATTTCTACATCCTCCGGAATATTTTCCTTTGTTCCCGGTAGCCCGGCCATCCTGCTTGCAGAATCCGTCGGCTTTGTGTCCCCGCCTTACGACGGGTTTACCTTTTTCGGAAGATGATTTACTCCCGGCCCAAAAACCGGAAGCCCTCTTTCACTATGACCTGCACACTGTACTTTACAGACAGCACTTCTTTTTCTTTTCTCTGAACTGCCCCGCTCCCTGTTTTTTTACCTCCTCTTTGCTTGGTGATATCCAAGGAGCGTTTCGTTCTGACCCACCCCCTTCCTTTGCCTTGTCCTGAATGCAAGCGGCGTGCCATAAGCGCATATTTCAATAAAGATCTAACAAATCAACTTGTTATACAGATATTAGCATCGGGAAAAGGAAGAAGCGGGCGAGGAAAATGGAATTTTGACCAAATGCCTGTGGGCATATCACCAGATGGAGGGGAAAGGCTGAAAGCTGAGTGCTGAGTGCTGAGTGCTGAGTGCTGAGGGTTAAAGGCTGAGTGCTGAGTGATCGGAACTCAGTAAGTCCACCCCGTCCACACTGTCCACCCTGTCCACAAAAGGCTGAGGGTTGAAAGGGCTAGGCTGAAGGTTGAAGTGCTGAGGGCTGAGGGCTGAGGGTTTTTAACTTTTAACTCTTAATTTTTAATTCTTAATTTCGCCTTCCCGCTGCTTCACCATAAAACGAAACACCTTGATCCCCTGTTTGCCCAACTGAGAGACGTAGAGCCTGCCGCTTTTGCTCACCGCCAGGTTCTTGGGCCCGATCAGGCTCGTCGGATGGAGGCCCCGGTAACCGAATTCGACCAGAAAATTGAAATCCTGATCAAAAACAAGGACTGCGGATTTCAAAAGGTCAGAGACAAAGATCAACCCCTCCGGCCCGGCAGCAATGCCACCCACCACGTTGAAGCGGCCTGGCGCCCCTCCAGCCCGGCCGAATTCTTCCAGTTCCTGGCCGGGCCGCAGACGATAGCCATGAAAACTGGTTGGCACCGTAAAGAGCAAGGCTCCGTCCTGATCCACATCAAAGCCGCCCAGATTAGCCTCAAGCGGACCTTCCTTCCTCAGCTCCAGCAGCCGGGCCAGGTCGAAATGTTCCACAAACCTGCCCCGCAGGTCAAAAACCGCAGCCCGCATGTCGGTTATATCAGCCAGGTAGAGAAGGCCCTTGCGCAGAATCAGGCGATCGGCCCGAAATCCATCCATAACCGGGGGCAGACCCGTAAAAGCCATCTCCTCCTGCGGTTCGCCACGGTAATCGCAGCGCCAGAGAGTCGCTCCGCTTCCAGACGAGGAAGAGCAGAGCAGCAAAAGGTCGCCATCTTCAAGAAAAGCGAGGTCACTTACGCTGCCCAGACGGTCAGTATCAAAGCTGTAAATCAGCAGGCCAGAGGCATTAAAGACCAGCACCGAGTGTTCCGCCGGATTGAGGACATAGGCCTCCTGATGGGCCTCATCAATAATAATGGGCAGCCACTCGAAAGGAAGGGTGCCGGTGAAGGTGCCCAGATGGTGGAGGTAGCTGGTGGTCACCACCTGAGTGCCTGCGGATTCGACTGCAGCCAGGGTCAGGGTCGGGGCCAGGAGCAGGGTCAGAAAAAAGAGGGCCAGGAGTATTGGCCGCAGACCGCGCCGCGCCGTGGTCGACACCAGGTTAAAAATGAAGGCAAAAGACGGGATCATGCTGAACCGCTCCTGATTATGCGCTGCCTGCTGGCAGCAGATACCCTTTGGGTGCTCTCCATTCTATCAAATTGAAACCCTCCCTTGACCGGAGGGGGCTTTACTCAGCACTCAGCTTTCAGCCTTTTGTGGACAGGGTGGACGAGGTGGACAGGGTGGACTTACTGAGTTCCGATCCATCAGCACTCGGCACTAAAAGATCACCCGCCCACTTCGTCCAGACCGTCCACCCTGTCCACACCGTCCACTTCGTCCACACCGTCCACCTCGTCCACCCTGCACCAGCAGGCGCATGATCTCGACCATCCCCCACTTTGGGGAATGCAGGTAAGAACACTATATATATGACAATAGCGAAGAGATAACAAGACCACTCTCAGCATTTTTTTGCAGCATCCGGCAAAGCCCAGCCGTCCAATCAAGACCTTTTTCCAGTTGACAGAGCAGAAGAGCTTCTTTATATATCATACTTCTCATCCCCCTGTTCTGCTCTGCACAGGCCAGAACAGGGGATGAAAGCAACCATCCGCGACGACAAGGGAGCCAATGAAGACCACCTGGCCTGACCGTGCCCTGACCTGCCTGCTCCTGCTGCTGCTGGCGGCAGGACTGACCGGCTGCGCCCTGCCAGGGCAAACAACCGGGCCGGGGCAGGCCAATCTTGCCCCGCCGGAAATCTCCGACCCATCCCAAGCCCCTAATTCCCCGCAGAGGGAGCGCAGCGAAGAAGCTGCCTCCTCTCCCCGGATCGCCGTGCTTCCCTTCGTGAACCTCAGCGCCGCTCCCGCTCCCCTCAAGGAAATACGTCAGAAATTACTGGAACTTCTGCGCGACCAGGGCATGAATCTGCTGGAGGAAAAAGAACTTCTTGCCCTCATGAAACGGCACCGGATGCGCAGCACCGCCGGGCTGACCACGGAACTTGGCGAGGCCTTTCTAAAAGAGGCCGGGGTCACCGGGGTACTCATCACCCAGCTTACCCAATACCAGACATATTTCCCGCCTAAATTCGCCCTGACCAGCCGGCTGGTGACCACCGGGGAGAAACCGATGGTCGGCTGGGCGGACAGCCTGATTATGACCGGCGATGCCCAGCGGGGCCTGCTTGACCTTAAACTGATCCGCGACTTCAACCAACTATACGGCCCCGGCCTTGCGCGGCTAGCCACCTCTCTGAGCCGCTCTTTTGAGGAACAGGCAAACGGCAACGAACGCAAATTCCTGAACCCTCGCAGCTTCTACCGTGCGCCCGCCCTGGCGCAACAGGACCGCCCCCTTACCGTGGCCATCCTGCCCTTTATCAACCAGAGCCAGAACCGCTTTGCCAGCGACCTGATCGCCCTTGATTTTCTTCGCCACCTCAGCGCGGAGAATAAATTCCAGGTCCTGGATCCTGGCCTGCTAGAAGAACAGCTCCTGGGCTACCGGATCATCATGCCCTATGGCACTTCCCTGGACACAGCCGACATGCTTTTCAATTTTCTGGATGTTGACCTGCTCCTGGCCGGCAAGATTCTGGAATACGAGGAAGCCTCGGGAGTCAACGCGGTGCCCAGGGTGCATTTCACCGCCCAGATTATCCAGCGCCAGAACCACGAACTGGTCTGGTCATCCATCAGCAGCAACTACGGCGACGAGGGGGTTTACTTCTTTGACTTCGGCCTGATCAAAACAGCCCGCGAACTGGCCTCCCGCATGGTCAGATCTACGGTGCGACAAATGGCGCAGCCATGAACAGCGACCACAGACTCAGATGATCTGGACACAGACGACATAAATTCTATGAGAATAAAAGCGATCATCGGCTTTATTATTCTGACCCTGCTTTTTTTCAGCGGCGGGATCTATATCACCACGGCCAACAATCGGGCCATCGAAAACCTGCAAAATGTCGTGCGCCTGCACGAGGTGGCCCATCGCCGGGCCGACCTGCTGAACAAGATCAAGCTGGCGCAAGCTGATCTGCTGCTGGCCGACTCCCCCCACGCCGCCAGTCTCGACATCGTTATCACCCGTGGCGAGGAGATCGCTTCCTCGGTTAACACCTGCTTCAACTGCCACCACTCCAACGAAATACTGCAACGTTTCACCCTGATCAGAAACGCGATGAACGATTACCTGCAGAAGCTGGGCTGGGCCTATGGCAGCGCCAGGGCCCAGCAAAGCAAAAGAATCTCCCCGGAAATATCCAACGACGCTTACAAGAGCGGAGAACGGCTTTACGAGGAGGTATTCGGGCTGTCCAATCTTTCGGCCCACAAGATCTCAGACAAGATTGCCCTGGCCGAGAAAGAGATCACCAGAGCCAAGCACCTGATCCTGACCCTGGTGATCGGCGGCCCGTTCGTGACCCTGCTGCTGATCTTCTTTTTCATCAGACGCTTCACCACCTCCATTTCCGTACTCACCAGGGCAACGGGCAGGATCAGGGAAGGCGACCTGACCCACACCATCACGGAACAACTCCATGACGAGTTTCAGGATCTGGCCACCGCCTTCAACCAGATGGCCGTCTCCCTGAAAAGGCAGTGCGACCAGGTGGCGGCTGCGGAAAATCGTTATAAAATCCTCTTTGAATCAGCGGTGGACGCCATCTTCATCCTGGAAGCGGAAGGAGAACAGGCGGGGAAGATCATCGCCGCCAATCAGGCGGCGGCAGACATGCACGGCTATTCGGTGAACGAACTGCTTCGCCTTAAAATCCAGGATCTTGCCCCCCAGGAAACCGGAACCATGCCCCCGGAACGCCTCAAGCGCCTGCTGAGCGGCGAAAAGATCGAGTACCGGACAGAACACCGGAAAAAAGACGGTGTCGCCTTTCCGGTGGACTTCAGCGCCGGTCTGCTGGAAATCGCAGACAGCAAGTACATTCTCGCCTTTTATCGGAACATCACCCTGCGGGTTCGCACCGAAGAAGCGCTGCAACGCTCCCGGCAGCTGGCCACGGTGGGACAGATGGCGGCAGGCCTGGCCCATGAGATAAAAAACCCCCTGGCCGGGATCAAGGTTTCCATGGAGGTTCTGGTAAGCGAGCTGGAACTTTCCCCCCAGGACAAGGAGGTATTCATCCGCATCGTCGGGGAGGTTCAGCGGATCGAGACCCTGCTCCGTAACCTGCTTAACTACGCCAGGCCTTCCCGTCCGGCTTTTTCCCTGATCGATCTGAACGTCCAGCTGGAAAACTGCGTCAGAAACGCGGAGATGATCCTTAAATCGCCTGAATATACCGGAGAGAACAGCAAACGGATCATCTTCCGCCGCGACATGGCGGCCAACCTCCCCCTGATCAACGCGGATCCCGATCAGTTGCAGCAGATTTTCCTGAACCTGTTTTTAAACGCCATCGCGGCGACCCCTGGAAACGGGACTATCTCTGTGGCTACCCGGCCCGGCCCGAACAATACAGTGCTGGCGGAGGTGTCCGACACGGGCAAAGGCATGATGCCCCAGACCTGCGCCGAGATCTTCCAGCCGTTTTTCACGACCCGGCCCAAGGGCAACGGCCTGGGGCTGGCAATCAGCAAACGGCTGATGGAACTGCACCAGGGCGAGATCAAGGTTTTCAGCCTGCCAGGCCAGGGCGCCACTTTTCTCCTCACCTTTCCCGTGGAACAGACGAAGGAACAGGAGGCTGCGCACCCATGAAAATCAAAGGAAGAATCTTTGCCGTAGACGATGACGAACTCATTGTGAGCATGCTTGCCAGGGCCTTGAAAAACGAGGGCTACGAGGTGCATTTCCAGACCACGACCAGGGAAGTGGTCGCTAACATCGCCGCCTGGCATCCCGACATCGTCTATCTTGACATCGACATCGACGAGGAGATGAACGGGCTGGACATCCTTGCCGCCATCAAGAAGGAGGGCATTGCCACAAACGTGGTCATGCTCACCGGCGACGACTCGGCAGAATCAGCCATCCGGGCCATGAAGCTCGGGGCTATCGAGTACTTCACCAAGCCTTTCAATATCGAAGAAATAAAAATCGTCACCCACAACATCATCGAGAACAGCAGGCTGCGGGAGGAGGTCAATTACCTCCGGGAAAAGGACTCCCGCGCCCCGGACAAACAGTTTATCGGCGAATCCCCGCTCATCCAGAACATCCTGGCCAAGGCGAAAAAACTGGCTCTGGTGCATGCCGACACCATTCTCATCACCGGAGAATCAGGCACCGGCAAGGAAGTCCTGGCCCGCCAGATCCATACCTGGAAAGAAGCGGCTGGAGGCGCTGACCAGGAACACACCCCCTTTCTGGCAATCAACTGCACGGCTCTGCCGGAAAACCTCATTGAAAGCGAACTGTTCGGCCACACCAAGGGTGCCTTCACCGATGCCCGGGCCGACAAAAAGGGGGTTTTCGAGCTGGCCGCAGGCGGAACCCTGCTCCTGGACGAAATCGGGGACATGCGTCTGGATCTGCAGGCGAAACTGCTGCGGGTGGTTGAGGATCGCAAGGTCAGGCGGCTGGGCGGCAGCATTGATCTGCCCATCAACACCACGGTGATCGCCACCACGAACAAGGACATCAAGATTGCTGCGGAAAAAGGGGAGTTCCGCCGGGACCTCTTTTTCCGGCTGAGTACCTTCTCCGTCTGCCTACCGCCGCTGCGCGAAAGAGGCGACGACCTCCTCCTGCTGGCCAGGCATTTCCTCAAGTTTTTCGCCCAAAAGTACCTGAAAAAGAACATCAAGGGCTTTTCTGCAGAGGCGGAAAGGGAGATCCTGGCCTATTTCTGGCCGGGAAACGTGCGGGAGCTGCGCAATGTTATCGAACATTGCGTTGTCCTGGAGAACATGGAGACCGTGGAGTCGGAGCATCTGGCCCTGAGCCTGCCCAAGACCGAGAGCTTTGCCGAACGGCGCAAACTGACCCGCATCCTGCTGCCGGAAAACGGCATCTCCCTGGAAGAGGTGGAAAAGGATCTCATCACCCAGGCGCTGGAACGGGCAAACAACAACCAGACCAAGGCCGCCAAACTGCTGGGCATCTCCTACGACACCCTGCGCTATCAGGTGAAGAAGTTCGGGCTGGGTTGAAAAGCGGAGTGCTTAGTGCTTAGTGCTGAGTACTGAGTGCTGAGTGCTAAGTGCTGAGTGCTGAGTGCTGAGTGCTAAGTGCTGAGTGATCGAAAACTCGGTAAGTCCACATTGTCCACCCCGTCCACACTGTCCACAAGCGAGGGTGATCAAGTCTGCTGTCTCAGCACTCAGCACTCAGCACTAATCTTTCACGCAAACCTAACCCCGGCCCGGCAGGTTCGCTCGTCAATCATGGTACTCCAGGCAACCATCCCTGTCCGGCGCAGGCCGTCATGCTCAAAACTGACCACCTGGGCGGAGCGCAGCGGGTACTCGGTAAAAAAACCTACCCCGTGCTCACTGAGGTCTATGGCCCTGGCCAGCAGTTGCAGGCGGCCGCCCTCGCCGTTTTCGATATCACTCATGGAATACCGGATATCCCCGGCAAAGGGCTTCCGCTCGTTTTTCCGCGCCTTTCTCTCAGGAAACTGCTCCACGTTGAACCGGAAACCGGGGTGAAAATAACCGTCATCCGTGTGCAGGGCCCGCACCACGATCTCTTTTAATTCATGGAGATCGAAAGGCTTGGCGATGAACTGCCAGGCGCCGCTCCCCAGCGTCTCCCTGAGATCTTCCCCCAGAATCGTGTCATCAACATAGCTGGCAGTCATGAGGATGATCCTGATGTTGGGGCAGAGATCCCTGATGGTCTTCATCAGCGCCAGATCATGCAAATCAGGCAGATGCACATCGAGCAGACAAAGATCATAGGAGGGGCAGGAGGAGAGTTTGCGAGCGGCCTCGGAAACCCCTGCGGCCGTGGCTACCACAACTCCTTCGGCTTGCAGGGCTTTTTCAAGCCCGTACAGAACGAGTTCGTCGTCATCGACTATCAGAATCTTTTTATGCACACGCCTCACCATTTCAGGATGGGTTAACAGGAGAAAAAGCAGGAATCAGCTCCGACCTCGTCATGGTTACCTAGCAATATATATACCACCGCGCAGCCCAGGGCCACCATTCCTCTGAGATACGAGCAATCAGACGGAATTACAGCAAGATATCCAGCCCGCTGCGCCTGTGGCCTTTTCCCTCCCTAACGGAGCGGCAACAAATTTCTGTCATTTCCACAGCAGCTATTGGTATTTTTCCCAACCTGGCATGGTTCAGCATAGCTGCCGCGCGCGACAAGAGCAATCAAGATAAGTCCTGACTGCTGAATCAGTCAGCTTTCTGCGCCTGCTTTTTCCTTGCAACCCGTTTTTCGTCAGGTTATAAAAAATAACATCCAAACACTTATCGATAAAACTGGAGGGAGCCATGGGCCTTACCACACGGGAAAATTACCGGCTGTTTCTCTATCTGAAAACGTTCGGAATCATAGCGCTCGGCGCCCTGCTGGCCGGATGGGGAATATTCTGGCTGTTTCCGGCGGAGCTTGGCGAAAATTACAGCACTATAATGGCCTCAATGCGGGGGATAAGAAAGGTGCTGTACTGGAAAGTTGCCTTACTCTACGCTGCGGTCGGGCTTCCCTGCATCCCGGCGATAGTGGCCCTGCACCTTTTCTATTCTCATCGCATCGCTGGCCCGATATACCGTCTCGGGGTGGAGGCGGGCAAAATCTCCCAGGGCTATCTCTGCGGCAATATCAAATTCCGGGCCAAGGACAATCTGACGGACATGGCCGACTCCCTGTGCCGCGTGGCCACCCACTACCAGGACAGCATCAACGCGATACGGAAAAGCCTGGCCGCAATCGAGAGCCAGTCACAAAGGGTCGTCAATCTCAGCCAGCAAGATAAGGACGAGCCGGAGCTAAGGCAGGCTTCGGAAGAAATTGCCAGCAACATAAAAAACATCGAACACAGCCTCATGGCAATAAGAACCTAAGGGGGTCCGAATATGTGGTTCAGCCCGTCCAGCAAACGAAAAATCTACTTCATCAAAAAAGATTTCCAGACCCGCTTCATCCTGAGGTTCGTCTTCGTGGCCACCGCCTGGTCCGCAGCCACCGTGGGGCTGTACGCTTACCTGGCAAACAAGAAGCTGGAAAGATTGCGCTTTTCCAACCACATCGACATTACCACGACCAACGAACTGCTGCTGCCCCTTACCGTCGGCGTCGCGACCATCTCGCTTCTCGTGTTCGCGCTCTTTCTGGCCTACACCTTCCACTCCTTGTGGAAGAGTCTCTCCCCGCCGCTGCTCATCATCAAGAAAGACCTTGCGAAAATGGCTGATGGAGAGCTTGCCAGCGCGATCAATCTCCCTGAACCTTATGAGTTCCAGGACCTTGCCGCTGAACTGGACGAGATGCGGGAAGCGCTGCGAGAGAAAATAGTCCGGCTCAAGAACCAGCAGCTTATCCTGGCCGCTGCGGCCGCCGAACTAAATGGAGCCATTGCCACAGGTTCGCCTTCGTCCGCCAGTGCGGCAGCGCTTCGCTTAGCACTGGCACAGATGCAGGTAGATGTCAATGCCTTCCATTATCCACAGTGATGAAGAAAGACCTGAAATCGGATTAGCGGGGGCACACATGATTTGTCAGGATAAAAAGAAACACCGGCTTCTTCTGAAGCCCGCGATGATTGCGGCGGCCGTGGCGCTAAGCATCGCGCTTCTCTATGCCGCTGAGGTCTATCATAACGGGGTGATGGTCGAGGAGGAAGGGACTACGGTTGATTGCCTGAAGTGTCACGACGGCTCGAAGGAACTCCGCCCTGGCAAGGGCAAGATCGCCCCGGTCAGGAGCCACAAGGTTCTGGTCAAATATCCTCCGCCCGGCAGGGGCAAGGCCTTCAAGCCGCTGGCCGAGGTGTTGAAAGCCGGGATCAGATTCGAAAACGGCATGATCACCTGTATTTCCTGCCACAACTTGAACAACCCAAATAAAAATCACTTTGCCGTCGAAACCAACAACAGCGGCTATGCCCAGAAACTTTGCTATGCCTGCCATCTCGATATCGGCTGATTCGTTGAATCGAGCCGCTTTTATATCCGTCTGGAAGCATGCAACATAAGCCTGCTAACTGGCAGGGCTAGCCAACAAGGCCGAATTTCTTCACCTGCCACCGGATGGCATTGTAACTGATGCCCAGCAATTTGGCGGCTTGGGCCTTATTCTGGTTTGCCTTCTGCATTGCCTGCCAGATCAGATTCTTCTCAAGATCATCCAGGGATATCCCGCCCTCCGGCAAAATGAAGTAGCAAACCCCTTCGACGTCTCCAGCAGTCAATAACGAATTGCTCCCCCCCTGCCTGAAAGGCAGATGCTCAGGGGTAATGATTTCTGCCTGCTCCAGCACGACTATTCGTTCGATCGCATTTTTCAGCTCCCGGATATTACCTGGCCAATCGTATGCTTTCATCGATGCTTCCGCCGCCGGCGAAAATCTCTTCACATTTTTCTTGTTATATTTCTGAGAAATAATGGAAAGAAAATATTCCGCAAGCAAGGGAATATCCTCCTTAATCTCCCGCAAGGGTATGGTCTGCAGGGCAAAGCCGTTCAGACGATAAAACAGATCCATCCGGAAAGAGCCCTCGGCCACCATCTCCGCAAGATTCCTGTTCGTGGTCGCAATTACGGTCGCGTCAAGGGGGATTTCCTTGTTCCCGCCTATGCGCCTGATGGTTTTCTCCTCCAGCACCCGCAGCAGTTTACTCTGGAGATCAAGTTTCATCTCGCCAATCTCATCAAGGAGAATCGATCCCCCGCAGGCCGCCTCAAACAACCCCTCCTTGTCAGATTTGGCGTCAGTAAAAGAACCCTTCTCGTAGCCAAACAGCTCGCTTTCAAGAATGGTTTCCGGCAACGCGGCGCAATTGACCGCGACAAAGGGCGCATGCCCTGAAGCGCAGCCGCCATAGCGCAACCGGTGGAGATAACGCGCCGTGACCTCCTTGCCGGTGCCGTTCTCTCCGGTAATCAGCACCGTGGAAACCCCGGCTTCGGCAATTCTACTGATTTCATTGCGCAGGTTTTTCACTGGTTCAGTCTGACCGATCAACTCCTTTTCAAAAATCGGGGCGCAGATTTTCCGGTAATAATCGACCTCATGCTTGAGTGTTCTGTTTTTTATGGTATTGCCGATGACAATTACCACTTCGTCTATGTCGAAAGGCTTGGTTAAATAATCCCCAGCCCCGAGCTTCATCGCCTTGATGGCCGTTTCCGCCGTATCATCTGCGGTCAGCATCACCACTTCCGTGTCGATATCCTCCTGTTTGATTTCCTCCAGCAGTTCCAGACCATTTTTCCCCGGCATATTGATGTCGAGCAACAGAACATCTGGAGACCAGGCTCTCATCTTGCTCAGCAGGTTCTTGCTTTCGGCCACGGTGTGAACCTGATAGCCATTGTTGCTTAAGGCCTTCAAGAGCACGGTGACGATAAGCGCATCATCGTCCATAAGGAGAATCTTGCCAAGGCTCATACCTTTTCTATCCTTGCTTTTTGTTCGAGGGGAAAACGGATTTTAAACGCAGTGCCCGCCGCTTGACTGACTACAGTAATGCTGCCGCCAAATTGCTGAACAAGACGTTTGGTGGTTGCCAGGCCAAGACCGGTTCCCTTGGCTTTAGTGGTGAAAAATGGCTTGAAGATCTTGTCCGCAAGGCCTGCCGCAATTCCCTGGCCGGTATCGGCCACAACAACTTCCAGCCAATTTTCCTGAAAATTGCAGCGAGTTCTGACCGTCAAGACCCCGCCCTCCGGCATTGCATCTGCGGCATTGAGCATTAGATTCAAGAATATCTGCTGCTGTTGCAATGGATCAGTTGCCACCTCCGGCATATCTTCAGCGAACTCTTTAACGATTATGATCTTTTCCGGGCCGACCCTGGCAAAAGTAGGGTACCTGGGCAGCAGAACCATGATCTTATCGAGGAGTTCATTGAAATTTATCAGCATAAGACTGGGTTTGCTCGGTCGGGCATACAGCAGCAGCTCTTTCATCAGCGACTCGATGCGCCTGATCTCGCCGACTGCCTTCTCCAGGATAAGACGGTTTTCTGCCGGCATCTCGGTTTCAATCAGTTTCATAGCCCCCTTGATCCCGGCAAGGGGGGTTTTTATCTCGTGCGCCAGACCGGCGGCCATCTCTCCATACACGGTCAACTGTTCGGCTCGCTGCATCTCCTGGCATTGTTGATTGATTGAATAGGTCATCTCATTAAAAGCGTCCGCCAGTTCGGCAAATTCGTCTTCCAAATCTTCCTGAATCCGGTAATTCCACTCAGCATTCTTTATCCGTTTTGTCGCGCCAAGCAGGACACTGATCGGCCTGGCAATGCTTCTGGCCAAGAGGATCCCCAGAGTGATGGCGATAAGCGGGCCTATGATTACGAGGGCAAAGAGGATCTTTTTGGAAAATTCTATGGCCTGAAGAGTTGTCTCGGTTTTTTTGCCCAGCTTTTCATTGGCAATTTCGATTATGACATTGACTTTTTTAACCAGTTCGTTGCCTTTCTGGAAAGCGGTGTCCTCTTCTTCCTCCAGCCTGGCAACATCAGCCCTGATCGTCAAAACCCTGCTTATGGCGTCCTGATATTGGCTGATGCCTTCCTGTAACTCGGTCAGGACGTCAACGATATTGGCGGGATGATGACAACCGAAACATCTCCCCATGGTGGAACCCATGGTTCGCGCGTGGGTCACCATGATACTCGCTTCCCTGGCATAACGTGTATTCTTGAATTGCAGATCGGCTTGCACCCTTTTCAGATCCAGCAACAGGTGCTCGCGCAGCAGTTCAACCCGGTGCAGCTTGATGAGATTGTTCAGGGTTGTGACGCCCCTTTCAATGGAAAAAACGATATAGCCGCCACTGATGAGAAAAAGGAGCGAAAAGACAAGCACTCCCAGGATGATCTTCTTTCTCATGTCTCACCTGCGATGAGATCGCGTTTCGCGACTTTCTGCGAGTTCATCATTTATAATTATAGTTAGTCAGGTCAAGGTTGATTTCTTTAGCGTAGTTGTATACGACTTGGTAATCGAGGTCCTTTGTTTCTATGAATTTATTCGCCCCGAATTTCTTCAGGATTTTCCTGCCTTCCGGATCGAAGTGCATGGTCAGCAAGATGTCCTTCAACCTGTTTTTTGTTGCTTCGCTTATCCCCTCCCTCAAGGCCAGACAGTTTTCCGGGACCTCCGGGGATCTGGCAAGAATGGCGAGCTCATCGCTTATCTTGCTGTCATCCAGGACCATCCTTTCATAAACAGTGTCTTTTGCCGAGGTTATATCCGCCTTTCCATGCAGAACGTCATGGATCGCATCTTCGTGGGTTCCGGTATAATAGACTTCTCTAAGATAATTCTCATAATCAGCAATCCCGTGTCCTTTGAAATAGCGGAGCGGAAAGAGATACCCTGCGTATGTTCCCTTATCGACAAAGGCGAATCGCCTTCCTTTCATCTGGGTTACGTTTTTTATCCCGCTGTCTTTTCTGACCAGGATCAAACCATAGTAGGTGGATTTCCCCTCTTCATCTTCGGGCCTGACGATTGCCTCAACCCCCAGCCTCGCATGCGCCAGAACATAGGTGAAGCTGCCAAAGATGGCGCCGTCCAGGCCGGCCTGGATGAAATTATCAATAATGCTTCCATAGCGGGTCAGGACGATCAGCTTGATATTTATCCTGCTCTTCCGAGAGAGATACTCTATCAGAGGCTCATACCTGTCCAGCTGTTTGAAGATATTCTGCTCAGGGATGAGCCCTATCAGCAGGGTCTCCCGCTTTTCCTCCGCAGGAGGCGCCTCCGCCTTCTTGCAGCCAGACTGGGAAAATATGCACAGACAAGCCAGCGCCATGATGCCAAGCGATAATCTTTTCATGCCTTCCCTCCATAATTGATGGACTCGTAACAACTCATCTTTTAACGCGGAGTCGCAAAGCCGCAAAGTTTTACAGCTGAGTTGAGCAGCTTGCCGGATTTTATGCCCTTCAGGGTGCAAACGAAACTTATGCCCTCTGGGTGTAATCCTTTTATTTCAAGATGTTGTGCCCAAAGGGTATAAGTTTCGTTTATCTTTGCGTCTCTGCGTTCTGCCGTTACGTTTTTCAGTTGTTACACCTCCATCAAAGCTCATGCTGGCCCTTCTGGTGGCAGCGAGTGCAAAGCACCCGGCGCATATTGCCACGGGTGAGTTTTTCATGATCAGAGGAGTGAGGATCATGGCAGCTCGCGCAGTCTATGAAACGCCCGGTCACTGCGTCCACATAAGGGCTTTTTCCCATGCCGTGCATGTGGGTTTGTTCAACCTTTTCATGGCACTGGAGACAAAGTGATTTCATCTCCTTGGCCAGGAGCTTGGCCTGGCTGCCGCTATGAGCAAGATGACAGGTTCCGCAGCCCTCTTCGACCGCAGCATGCTTGTTTTTCTTGCCCATTATCTCCCTGTCGTGACAGTCGTAGCACAGGGCCGGAGAACTCCTCAGCAGTAGAGGCTTGGCCGCAGCCGCATGAGGAGAGTGACAGGTCAGGCATTCCTTGCCGGAGGAAACAGGAGAATGCCGCACATCCCCTTCAAAGCCCTTCTTTCTGGCGACTTCATGGCAGTCCCAGCAGAGGGCTGGCACCTGCTTGCGCAACGCCTTGCTTCCCTCTGCGGCATGACAGGACACACACTTTTCTTCCGCATAGGGTTTATGCGCGAAGATGCCCTGATTAGCCTTGCTCCCTTTGACGCCGCCATGGGGATCATGGCAACTGCTACAGTTGACGTCCGAGATATCGATGCCATGGTGCTTAGGTCTCAGCTTGACGGCATCATGACACTTAAAACAAAGAAGGGGAATACTCTTAGCCAGCAGCCTCTTGTTATTGGTGCCGTGCGGATCATGGCAGGCAGCGCAATTGCCGTCGGCTACCGGTTTATGCAATGATCTGTCAGCAAGTTTTTTCTTGAAGTCCTCATGACAGCTGAAACATAGGTCCTTGCCGGTCATTGCCAGCAGCCCCTTGTTGCTGGCGGAATGGTGGGCATGGCAGGCCACACAGTTGCCGTCCGCCAGCGGTTTGTGCTGGAACCTTCTCTCGGGGATGTCCGCCTTATCGCTGTGGCAGATGAAACAGAGTTTGGCGCCTTTTTTCACCAGCAACTTGTCCGCCGAGGCTGCGTGGGGATCATGGCAGGAAACGCAATCGCCACTCTTCACCGGCGCATGGACAACCGCGGCTTTAATAATGTCTTTCTTGTCGTGACACTCGAAACAGAGCTTTTCCTTGGGCACGAGCAGGATGACAGCGCCTGCCGCGCCGGACGGCGCATGACAGGCGGCGCAGCCTCCATCCTTGAACGGTTCGTGCACCTTGCTCTTCAGCAGTTTTTTATTCGTGGAGGCATGAGGATCATGACAGGTTGCGCAATTGGATTTCTTGCTCGCCAGATTTTTATGCGCGCTACTGAGTTGTTCCTTGGCCAGATTATGACATCTGGAGCAGAGTTCGCCCACAGGCTTGACCAGCATCCCAGGGTTGGCGGTGCCGTGCGGGTCGTGGCAGACATTGCATTTTCCCAGTTGCACCGGAGAATGCACCGTCCCTTCCTTGAATCTTTTCTCTTCCTCCTTATGGCAGGAATAACAAAGTACTGTGCCCGCAGCGCTCAGCCCCTTCTCAAAATCTGCCGCATGCGGATTATGACAGCCCGTGCAATCGCCACGCGCCACAGGAGTATGCACATTCGCTGCGGCAAACGCCTGAGTCATTCCACCATGGCAGGTCAGGCAGAGGGTTTTCTGTTTATCACTCAGCAAGGCGCGGTTGTTGCTGCCATGGGGGTTGTGACAGCCGCCACAATCTTCCTGCGCCGGCGGATGCGGATATTTTTTCGTAAGAGTCTTTTTCAGCTCCGCATGGCAACTGAGGCAAAGCTCCTTGCCCACAATCTTGGTCAACCCCTTACCCTCTGACCGGTGCGGCGTATGGCAGGCCGAGCAGCCCTTCTCCACCAGCGGCTTATGGGTATAGCGTGAACCGGCCTGCGCCTTTACTGCGGGGTGGCAACCGGCGCAGAGAGTGATCTCGACCGCCTTGAGCAGTTTTGGCGACAAAGCGCTGTGGGGCAGGTGGCAGGTCAGACAGCCATTTTTATCGAGCGCCAGGTGAAGGGTGCCGGGGCGCGCCAGCTCCTTGCTGATCTTGTCATGGCAGGACAGGCAGAGCTCCTTGCCCGCAGTCTTCAGCAGCACCTTGTTCGCGGAGCCGTGCACATCATGACAGGCGGCGCACTGGCCTGCCGCCAGAGGAGCGTGAACCTGCGGCTTGCTGAATTCGGCCTGCAAGGGCAGATGACACTCAAGACAGAGAACCTTCATCCCGCTCTTGAGCAGCGGCCGCACCGCGCTTTTATGAGGAGCATGGCAGACCATGCAATCTCCCTCCTTGGCCGGATAATGGATAACGGGTTTCACGGTCTGTTTGCTGATCTCATCATGACACCCGACACACAGCTCTTTCACTGGCGCGGTCAGGGAGTTCGCCCTGGCCGGCACGCTCGCGTGACAGATCGCACAGTCCCCCTGGGCGTATGGCCCATGAATTTCGGGCAGAACAGCGCTGGCTTTTACAGTGGCATGCGGGTCATGACAATCGGCGCACAGCTGTTTCTGCACCGCCGCAAGATTATGGGGGGGCTTGACGATTGCCGCCTTGGCATGGCAGGTAAAACAGAGGTCATTGC
This sequence comes from Deltaproteobacteria bacterium RIFOXYD12_FULL_55_16, assembly GCA_001799255.1. Classification (GTDB taxonomy): domain Bacteria; phylum Desulfobacterota; class Desulfobulbia; order Desulfobulbales; family Desulfurivibrionaceae; genus Thiovibrio. The sequence goes on from MGTC01000035.1 coordinate 105,021, forward strand.
CCTTGGCGACCAGCAGGCGATCCTGGTCGGTCGCGTGAGCAGGATGACACCTGGCGCATTCTCCCTTGGCGAAAGGCTGATGAATGCCAGCAAAAGACATTTTGGCCTTGAGCTGCAGATGGCAGGTAAAACAGACCGAGGTTTTGTCCTCCGTATCCCGGAGCAGATTTTTCGCATTCGAGGCGTGGGGGTTGTGGCAGGCGGTGCATTTCCCTTGCTTCACCGGGGCATGCACGGTCTTTTTATCGAAATTGGCCTTGCTTTCCTCATGGCAGGAAAAACACAGGGCCGCGCCTTCCTTTTTCAGGACAAGCCGGTTGGCAAAGCCATGCCGCTTGTGGCAGATTTCACAGTTCCCTTTGCCGACTGGCGCGTGGACAAAGGTTTTCACATGGGCCGCCTGGGCTTTTTTGTGACAGTCGTAACAGGTTTTTTCTGCGGCCAGACAGTTGCCAGCCCCTGAAATCATGAACCCGATCAGCGACAAAACCAGAATCTTCCAAGATCTTTCCATTCTCACAACCTCATCTGAAAACCTGAAATTATTCCCGGCGCAGTCGAAGGACTGCGCCGGTACTCTCTATCGTTGGCCAAAGGCGGCGGCGCAGGAGCGCGCCAACTCGATGGCGACTTCTGCGGCCAGTTCATTGATGGATTTAATCCTGCCAATCCCAAAGACGACTTCCTTGTCGTTACCAGTGCGGTTGACATTGGCCGCCCAGACAATATTACCGGTCTGCGTCTCAAGAATCCGCACACTGATGGCCACCACCGGACTTTCCCCGGAGCCTCCCGCCCCGGAGAAACGCTTCACCTCGTACTCATGCACCACGCTCAACATGAGCAGATCGACCCCGAGATCCTTTCCCAGCTTGATGACGGTTTCCTTCGACATACTGGTGGCAAGCCTTACCCTGGCTTCCGACAGTACCGCCGAAACCTGGCCTGGCTCGACAATGGTAAAGATTGGGAAGCGGAGGAACTCCACCAGCACCAGATTCTCCATGGTCTTGGAAGCTCCCTGAGCCGCGCTCAGATTATCGAAAGGCAGAATCGCCATTTTCCCGGCCTTGAAACTGTCGCTGACATAAGGCCGCATGACAACCTTGGAACATCCGGCCAGCGGCAGAGAGAAGACCAGCAGATAGAGCGAAAGAAAACAAAATCGCCTGATAAAGCTGAGTCGAGCAGCTTGCTTGCTCAAACGAAACTTATCTCCTTTGGGGATAACAGCACTTGCACACATTCTTCTTCTCCTTTTAACCTCGAAGATTGTCAGGGTTGAATTGACACAGCCATTCCTTATTTCAGGCCTTCCAGCACGTCAAAAAAACTCTTCGGATACGCACTCTCAAAAAAGTTGCTGGCCATATCCTTGCAGATCTTCTGACTCAACTGCCCAAGGGTAAACGATTCACCGATGCTGACGATGGGGAGATTGGGCCCGCCGACCGCGCTCACCGTATTCTGCCAGACTATGGTTCCCGTAGGGGCGTCGATGAATTTCAAGGTCATCGAAATCATGGGATACTGCTCCCCGCCAAGCTGGATCATCTTATAATCGTGAACCGTTCCCATGAAAAGCCCCTGCACCCCCGCCACCTGAGCAATCTGACCCAGATGGGTTGGGCTCAGCTCCTGACTGACGCCCGGCCCTGATATTTTGGCGACCTGGGCGACCACCCCGTTAAGCTGGCCGGTATCCATCACCGCCAGGTTCCCCCAGATAAGCAGCTCGGTTATGAAATTCTCGATCAGCTTCTCCCCGGCAAAACGGTCTTCAGCCTGGTTGGTAAAGGGAAGCACGCCGACCTTCTGATAAAAGCTGAAATCCGACTCGGGATGAATAAAACTCCGGCTCTTGGTCATCGTACTGCACCCCGTGGCCAGGAACAGAAAAACCAGCAATATCCCCCATTTTTTTTTCATTGCTCTCACTCTGCACGTTTCGTTAATAGAATGACGCCTGCGCCTCTTGCAAGATGCGTCACCCCGGCGAAGGCCGGGGTCCAGTCTTGTCGCAACTTGTCGGAAACACTGGATTCCGGCCTTCGCCGGAATGACGAGTTGCTTGGGTTTTGTTCCTTTTGCAAAAGGCTCGCCTGCTAGAAGGATTTGCTCAAAGTGGCCCTGAATAAATGCGTCTGGTCTTCGCTGAACAATTGCGTGGTGCCGTATGTCAGTCCCAGGCTGATTCTTTTAAACAGCGATATACTGACCCCCCCAAAAAAATTGTCCGTTGCCTTAAGAGCGGTAAATGTTTTACTGTAACTGCCAGTAAACTGATGGCCACGAAAGAAGCGGTAGGACATGCTCGCCGTGGTCGAGTAACTTGCCGCGCCAGTTTGCGGCAAGTTGGCCGAACCGCTGAGACTGTAACTGGTGCGCAGATTCGGCCTGTAGCTGAACGAACTGGTGGCGGTTCGGCTGCCGAGTTCCAGAAGATCAAGTTTCTCGGCGTTGGAATTTGCGGCAAGAGAAAGTGCCAGCGAGGTCTTGTCCGTAGGGATCATGTTGAACTGCACCGTCTTGGACACCGTGAACTGCTCGGTGAGCAGCACAAAATGAACAGGCAGCGACCAGTCAGTGGCATTATTCGTATTCACTAACTTAGTATAAAGTTCATTATTGATCGTGTCAAAAAAGGTGAAGCCGACCGGTCTGTCATTATAAAGATTCCGGTCGGCAAACGTTCCGGAGGCGCCAAAAAGTCTGGTATTGACAAAGCCGGGATTCTCGCTTCTACCGACATTGAAGTTGACCCGGGCGGAGATTCTGGGGGTTAGATCCATAGTCGAGTTGAGGCTGAAGCCATCCCTGATGTTGTCCCCCTGCTCTGGATCGAACTCGGCGCTGCGGGAGAGATTCAAACCCACCTGAATCTCGTCCCGCAGTCTGTCTGAAAAGGTAGCCGCCACTGTTCTGTAGTCCACGCTGCGCGTCAGCGCCACATCATCAAAGGTCCTGTTTCCCAGAGTTGCCGTAAATTGCAGGGAGGGAAACGGGGAGAGCCTACCCGACACATCTATCGTCTGGCTGCCGGTGCTGGTGCCGGTAACAGCAAGCGTGCCCGTAGAATCTGCGAGGTCCTTTCTGAAATTTCCCGTCACCCCCAACCATTCCAGCGGGCTGCTGTTGAGATTCAAGCTCAGACCCTTGCTCGTATTCGTGGTCTGCTCCCCCCTCGAGCCCTGACTGGTGCTCTGATTAAGACTCACATCACCAGACAGCGTGGTCTGCGGCAAGATCTCGTAACTGCCGCCAGTTCCGAAAAAAATGGAATCAGAGGAAAAACTCAGGACTCCCTGGGAAAAACTTTCCTGGGTTGAATACCCGCCCCGGAAGTTCAGCCACTCGTACTGGTAATCCCCGAACAGGGAGATCGTGTCGGTCTGGGCCTCATTGTTCCTTATCCCGGAAGTTGTGGTCTTGGTAGTGGTGTAATCGGCCGCAAGGCGCGGCAGATCCTGCGGCGCCAGACTGAACGCGGCCCTGGAGATTTTGGTGTCGACCAGATCCGCATTGGCGCTGAGAGTTGCATAGTTGCTGTGCCGCATATTGAAGCCGTATGAATCTCCGGTAAGATCAACCCCCAGGTTGCCAAAGGGCGCAGCGTTCCAACTCCCACTCCACAGGCTCTCCTTGCCCGAATCGATGAAATTAATCTTGGCATTGAGGAGGAGGCCAAGCCGTTTCGTCATCACAGGGACTAGATCAAAATTAAGGCCTGCCTGAAAAAGATTGGAGCTGCTTTCAGGAGTAGTCACCTTGGTGTCTTCCATAGAAAAAGAGCCGCTCAATTTGGGGATGGCCGATCCCGACACGGGAAAAAAGAACAGAAGCGCCTGGGCCAGCAACGCAAACAGGAAGTATGGCAAAAGCCGCCTTCGGTAATCATCGCGGATAGTTGACGACATAGGACTTGGAACCATGACAGGTCGAGGTACAGGATCCTCCTGCCGCAGTCATGCTGAAATTTCTAAGACCGGGATTTCTGCCAATAACGATCAGCGCCCCGAATTGCGGGGAACCGTGGGATTCATGACAGGCATAACAGGAGAGGCGCTGCTGCCCCACATGCCAGACATGTTTGCCGAACCTGCTGTACGCCTGCTGGGCGGGCGCAGAAAGGGTGTCGGCATAGGTCGCGAAACTATGGCACCTGAAACAGAGATCGTCCCGGTTGCTGACTCTGCCAAGACCCTGCGTCTCGTAAGCGCTTTTGAGGAGCTTCGGAAACCTGGAGCCATGCGGCCCACGGATATCCGTTTCGTCGGAGCCATGACAATCACTGCAATGCACCAGGCTGAAGGAGTTCAAACCTCCCGCGAAAGAGAGCAGATTGATGTTGGCATTCTTCCCCTGCGCCTCCACCGGATGGAAGGAGGCGTTGGCTGGATTCAGCAGCAGGGCAATGTCCTGCTGCCCAGGTGGCTGCCGGGTCCAGGAGGAGTGGCATTTATAGCAGAGCTGATATTCCAGCAGCGGGGTGCTGTTGTCCCTTGCCGACACATATTCATAACGGGGCACAATGCCGGGGCCATTGTTCGTGACCCTGATTCTGCCAACCAGGGCATTCCGTCTGGAGGCTGCTGGCGCGATGGGCGGCACTGCGTCGCCGACAACGGCATGGGCGTTATGGCAGTCGCTGCAGTCGGCGTGCCGGTTGCCGCCTGAATACGAATAACGGGCGGGATCATCCGGGCCTGCGCTGTTAATCCGAGACATTCCCCTGTGGCTGTAAGGTTTGCGTATTTCCCTGGCAATGTCCTTCGTGGCCTTGCTTCCGTTATGGCAGGTAAGACACAGGCTCTCCTCCCGGATACTCAGCAGACCGGAGATCTTGCCGATGCGGTCCTGTCGGCCATGAGGGTTATGACAGTTGAGGCATTTCCCGGCCGCATTTGGTTCCCTGCGGGCGGAGGGAGTTGGCCCCGGCCAGATAAAGCGGGCGTCTGTCTTGTGGGCGGAAACCTCGTAAGCCGCACGGCCAGGATAACCGCCGGAAAGATTCTCCGCCGCATGACAGGCGTAGCAGAGATCGTTGTCGTTTTCCCGCCAGAGTTCTTTGGGAAATCTGGCCTTGCCGGAAACATGGCACTGACGGCAGGAGCCCCTGGCCAGGGCCTGCTCCCGCTGGGGCCCGGTCAACGGATTGCCGTGCCCGGTCTCACTGTAGACCCCGGCTCCGGCCAGAGTCAGGCCACCAAGCAGGATCAGGAGAAGAAACGAAATTGCGGAAATTTTTCTCATCCCATCTTTTTCCATCAAAAATTATGGCACTGCTGACAGCCGGAATTAGCATCTGCGGGGCTGCCGCTTTCTTCCAGAGGCCAGACCAGGCCTTTCTTGTATTTACCGCCATGGGCCAGATGGCAACTGGCACAGATGACCTGGTTGCTGACCCCAACCGTGGTCGCCGTGGCAAAGCTCGTGGCGTTTGCAACCTGAAAGCGCAGCCGTGGCACCCCTTCCTCGGTATCGCCAGTGACAGTGCCGAACCCGGAGCCGGTTCCGGCAGACCAATGGGCGGTGTCAACATTACTATAACCGGAGCCGTTGAGCGAAACATCGCTGAAATGATGCACCCGGTTGGAGGTGGTGTTGGCCGTCGGCTTAAGCAGCTCATGGCATTCGGCGCACCACAGGGAGGTCTTTGCCTTGTAGCCCTCGTTGGACTCCTTGTAAGCGGCGATGGAGCCCGTTGCCGAAGGGGGATCGCCTGGAGGGGAGGAACGAAAGACATCCTCGGCCATCAGGGGGGTAATCCCTGTCCCGCCTACGGGCGCGACCAGGAGATTACGGTAACTGGCCGTGCCGTGCGGGTCATGGCAGGAGGCGCAGGAAAGGGTCATATTGGTCTTGGCGCTGTGAGGAACCGTGGCCGCGTTGACGCCCAGGTCGTGGCCGTTGACATTGGCTGTGCCGCTGGCGACGAAAAATCCGCCCCCTGAATGTTCATCGCCGCTGTTCTGATACATGGAAACGGAATCCAGAACATCCGGGGCGGTGGGGTCGCTGCCATCATGGCAGAACAGGCAGAGTTTATTGGTGGTACTCCGAATCCGCAGCTGTTGAAAAGGGCCGCCCGGCTCCGTCTTGCCTGGCCTCTGGCCGTCCTCGCTGTAATGCAGGGAATGACAGTCGTTGCACGGCTGTCTGTTGTTGGCAAGATCATGATAAAAGGCCGCGACCGCTTTGCTCGCCGACATCAACCCGGCGAGAAGAACAGCGGCGAAACCGTAAGCCAGAATGGCTCTGAGACAGAGGCGCCCCCCCGCCGTCTTGTTAGAAGTTGTCCCTCTGTTCATCACAGATCACTCACCTGAAAGATTTGAATCCGCTCCGCGCCCTTCTCAAGAACATACAACATGCCCTTCTCGCCAAAACAAAGATCAACCGGGAAGAAAAATCCCCCGGTATCAATCTCCAGCCTGCCGTAATTAAAAAGGTGCCTGCCATCCAGGGAAAAAACTCTCAGCCGGTGCTGAAAGGCGTCGGCGATCCAGAGACGGCCCTTGGCATCCACGGCAAAACCGGTGGGAAAAGAGAAGATGTTGCTGCGCTCGGACGCCTCGCCATGGTCGCCAAAGGCCAGCAACGGAACCCCGGTCTGATCGAAGATATGCACCGCCCTGCCGTAAGCGCTGAGGCCGATGATTTTATCATTTACCACGGCGGCCTTCTGCAGGTAGGCAAATCCTCCCAGCGCCTGCAGGAAATCCCCCTGGAGGTTGAAGACCAGAATCTCATGGGCCCTGAGGTCGGCGATATAGAGGCGCCCATCCTGACCGATGGTGATCCGGCCAGGGGAAACCGGCCTGCCCACAACCAGGGAAAGGTCGATCCGATCCATCAGCGCCCCCCCCGGACTGAGTACCTTCAGCAGCCCGGTCTGAACCTCGCTGAGATAGATCCGGCCCGTCTCATCGAGAGCGACCCCGTACGGAGCGGTCAGCCCTACTTCCCGGCCGGCCTTGTTTACCAGGAAGCCCTTCGCATCCAGGATGATCAGCTCGCCGGAGCCGAAGCTCGTGATAAACAAATCGCCGTTTTTGACATCGCGGGCCAAGGCCAGCGGAGAGTACAGCAGCTTTTCACCACCAACATTCTGGAAGGTCGCCAATCTGGTGATTTTCGGGGCCGCATATATAACTTCAGCGGTCGCAGTCGCTTTATTAACCTCAGGCGCCGCTTTCTTGACCTCAGGTGCCGCTTTCTTGACCTCAGGCGACGCTTTCTTGACCTCAGGCGACGCAGCCCCGGCAATCAGACAGGGAAAAAGGAGGGCCAGCAACAACGCCAAGGCCCGGAAGCGATTTTTCCCTTTCCTGCTCATCATGCCCTGCTCCAGGTCAAAACTCTCAAAACTCATTGATCCGAAATACCCTGATCAAGCCCGTGCCCTGCTCCAGCACATAGAGAAAACGATCGGCATCGAGCGTCAGATCCACAGCGGAGAGAAACGCCAATCTTCCCCCCTGGCTGAAGGGATAATCAAGAAGGAGATTGCCAAAGGTATCAAACACCTTGAGGCCCAGATTCGCCTCCTCCAGCACCCAGAGCCGTTCCCGGCGGTCAACCGCCAGAGCCTTGGCCCGCAACGGCGTCGGAAACCGCCCCGGATCGGCGCCCAGGGTCCGCAACCTCCGGCCCTGCCCGTCATACACCCGGATCCCCCCGAAGCCGGGATCAGCGACATAAATCGTGTTGGCGCCGACCGCGACATCACTGGGATCCCCTATATCCGCAAGGGCGAACCTGAACCTCTGCTGCCGGTCGAGGACCAGAACCTGCCGGTTGCCGCGATCCACCACATACAGATTTCCCTCCCGATCCACATCCAGGGCAATGGCCTGCACCGCTGCCCGTTGCCGGTACGCGGAGAGATTCAGGTCGTGAAATTCCTCACCGACGCCAGAATCATACTGCGACAAAACCTTGATGATTTCACTGTCCTGCATGGCCACAAACAGGGTGGAGTCCTTGCCGGCCGCCACTGTCCGAGGACGACGAAGATTGCCCGCCCGCCCCATGATCTTGAAGCTGTCGCCTTCCCGGCTGAGAAGATCAACGCGATGCGCTTCGGTGTTGGCAACAATGAAAAGACCGCGATAGGTGTCATAAACAAAGCCCTGGGGGGCCAGGAGCCCGCGCTCGGTTCCTCTGGGAGCAATAACCTCCATCTCCTCCAGACTCAAGGAAAAGCAGGGCGCAACACCAAGATGCAGCAGAAACAGAACCAGTCCTGTGCGCAGCGCCGGGCCGGGCCGGAATCCGGAGCGGGAAAGTCTCATTTACCAGGCTCCTTCTCGCCGGTTTTCTTCATGGCCGCAGCCGGAGCGGCCTCGGGCGCCGCCGACGCTTTGGGCAGGAGAGGCTGCTTGCCGGAACCATCACTGCCCATAACCATCAGCTTCTCGCTGTTGTCGGCCAGCGAGGTATAGACGATCACCCCTTCCTCCGGCAGCAGGGCCGGAAAGACTGCGCCGTCTTCGGTCAGCCGACGCAGGGTGGCGTCGGCGATATCCACCGAGTAGATATTGGGCACGCCATTATCCGGGATGGTAAAGATGATCCGGGTGTCATCGAAGTTGAAAAAGGGCAGGCTGGTGTATTCGGGCAGGTACACCTGAAACTGGCTGTCCACCATCTGGGAGTGGAGCATTTTCGGCTCGGAGCCGTCCGCCTTCATGACCCAGAGCTGACGAAGCAGGTGTTTATCCGCAAACACCGTCAGGGTGAAGGCGATCATCTCACCCCGCGCCGACCAGACCGGGTAGGAGGCCAGAGCCGGTTGCTCCTTGCCGACACTGTTGCGCTCGGCATAGCTGGTCAGCAGGGTTCGTTTCGTGCCGTCCGCATTCATAATACAAATATCGATCCGGTCGGTGAAGGCGATTTTTTTGCCGTCCAGGGACCAGCGCGGCTGCATGTATAGCTCCGGCGCATATTCGCTGGGCTCTTTGGGAAAACGCAGATCGGTCTGGACAAACTTGCTGTCCACCGCCTCCAGCATATAAAGGCCGGGGGTCTCGCCAAAAGCGGGGATGGAAATAAGAAGCACCTTATCCTCCTGGATGGAGACATCCGCTCCCAGGAACTCCCGGTGATCTTTCTGACCGGGAAAATCGATCCCCCCCTGCTCAGTGAAGGCCAACAGCCCCCGACTGGAATAAACCAGCAGGCCGTCGCTTTGCGGCAACCAGAAAATCCGGGTGTCGGCGGTCTGAGCAATGCCCGGATAAGAGGCGAGCTCGACGCCTTGCCGGTTAACGATGGTCAAGGCGTCAACCCGTTCTTTATTGGTGAAATAGGCGATTTTGGCTGAATCCTGCGCAGGCGTCGGCAGCCAGGCGGAAGCCCTGCTGGGAGTAAGCCGGACCAGAGCTGCAGAGGCCAGGTCGAGGCTGAAGATTTCCGTGGTGTAGCTCACCGGCATGAGCCCGACCAGCGTTATCTTCCTGCCATCCGGAGCAAGAGCGAAATCAGACACCTGGAATTCCGGCGGCGAAACCCGCCTTTCGCTGCCGGTGGCAAGGTCGAGATACCACAGGGAGTTAAGACCAACCCGGTTGAAAGCGACCTTTTCCTTCTTGTGCAGCGGGGCAGCAGCCTCTGCGTCCTTCGTTGGTTCGTCCGCTTGTTTTTCAGCCTCCTTTGGCGCCAACCAGGAGAACAGACCCTTAAGCAAGCCGAGCAAGCCTTCCGGCTCGGTCACTATCTCAATATCCTGACCAAGATAGTAAACACCCTTGCCAGACGTGTCCCAGAGAAGATCCCTGCCAGCCAGCCTCGGCGAAGGATAGCTCTTGATCCCACTGCCGTCGAGCAGCATGGTCTGCACTTCAAACTCTCCGGGGTTGACGGGGTATGGATAGGCCACCAGACCGACCTGGGGAGAATAAACCGGGGTGCCGATATACTTGCCCAGCAATGATTTGCTTTCCATGGTCGACAGGTCGATTTCCCAGATCCCGACGCCATAGCTGTGGCTGCCCGCCTCGTAATATATCTTCCGGCTGTCCGGATGCCAGAACAGGCTGCGGATCCCTATCTTTTCGGTAACCGCCTCAAGTCGCGCCCCGTCGGCGGTGCCGATCCAGAGATTCCTGACCTTATCCTTGCCAGGAACAGTAAGGGCAAACAGTTTGCCGTCCGGAGAATAGACCGGCAGGTCGGCGCCGGTCGGCAGGCTCGTCAGACTCATTTCCTCCCCGCCGCCATCGGCCGCGATGGTCATAACCTCGGCAAAGCCCTTGCGGACGGTGGTAAAGCGGAGCGAGGCGCCGTCCTCCGCCCAGCGAAAGTTCCGGATCCCCCGCGTGGTCAGCCTTCTGGCGCCAGTACCGTCCGCATTCATAACCCAGAGGTCAGTCGGGGCATGCAGGGTCGAGGAAAGGAAGGCGATTCTACCGCCGTCGGGCGAAAAGGCAGAGCTGAAGCCCCCGTTAGGGCCAGCCGCCTCGTTTTTCGGCGAAACAGACGCCACCGTCATAGTCCCGGGGCTGACGGCTGTTTCCTTTGCCTCGACCGTGGTCAGGGCGGACAAACAACAGGCCAGCGCCAACAGGGCGCTGAACAAAAAGTGCTTTTTCATCATTCTCCCTTTCCCGACGCTTGGTTGCTGATCCCAGGCGACCCGATCATAATCTTGCTCTCACAGGCCAAGATTCTCCATAACCTCAATCAGCTGAGTTGTCCTGATAATAAAAGTCATCCATTAAGCCATATCCAGTGAAGAAAACTTCACAAAAGCCTGACCTGCCTTCACCATTATGATGGGCCAGCAACAATGCGAAAATCGCTTCAACCCCTCATCCTGGCGAAGAAAGGCCCTACCCGGCGAACCGGTTGCCTGTTGGCTCTATACACACAAATACCGTTCTGACGGCAGGGACGTACCCCACCGTCAGAACGGTCACACTACAGAGACACTGCTTAAACCAAAAAAGCAGGCAGGATTAGAAATTCTTCACGAAAGCCGTTGCTCCACCCTTCTGATGACATTTGCCACAACCGTATGCAGGGTTGTCGCCTTCAGCGGGGCCTGCGCCAACGCCGCTAACCGCGCCATTGGGCAGGAAGGAATGGGCATTGGCATCCCAACGGGTCATGTTGTCGTACTGAGAGGCATGGGCCTTATGACAGGTCAGACACATGATCCGGCTGGTGCCAACCGCAGTCCCGGAAGTTGCCCAGGAAGCTGTAGCGCTCTTGACGGTGAAGTCGGCATTGTCCTGAACCAGGGGGTAACGATAATCATAACCTACAGGGTTGGGGGCAGTGCCCTGGGCGTTGCTGACCTGCTTGGTGTAGGTGGTGATAGAGTATTTACTGCCGCTCGGGTTCGAGCTGTTGGTCATGGTAACACCGGTTTCGTTCATCTTCATGTTGGTCGGATGACGCTGCCAGGTGAGGCCGATGTTGGTCTTGCCGTTATCCGTGGCCCGAGTCTCGCCAGTGCCGCCGTGGAAGTCGCCGTGACAGGCCGAGCAGAAGGAACTGAAGCCGCCACGGTAGACGTTCTTGTTGGTGTCGGACTCAGGAAGCAGCAGATCGGCGCCCTCCAGGGGATTGCCGTCAGCGCGGACATTATTGTAATTCGTACCAATAATATTACCACGAGAGTTGGACATGATCGGCTCAAATCCCGCTGAGGTGGCGCCGGAGGTGCCGCCAGTGGTTTCAACGGTGCCGGCGGTCTCATTACCGGTTACCACCTTGCCGTTAACCTTACGTTTGACCTGCCGCCAAGCTGAGTAGGTGTCACTGAAACGAGAGTGCATGCCGTGGCAGGAGTGACAGGACCACTCGCCGTCGGTGATGGCAACGCCGCCGGGGGGCAAGGCCTTGAGGGTCGGGTCAGACGGCATCAGCAGAGAGGTGCCAGACCCGGTCAGGACTGCGCCCTTGGTGTAGGACGGGTTGTGACCCTTCTTCGCATCCTGCTTTGAGAAAAAGAAGTCGCCAGCCGGCATGGAACCGCCAGTATAGGTGCCGTTAATGGACATAACCGGGGGCGCTAACCAGCCGGTATTTTCAACGCCAGCCAGCAGCGCCGTGGCAGAGGTATTAGAACCCTCAGTATGACAAGAAAGACACATGTCAGTCCAGTCGCCGCGCTTCAACAACTCGCGGTTCAGCTGGGTGCCGCCAAGGGTAGTATTATTAATGGTCGCGCCGTTTTCGCTATTATGGAGAGTATGACAGTCGGTACAGATCAGGCCGTCGTAGGAGTGATACTGCGCGGTGTTGGGGCCGGCTTTTCCTGTCCCCTGTACACCAGGGGCTGCGGCGTAGGCTACTGCGGCTGTCAGGCCAACAAGGGATACGGTCAAGTAAATCTTTTTCATTTTTTTTCCTCCGAAAAAATTTCTTTTTTTGCTCTGACAACCCGGCCGTCCTGGATTCAGGACCCGATCGGTTTTGCGTCCCCCGGTTACCCGAAGTTTGCCTTTTCAGAGGATGGTAAGGTGTTTCTCCAAGATGCTGCCTTACTGCTTCCTCCCCATTTTTCCGATAATCGCACCTCCTTTTTTCGTTATGAAACTAAGCCAATGATGAAGGCGCCCAAAACCATTACGCCCCGTTTTTTTACCAGCCTGCTATACCTGGCCTCCACCGTGGGCGGCCAGGCGCTCACCCTGCCGTTTTTCCTTCCTGTGGGAACTCGACTTCAAAAACCTGCACCCGTTTAAGCGCGGTTTCCAGAACAAAGAGCCGGTTGCCACCGTTCATGGCAAGCTTGCCCGGCATATAGAACTGACCGTAGTTCTTACCAAGGCCGCCGAACTCCTCGACGAATTCGCCCTCTGCGTCATAACAGAGGACCTTGTTGCGCACCGTGCTGGTTACGAAGATATGGCCCTGATTATCGGTGGCCAGACCAGCAGGCCTGGCGATCAGGCCATAGATAACGCCGGGTTTGCCGATCCGCTGAAAATTCTGCTCCTTGCTGTCGTAGCGCACCACCGAATAGGGCCGCATGTCGGAAAACAGGAAGCGGCCAGCCCGATCCATGGAGAAGCCGAAGATCTGATTGGGCCCCTCCTCCGTATTCTTGCCCTCGACCTTGATCTCCGCATGGGTCTGCCCCTCGGGATCGAGTCTGACCACGCCGCCTCGGGATTTCATGGCATATACCGCGCCGTCCGGGCCACCGGACGCCAGATACAGAGGCCGCACCGCCTTGCCGCCTTTCTCGTCGCTGGCCCCAGCCAGATCCAGCACCGCAAGCGGCGCCCCCTTATAGTCCAGAACGCTGATTCTGCTGCTGTTGCTGTAGCCGACATAGATCCGGCCCGCAGCGTCGCTGGAGACCATCATCGGCGCGCCTTCCTTGGATTTAAGCGGAATCCGGCCCGTATACATCCCATTGACGTCATAAATCATGATTGCGCCGTACCCTGGGTCAACCACATAAAGCGCCCCGGATTGGGGGTCAAAAGCAAGGTCAATGGGGTTTTTCAGCAATTCGCTCCGGCTGCCGACATCTTCGATGGCATAAAGAAAGGTCACCCGCATGACGCCGCGGTCCTGACCGGCGGCAAAGACCGGGGTCGCCTGAACTGCCAGAACAAAAAGGAGCAGCAGCACAAAAAATGTTTTTCCTGATTTCCGGTTTGCCTTCATTGCTCGCTCCGCCTCTGTTTCAGTTGACCAGTACCCTTGCAATCACCGTGCCATCAAGAAAATATCATATAATATCTTTTAATAACAGTGAGTTATACTTAATCGTGGAAAATGACTTACGAAATAATCGGTTAATAACGCCAGAACCTGGTTGCTGTTATTGTTAATAAGAACAGGTCTAGATTGTTTGCCCGGTCTCCGCCATGACCACAGAAAAAAAATCTTCCATCAGATGCCCTTTAGGTATAATAAAGATGTCCGACTCAGGCATCTTCCACCAAACGAAGAAATATTTTTCCAGGAAACCCGCCATGAAAATCACCATCACCTACTGCAGCCAATGAAACTATCTGCCCCAGGCTTCCAGGCTGGAAGCCGAACTGAAGAAGCAATTTTCCGCCGAGATTGAACTTATCCCCGGCTCAGGCGGCATTTACGAGATCATGGCCGATGGTCGGCCAATCTTTTCAAAACAGATGGTCGGCCGCTTTGCCGAGCCCGAAGAAATCATCAACCTCATCAAAAAACACGGGCAGCCAGGCCCTGGGTAACTCTTGGGAGTAAACAGCATGTGGTCAGCAAAAGACGTGTATTACATCTCGGACAGCACCGGAATATTGGCAACCAATCTGGGTCAGGCCCTGATCTGCCAGTTCCCGGAAATCAATTTTCACGAGGAAAGATTCCCCTTTGTCCATAACAGTGAAGAAGCAAAAAAAATTCTGAACTACATCCTGAAAAGATCCTCCGGCAGACGGCCCCTGATTTTCAGCACCATCATGACCAAGGAAATCCGCGATGTTTTCGATTCCCCGGAGGTGGAGCTTTTTGACGCCTTTGAGATATTCATGACCAGGCTGGAAGGCTGCCTTGAGGCAAAAGCCCTGGGTGTCCCCGGATTTTCCCGGCATATCGACAACCTGACCATGGCCAAACGGGTCGAGGCCATCCACTACTGCCTGGAACACGACGACGGGGTCAACACCCATGAGCTGGACGAGGCCGAGGTCATCCTGCTGGGGGTTTCCCGCTCCGGCAAGACCCCGGTCAGCGTTTATCTGGCCACGCAGATGGGCCTGAAATCGGCAAACTTCCCCCTCACCGCCGAATATCTTAGGGAATACACCCTGCCGGAGGAAATAATCAGAAACAAAAAACGCGCCATCGGCCTGACCACCACCCCGGAAGTACTCCATAACGTGCGGGAAAAACGATACGCAGACAGCAACTATGCCAGACGCTCCACCTGCAGTGAAGAGATCCAGACCGCCGAAACCATCTTTCACAACCACCAGATCCCCATTGTCTCTACGGCGGGCAAATCCATCGAAGAGGTTGCCACCCAGGTTTCCCAGGAGCTGGGCCTTTCCAGAAAACCGACCTCACTGAACGAACGGGCGTAAGGTTTTTTTGCAAAATGGCAGCAATCCAACCAGGCCCCCCCCCCCCCCCCCCCCCCCC
>MGTC01000035.1:120145-124117 GCA_001799255.1 Deltaproteobacteria bacterium RIFOXYD12_FULL_55_16
ACCCCGTCCACCCCGTCCACCATGTCCACCCCGTCCACCCCGTCCACCCCGTCCACTCCGTCCACCATGTCCACCCCAAAAAGGTTCTTTTTTTAACATCTATTAGAATGCGGCAAAATGTGCTATGGTGTCCGCTTGTTTTTTGCGGTCACTTAACAATCTCAGCCCATAGCCTATATTACCCATGCTTGCCATCAATCAGCTTTCCATCCAGTTCGGGCTCAAACACCTGTTCAAAAATGTCTCGGTCCGCCTCCATCCCGGCGAAAAAATCGGCCTGGTCGGGGTAAACGGCTCAGGCAAATCCACCCTGCTCAAGATCATGGCGGGCGTCAAGCAGGTGGATGACGGCATTCTGACCCGCTCTAAAAACATCAGCCTTGGCTATCTTCCCCAGGAGATCGCCTCCTTTGCTCCGGGCCGCACCCTGTTTGAGGAAGCGAAAACCGCCTTTGCCGAGGCCCTGGCCCTGCAAAAAGAGCTCGATCAGGTCAACCAGGCCCTTGGCCGGGTACCCCAGGAAGACCCCGGGTTCGCCGACCTGCTCCACCGCCAGGGAGACCTGCAGCACCGGTTGGATCAGTCCGACATCTTCACCATGGAATCCCAGGTGGAAAGGATTCTCCTTGGCCTGGGCTTTTCCCCAAGCGATTTTGGCAAGGACAGCATCTCCTTTTCTGGCGGCTGGCTCATGCGCCTGATGCTGGCCAAGATCCTTCTCGCCAAGCCGGATCTCCTGCTGCTGGACGAACCGACCAACCATCTGGATATCGAGTCACTCACCTGGCTTGAAGAATTTTTAAAAAACCACCGGGGGGCCATGGTGATGATCTCCCATGACCGCGCCTTTCTCGACAACCTCACCACCGTCACCTGGGAGATTTCCTTAGGCGAGCTCACGATCTACAAAGGCAATTACTCGAAATACCTGGTGGATAAAGCAAACCGGATGATCATCAAGCGGGCGGCCTATGAGAATCAGCAGGCCATGATCGAGCAAACCATGAAATTCGTGGATCGGTTCCGCTCGAAAGCCACCAAGGCCACCCAGGTGCAAAGCCGCCTCAAGCAACTGGACAAGATCGAGCTGATCGAGCTGGACGAGACGGAAAGCACCATCGCCTTCCGCTTTCCGCCCTCCCCTGCCTCCGGCAGAACCGTGCTGGAGGTCGAAAAGATGAGCAAACAGTTTGGCCAGCAGCCGGTTTTCCGCGACCTTTCCCTTACCCTGCAACGCGGCGAGAAGCTGGCCGTGCTCGGGGTCAACGGCGCGGGCAAATCCACCCTGGTGAAAATCCTGGCTGGCCTTGTCCCCCCGGACAGCGGGGCCATCCGCTTCGGCCACAACGTGACCATCTCCTACTTTGGTCAGCATCAGGCCCAGGAACTTGACCCCCGCTACACAGTGCTGGAAACCCTCAACCAGGTAAACAACGAACTGAGTGTCACCCAGACCCGTTCCCTGCTGGGTGCCTTCCTCTTTCGCGGCGATGAGGTGGACAAGAAGGTAGGGGTGCTCTCGGGCGGGGAAAAAAGCCGGGTCGCCCTGGCCAAGATGATCGCTACCCCGGCCAACCTCCTGATTCTGGACGAACCCACCAACCATCTGGACATCCAATCCCAGGAGGTGCTGCAAGAGGCGATGCGCCAATACGACGGCTCCATCATCGTGGTTTCCCACAACCGCTATTTCGCCAACTCCTTTGTCGGCAAGGTGTTGGAGATCAAAGGCGGCCACGGCACTATTTTTGACGGCAATATCGACTACTATCTCCACAAGACCCATGCCGAAGCAGCAGGCCAGCCGCCAAAAACCACGGCCACGCCAAAACCGGAACCCGGCCTCCCGGCTGCTGAAAAACAGGTAAAAAAGGGCAAGGAATTACGAAAAGTTCAGGCGGAAATGCGCCAGCAAAAAACCAGGGAAGTCGCGCCACTCAAAAAGATCATTGACCGCTGCGAAAAAGAGATCGAACAGCTTGAGGGAAGAAAGGCCCAGCTGGAACAGGAAATGGCCGACCCGGCGCTTTACCAGGATCAGGAACGCTTTGCCGAGCTCAACAACGAATACACCGCCCTGAGCCGAAAACTGAAAAAAAGCTATACGGATTGGGAGCAGGCCCAGGCCAGAATGGAAGAGGTCGAGGCCCGCTACACTGAAGAGGGTGAAGATTGAGTCAATCGTAACAACTCATTTTTTAACGCAGAGGCGCAAAGTTTTAAAGCTGAGTTGAGCAGCTTGCCGGATTTTATGCCCTTCAGGGTGCAAACGAAACTTATGCCCTCTGGGTGTAATCCTTCTATTTCAACATATTGTCTTTGCGTCTTAGCGTTACGTTTTTTAGTTGTCAGACATCCATCAAGATTGAGGCAATCGCAAAAACCTTGCTCCGCGCCCCGCCCCTTCCCTCAGTTCCCCCAAGGCCGCCGCCACCCTTGCCACAGTGCTGCCCCAACCATCCTCGGCCTGTTCCTGACGGAACAGGCGCAGCACCCCGGGATACCAGGGCGAATCAGCGCGCTCCTGCAGCCAGCGCCAGTCGGTGCCGATGGCGGGCAGCAGCACCCAGCAGGGCTTGCCCAGCGCCCCGGCCAGATGGGCGATGGCCGTGTCAACGCAGATCACCAGCTCAAGCTGGCTGATGATCGCCGCAGTATCGGCAAAATCGCGGATCTCAGCCCCCAGATTCAGAAGGGGCTGATTCTCCGGCGGACAAAGAGCCTCCTCCTCCCCCTGGCCCTTCTGCAGGCTGACAAAACCGACCTCCGGCACAGACCAGAGTGGCGCCAGGGCGGACAGACCCGGCAAGGAGCGGTTGGCGTCGTTATTGTGCCAGTCGGCACCTTTCCAAGCCAGACCGACCCGAAAGGCAGACGGAGGCAGCCAAGGCCGCCAGTGTTCGACCAGCTCCGGGTCGGCCGCCAGATAGGGCAACGCCGCCGGAATGGTGTCGAGGGTCGTATGAAAGCGCAGAGGCAGACTAAGCGGAAATACCCAGAAATCGCTAGCTTCCATAAAGAGATCTTCAGAGAAGGCCACCACCTTGTCCGCGCCGACTATGCTTTGCAGCAGAGACCACAGTGGCGGCCTGCAAGCCAGGGTGACGCGGGAAGCCCCCCTCGCCTTGAGCAGCGGCAGGTAGCGAGCGAACTGGATTTCATCGCCGAAACCCTGTTCGGGATAGACCAGGATCGACTTACCGACAAGGGGTTCGCCCTGCCATTGGGGGAAAGGCAGCAAGGGGGGGGAGGTCACTCGCGCCTTGTTCTTCGGGTGATAGCGCGCCTCGTAGAGCGGCCAGGCTTCCTCGAGCCGTCCCAGTTTCAACAGAAGCAGACCTAGATTCAATTGCGCTTCGGCATACCCCGGTTGAATGGCGATGGCCTGACAATAGGCTGCCTCTGCCTCCTCGAAGCGTTTCAGTTCACTGAGCAAGATGCCCAGGTTGTTATGCGCTTCGACATACTCCGGCTGGAGGGCGATGGCCTGGCGGTAGACAGCCTCGGACTCATTGAGGCGTTTCAATTCACTAAGCAGAATGCCTAGATTGTAATGCGTTCCGGCATCCCCAGGCTGAACCTGAATGACGGTGCGCCAATACTTTTCAGCCAGGTCGCGCCGCCCCAGTCTGATGGCCGATATTGCGGCAAGATTGAAAAGCTGCGCCGACTGCGGACTTGAAGGCGCCGCGGCCTCGGCAAGGGCGAGCGCTTCGGTAAACCTGCCCGACTGATAGAGAGCCGCCGCCTCATCAAAGGCTGCCGGGACGGCGCGGGGCTGGGACGGGCGCGAACGCTTCCTGAACAATGCCTTGCGTGACATGAAATCTCTCCTGTTCAAGCCGTAAGGGTCTGGGTGATGGCGCTGCCAGAAGAACCTTCCCTCAGTTCCCCCAAGGCCGCCGCCACCCTTGCCACAGTGCTGCCCCAACCATCCTCGGCCTGTTCCTGACGGAACAGGCGCAGCACCCC
>MGTC01000036.1:0-9671 GCA_001799255.1 Deltaproteobacteria bacterium RIFOXYD12_FULL_55_16
CGGACGCCAAGAGCCAGGTCACCATTGAATACGAAAACAAGAGGCCCAAGCGGGTCGAGGCCATTGTCCTCTCCACCCAGCATTCCCCTGAGGTTGATTATGAGGATCTCAAGGAAGGGGTAATGGAGGAGATCATCAAGGTCATAATTCCAGCCGGGATGGTGGACAGCAACACCAAGTACTTTATTAATCCCACCGGACGTTTTGTTATCGGCGGCCCGGTAGGCGACTGCGGGGTTACCGGGCGCAAGATCATCGTTGACACTTACGGCGGCATGGGCTCCCACGGTGGCGGCGCTTTTTCCGGCAAGGATCCTTCCAAGGTGGACCGCTCTTCTTCCTACATGGGCCGCTATGTAGCCAAAAATCTGGTGGCCGCCGGAATCGCCACCGAGATCGAGGTACAGATCGCCTATGCCATCGGCATATCCAGGCCGGTCTCCATCAATGTCAACTCCTTTGGCACCGGCAAGATCAGCGATGAGCGAATCAAGGCGCTTATTGAGACGCATTTTGATCTGCGACCCAAGGCGATCATCCAGCATCTTGATCTGTTGCGCCCGATCTACAGAAAGACCGCCGCCTACGGCCACTTTGGCCGGGAGCGGGAAGAGTTCACCTGGGAGCGCACCGACAAGGCCGAGATCCTGCGGGATGCCGCTGGGATCAAAATCTGTCTTGCCTGAAAAGGGAAAGATAGCCTAGATTCGCATCTAAGTTCAAAGACAAGGCGACCACTGCTGTATCGTGGCTTTTTCAGATCTGTATTGATCCGCGATTTCGACAATTAATCACGACCCATCCTGCGCCAAGACGCAGTCAGGAGAAAACAATGATGAAGGCAGCAGCAAAAAAGGCACCCACAAAGAAGGCTCCGGCCAACAAACTGGCCGATTTCAAGGTGGCGGACTTAAGTCTGGCAGATTGGGGCCGTAAGGAAATTCGGATCGCGGAAACCGAGATGCCAGGCCTCATGGCCTTGCGTGAGGAGTTTGGCAAAAAGCAGCCCCTCAAGGGCGCGCGGATCTCAGGCTCCCTGCACATGACCATCCAGACCGCAGTCCTGATCGAGACCCTGGTCGCGCTGGGCGCTAAGGTACGCTGGGCCTCCTGCAACATCTTTTCCACCCAGGACCACGCTGCCGCCGCCATTGCCGCAGTCGGCATCCCGGTTTATGCCTGGAAAGGGGAAAGCATTGAGGAATACTGGTGGTGTACGGAAAAGGCCCTGACCTGGCCGGACGGCCTGCCGCCCAACATGATCCTCGACGACGGCGGCGACGCCACCCTGCTGGTACATAAGGGGGCCGAGTTCGAGAAGGCTGGCAAGGTGCCTGCGGCGAAAAAGAGTGACAACGAGGAATGGCAGGCCGTGCTGGCCGTACTCAAGCAGGACTTTGCCGAGGACAGCCAGAAATGGAGCGCCGCCGCCAAGGCCATCCGGGGAGTGACCGAGGAAACCACCACCGGGGTGCATCGCCTCTACCAGATGGAAAAGGCTGGCGGCTTGCTCTTCCCGGCCATGAATGTCAATGACTCGGTGACCAAGTCCAAGTTCGACAACCTCTACGGCTGCCGTGAATCATTGATGGACGGGATCAAGCGCGCCACTGACGTGATGGTGGCCGGCAAGCTCGCGGTGATCCTTGGCTACGGCGATGTGGGCAAGGGCTGCGCTCAGGCCTTCCGTGGCCTGGGGGCTCAGGTGTGGGTCACTGAGATCGACCCGATCTGCGCGCTTCAGGCGGCCATGGAAGGCTACCGGGTGATGACCATGGAAGAAGCGGCCTCCCAGGGCGATATCTTCGTTACCTGCACCGGCAACGAGAAGGTCATCAATCATGCCCATATACAGGCCATGAAGGACGAGGCTATTGTCTGCAATATCGGTCATTTCGACTCGGAGATCGACGTGGCCTCGCTGCGCAAATATACCTGGGAAAACATCAAGCCCCAGGTTGATCATATCATTTTCCCCGATGGCAAGAAGATCACCCTGCTGGCTGAAGGCCGCCTGGTGAACCTGGGTTGCGCCACCGGCCATCCGAGCTTCGTGATGTCCGCCTCCTTCACCAACCAGGTGCTGGCCCAGATCGAGCTTTTTGCCAACGCCAAGAAGTATGAGAAAAAGGTCTATGTGCTGCCTAAGGTGCTGGATGAGAAGGTGGCCCGCCTCCATCTCAAGAAACTCGGCGTGCATCTCACCGAGCTTTCCAAGGTGCAGGCCGCCTATATTGATGTGCCGGTGGGCGGGCCTTACAAGGCGGATCATTATCGGTATTGATTTGTAACTGTCCAGCAGCACCACATCTGCTTTGTCATCGGCCTGCTCATGTGCAATAGCACATGAGCAGGCCTCTTGGTCGGGCACTGCTGCCGACGATTGACACGCGCATCTGCGGCACTGCTGAACAGTTACAGTTTGGAGGCTGTCCGTATTTCTCGGTACCAAGCTGTTACTTGCACCCAGAGGGCATAAGTTTCGTTTGAGCAGGCAAGCTGCTCAACTCAGCTTTAATTTTTGAAAAACAGTGAGTGAAAGGGGTGCCGGGTTTTTGGCGCCCCTTTTTTATTGGTGCGCAAGGGAGATATCCCCGGAGATAACGGCGTGCTTCTGGCCCTGGCCATCCCGGAGCTGGAGAAATCCTTCTTCGTCTGGGCCAAGGGAGATGCCGGTGATGATCCGGCCTTGACTGTTTATCCAGGAAACCTGCCGCCCGGCGTGGATATCCCGTTGCCGCCACTCGGCCAGGATGCCTGAAAAATCAGCCTGTTCCAGTCTGGTCACCATCTGATCCAGCTCGCAGAGAATGGCCGCCAGCAGAGGGCCTCGTTTATGGGCCGCGCCGGTTTCCGCCAGCAGCGAGGTGGCCTTGGGGCGCAGCTCGACCCCAAATTTCTCTGCCGGGGTGTTGACATTAAGGCCAAGGCCAATCACTACCGCAGTCTGCCCGGCTCCTGTCAAGCCTTGCGTTTCGATGAGGATGCCGCCGCATTTTTTGCCGTGCAGGAAAAGATCGTTTGGCCATTTCAGCCCAGGCTGGCAATGGAGGTGGCTTTCCAGCCCCTTGCACAGGGCAAGACCTGCGGCCAGGGTGAGCTTGGGGAAGTCCGCCGGGGCAAGACGCGGACGCAGGATCAGGGAAAAATAGAGCCCGGTTCCGGGTGGCGACAGCCAGGTTCGGCCCGCAAGACGGCCTCGGCCCGCGCTCTGGCCATCGGCCACGACCAGGGTGCCGTCCGCCGCCCCGGTATTGCTTAAGTCCAGGGCGAGATCGTTGGTTGAGCCGGTGTTGTTAAAAAAGTGCACCTGGTGACGGCCAAGCTCGCCGGTAAGAATCATGTTTTGCCATAAATCGTCAGGCATGTTGTCTTCGTTGTTTCTTCTTTTTAGATGGTGTCGTTTAAGCTGCAAGCTTTTTGGCAATTTTGGCAACGTGCTGCCCCTGGAAGCGCGCCCCGGCAAGCTCATTTTCGCTGGGGAGACGGCTGCCGTCCACTCCGGCGATAGTAGAGGCGCCATAGGGGGAACAGCCGCTGATCTCCGCCGCGATCATCTGGCCCTGAAAGCTGTAGGGCAGGCCAACGATGACCATGCCGTGATGGAGCAGGGTGGTGTGGAAGCCCAGGATTGTGGATTCCTGCCCGCCATGCTGGGTATTCGAACTGGTGAAGACGCTGCCTGCCTTGCCGACCAGGGCGCCGCTTTGCCACAGATGTCCGGTGGCATCAAGGAATTGTCGCATTTGCCCGCACATGCCGCCAAAGCGGGTGGGGGTGCCAAAGATGATCGCCTCGGCTGCTCCCATTTCGGCCACGGTGCAGATGGGCACCTGGGCTTGCTGCTTCTGCGCTGCGGTCGCGCCCATCTTCTCCAAGACCGCTTCCGGGAGTGTTTCCGGAACCCGTCGCAGATCGACCTCGACCCCCTCGACCAGGTGAGCCCCCTCTGCGATGGCCTGCGCCATTTTATAGAGGTGTCCATACATGGAGTAATAAACGACAAGTATTTTCATGATGACCTCCTTGCTGTTTCAGGTTGTCTTCACCGGCAGATCTTCAAACCACGCTTTGCAGGCCTCATATTCCGCCTTGATAAGTTTTCTCTCCAGCAGCGAGACCTTGGCGCAATAGGCGGCAATATCTGGATCTTGCCGACAGAGGTCTTCAATCTCCTTGGTCTGTTTTGCGGAAAGCGTTTTATGGTCATGGAGCTTTTCGGCAAAATAGAAAAATCCCAGGCCCGGCCCCACGAAAAGAACAAGGGCGATGTTTTCAATGAGGTCGCCATGGGCCGAACCAAAAACAATCTGGAAAACCGCAAGCAGGATGGCGCAAAAGATCAGGGCCAGGAGATACGGGATGAGGCGGAGATATCTTTTCTTGAGCTCTAAGGCATTGGCCGGCGGGTCTTGGCTGATATTAATATACATAGTTTCTTTTTTACCTCATCGACGCAGAATAAGTCAAAGTATTCATCTTCGCCTTATGGCCGCTGATTGTCGCGCTCCTCATTTGCCCTGGCAGATGGCGGAAAAAACCGCTCGGCAAGGGTGTGGATAACAGTCTTCAGCTCCGGGTAGGTGGTGGCGGCGTCGATCTGTTTGCGGATGGCGGGGCCAGTGGTTGTGCCGCGAAAGTATTTCCAGGCATGGTTTCTGATTTTGGAAAGGCCTGGTTCTGGGCCAAGGTGGGTTTCGGCCAGTTCAAGGTGGCGCAGCAGGGCTTTGATCCTGTAGGCCATGGAAGGATGCTGGTTCACGGCCCCGGAAAAGATCCAGGGGGCGCCCAGGGCGGCCCGGCCGATCATGACCCCGGCGCAGCCGATTTTCTTCAGCAGGGCCAAGCCTTGCTCGTGAGAGGTGATATCGCCGTTGGCAAAAACCGGCAGGGAAACTTTTGCCATGGTTTGCAGGATTACCCGGTGGTCAATGGGGCCGGTGAAACCGTCGCTCCAGGTGCGGGCATGGATGGCAATGGCTTGGGCGCCAGCGTCTTCGGCAATTCTGGCAATCTCCGGGGCGGTAATGGTGTGCTGGTTCCAGCCGGAGCGGATCTTGATCGTTACCGGCTTGGTTGAGTTTTTGCAGACAGAGGTGATAATTTTTTCAGCGAGGCGCGGGTTTTTCATCAAGGCGGCTCCTGCGCCCTGCTGGATAACTTTTTCCATGGGACAGCCCAGGTTGATATCGATACAGGCAATGGGGTATTCGCTCAGGATTGCCGCAGCTTCTCCCATGGTGGCGGGATCGCTGCCGAAAAGCTGCATGGCTACCGGTTGCTCCGCGACATTGGTCTGGAGCAGTTCCAGGCAGTCTGGCTTCAGGGCTACCAGGTCGTGGCAGTCGATCATCTCGGAATAGCAGAGGTCTGCCCCATATTCTCTGCAAAGCAGGCGAAAGGGCAGATCGGTGCAACCGGCCATGGGCGCTAAAATAAAGGGGTGGATCATGGAGTCTGGTGCTCTCTTGAACCTGAAGCTACAGGAGGGAAACGGCCCCAAAAGCACGGGTAATTAATGGTTCTTATACCTAAAGGGTTTTAAACCGAACCCCCTTGCCGGGTTCAGGGAGGGTTGGCTGCGGGATCTTTAGGAGCCGTTACGAAATAAACCTCGGCCTTCCTGGCCATTTTGGCCATTCAGTTGACGATATTATTTTGTGGCAACGGCTAATTGACGGGCAAGGCGTCGACGGCCACAGGATCGGTAATATATCGGGCTTGGGCGCAGAGTGCAAACAGCAAAAAAATTTGGGCAAAAAAAAGAAGATCGACTTTGTTGGAAAGTCGATCTTCTTTTAAGGAGAAAGGAGATAAGAGTTATTTTTATGTTAAGCAACAAGTGTGCCAGGCTTTGTGTTTTTAGCTTTCTATAATTTTTTATAGTAATTATAGAATGTTACATGCGGTATCCTTGGGCGGGCGAAGATTGGCAAGATACAAAACTTTGAACAGATAGCGAGGAATTGCCGTAGTAATTTGATTTTTTATGTTGTTGTTCCGGGAGGTTGGGAGGAAACATGCTTGTTTTGTACCAGTCAGGGGATGGTGTTTTTCCGGGCAGGGCTATAAAAGGCCTTGAAACCAGACAGGCTGGCGGCAAATTGTTACTGAACCGGGTAAAAAAAATTATACTGGCCCGGAGCTGGATAGTTGAGAAAAATATGTGGTAAAAAAAGCAGGACTATAAGATATAATAAAAACCTGTGGATATGGGTTTCAAAGACCATTATGAAAACAGCCATTGTCGTTGAACAGGAGCAAGCCTCCCCTGTTTTTTAATAACGGCATAATGATGCCAGGCATGAGGAGTTGTTATGAAAGAATGGTTTGAGCGGTTGAGTCTGCGGGGAAAACTTTTTTTCCTTGTTGGTTTTGTTGGCTTGTCCATGGTTTCAAGTGTCGTGATCGCCCATCTTATCATCCAGCGGGTGCAGATCGGCGGCTCGATGTACACCGGCATCGAACTCAAGATGGGTTATGTTGACAATCTGGCCAGAACCCGTCTTAACCTCAGCCACCTCAACAGTATGCTCAAGGATCAGATCCTGGAATATGATCCGGAGGCCTTGAATGGTCTTAAAAGCACCAGTAAGAGGTTTGACGAGGCCATTGCCGAAATGGGGGAAAATATTGTTAACTCCGGAGGCAAAGAAGTGTATTGCGCCTCATGCCATGCTCTGGACAGAGCCTCGGCGGTAGTGGCCTCCTATGACGAGCTGGCGGCCTCCTGGCCGAAGATGGCCGAGATCATTAATAAAAATATCCTGCCCTCTCTGGTAAAAGGAGACAAGGCCACCGCTCTGGCGGCCTTTGACGGAGAATTTTTTGAAAGGTATTCCAGCTTGATGGCAAGCACCAAGGCTGCGGTTGATGAGTTGCGCAGAGGGCAGGAACTGACCAAGGAAAAGGCCATGAGCGAGGTGAAGAGATTCGGTCTGGTTTTCATAATCGGTGGGATTCTCTCTCTCATGAGCGTTGGCCTGTTCGCCTTTGTTATCGTGCAGGTGCTGGTTCGCTCCATCAATAATATTGTCAGTGAACTGGATGAGAGCGCCGATCGAATCTCCGAAGAGGCCCGTACCACGGCCAGCACCTCTCAGATGGTGGCGGAAATGGCTGCGGAGATGGCGGAATCGCTGGAGAAGACCAGCGCTTCCCTGGAAGAGATCACCGCCATGGTGCAGCAGAATGACAGCAACGCCGCGACGGCTGATTCTGGAATGAAGCAGAATGAGGCGATTGGCGCCAGGGCGAATGTCAATGTGGCAGCTATGCAGGCCTCCATGCAGAACATCAAAAAAGACAGTGACGCCATCGCTTCAATTATTCGGGAGATTGAGGCGATCGCCTTTCAGACCAATCTGCTCGCCTTGAATGCGGCAGTGGAAGCGGCCAGGGCCGGGGTTCAGGGCGCGGGCTTCGCTGTGGTTGCCGATGAGGTGCGCAATCTTGCCCAACGCACCGCCCAATCGGCAAGAAACTCCAGTGATCTGATCGAACGGGCCATCGGCAATGTTAATGATGGCCTGCAAAAGGTGAATGAGGTGGTGGTGGAATCTATGGATGTGGTGGCTGGATCGCGCAAGGTTGCGGTGCTGGTGGCCGAGATTTCCACGGCCTCCCGGGAGCAGACCCTGGGGGTTCTCCAGATCCATAAGGCCATGATTGAGATGGACACCGTTACCCAGCAAATGGCGGCCAACGCCGAGGAGCTGGCCGCAACCTCCGAGGCGGTAACCTCTCAGGCCATGATGCTCCGTGACAATATCGGACATCTTACCCGTCTGGTTGAGGGGGGCGGGGAGTAAGCCGTTGTAAAAAAACAATTTGGACGTTTTGTGTGGCTAAAACGGCATAAGGAGCCGTACACTTGCGGTCAGGATTGTACAGGTTATTTCTTGACGACTCCTAAAAAGAGAAAAATGGGTTATTTCCTGGCTGGAGATCTGGGCGGAACAAAAGCCCTCCTTGCCCTGTATGCCACAACAGGGCAAGGCTATGCCCTGGTCAGGGAGCAGCGCTTTGCCTGCGGCGGCTATGGCGATTTCGCCGGAATAATTGCGGAGTTTCTGCGCAGCTCCGAAGGGCATCCGCAGATAGCAGCCTTTGGCGTGGCCGGGCCGGTTGCGGGCGGGAAGGCCCGGATAACCAACCTTGGCTGGCTCATTGATCAGGAGGCCTTGCGGGAACAATTTCAGCTTGCCGGGGTTATTTTGCTGAACGACCTGGTGGCTGCGGCTCAGGCAGTCTCAAGTTTGCACCCGCATGATCTTCTGGTGGTAAATGCCGGCACGCCGGTTCCGCACGGGAGCATGGCGGTTCT
Organism: Deltaproteobacteria bacterium RIFOXYD12_FULL_55_16; assembly: GCA_001799255.1. Taxonomy (GTDB): domain Bacteria; phylum Desulfobacterota; class Desulfobulbia; order Desulfobulbales; family Desulfurivibrionaceae; genus Thiovibrio. The sequence continues at coordinate 8,327 of MGTC01000036.1, forward strand.
TGCCCCAGGGACAGGGCTGGGCGAGGCCTATCTTTGCTGGAATGGTACGGACTATACGGCATGCTCCTCGGAAGGGGGGCATGCCGATTTTGCGCCCGCTTCGGAGCTGGAACAGGCACTGCTTTCTTTTTTACAGGCAAAACACGGGCATGTGAGCTATGAGCTGGTCTGCTCAGGGAAAGGCATCACGAATATCTATCGCTACCTGACTGAAGGGGCGGGGATGAAGGCGCCTGCGGAGTTAGAGGAGGAGTTGGCTGCGGCCTGCGATCTTACCCCGGTTCTCCTGGGCCAGGCCCTGAAAAAAGAGGGTGAGGTCGCCCGTCTGACCCTGGAGATATTTTTCGCTGTCCTGGCGGCGGAAGCCGGGAACATGGCGCTGAAATTTCTCTCTACCGGGGGCCTCTATCTGGGAGGCGGCATGCTTCCCCGTCTCCTGCCCGTCTTTGACCAGAAAAAATTCATGGCTCGTTTCCTCAGCAAAGGGCGGATGGCCGGAATTATGGCCGATATTCCGGTCAGAATTATCACCACGGACAGAGCGGGATTGGACGGCGCGGCCTTGACCGCCTTTCGGGCAATGCAGGGTTGTTCAAGTCAAGGTTATTTATGAATAACGGCTTACGGGATCTGGCGCGGGAACTCTATCGGGCGCAGCAGCAGGTGGAACGGCTGGAAAGGCTGCTGCTTTCCGCCTCGCCGGAGGAGGGGCTGGCCATTCAGGACGAACTGCAGGACGTGCGGGCCGAACGTCAGCAACTGCAAAAGATTATTGACGGCCGCAAGGATTCTTCTCCGCTGCCGCGAAAGTTCTGATTCACTCCGGCCTGACTATTCCGTCCCCAGACAGGCGACGGTCTGTTCGGCAATCTCCAGCTCTTCGTTGGTGGGGATAATCAGGATTCTCACCCGGCTGGCCCTGTCCTCCAGGGCGGCGCATCCTTCTCGTGATCCCCGGTTTTTCCCCTCATCCAGTTCCAGGCCCAGATGGGCCAGGCCTGCGCAGCATCCTGCCCGGATAAAATCCGCGTTCTCCCCGATGCCGCCGGTGAAGATCAGTCCGTCCAGCCCCCCCAGCGCCGCATGGTAGGCGCCGATGTATTTCTTGATCCGGTAACAGTACATGCTGATGGCAAGCTGCGCTTCCCTGTCGCCCCCTGCTGCCAGCTCCCCCACGCTGCGCATGTCGTTGACCCCGCAGATCCCCTTGAGGCCGCTTTCCCTGTTGAGGATCGTCTCGATCTCCCCGGAGGCAAGGCCGGTTTCCCGCGTCAGGTAAAAGATGATCGCCGGATCGAGATCCCCGCAGCGGGTGCCCATGATCAACCCTTCAAGGGGGGTGAGG
>MGTC01000036.1:9702-10025 GCA_001799255.1 Deltaproteobacteria bacterium RIFOXYD12_FULL_55_16
AAGGGAATCGAGCGGTCTGCCAAGAAATTCGGCGGCCTTTTTCGCCACATAGCAATGCGAGGTGCCGTGGAAGCCGTAGCGCCGGATCTGATGCGCCTCGTAGAGTTTTTTGGGGATGGCGTAGCGGTAGGCATAGGGGGGCAGGGATTGGTGGAAGGCGGTGTCGAACACTGCCACCTGGGGCACGGCTGGCGCGCTTTCCATGGCCACCTCCATCCCAAGGAGATTGGCTGGATTGTGCAGCGGCGCCAAGGGGATCAAGGCCCGGATCGCGGCTAGAACCTCGGGGGTAATCCGGACGGGTTCCTTGAATTTCTCGCCGC
>MGTC01000036.1:10032-63017 GCA_001799255.1 Deltaproteobacteria bacterium RIFOXYD12_FULL_55_16
CACCCGGTGGCCGATGCCTTTGAGTTCCCCAGGGTCGGCAAGCGCCCCGGTTTCCCTTAAGATCGAGGCGATTAGCTGAAAGCCCTGCCGGTGGTCGGAAATCGGCAAGGCCCGGAGCATTTTTTCCATCTCACCCTGGGGGGTTCGCAGACGGTGGCTGAGATGGCTGCCCTCTTCGCCGATCTGTTCGAGGCTGCCCGCAGCCAGCACCGCTTCGTCTTGCATGTCGAACAGCTGGTACTTGATGGATGAGCTGCCGGAGTTGAGTACCAGAATTTTCATGGGTTTTTCCCCTCGTTCATTATTCAGCTAAGCAAAAACAGGCTTCAACATTTCAACCAACAGTAAATGAGCAGCAGTGCCGCAGATGCGCGAAAGAGGCCGGCGAAGTGTGCTATTGCACACGAGCCGACCGATGACAAAGCAGATGTGGTGCTGCTGTTCATTTACTGAGCCTGGATGGCGGTGATCGCTACGGTATTGACGATATCGGGCACGGTGCAGCCCCGGCTCAGGTCGTTGACCGGTTTGTTCAGGCCCTGGAGGATCGGGCCGATGGCCACGGCGTTGGCCGAGCGCTGCACCGCCTTGTACAGGTTGTTGCCGGTGTTCAGGTCAGGGAAGATAAAGACCGTGGCCTTGCCCGCCACCTGGCTGTCTGGCAGCTTGGTTTTTGCCACCCCGGCGTCCACGGCGGCGTCATACTGGATCGGCCCTTCTATCATGAGGTCGGGCCGGAGTTCCTTGGCGATCCTGGTCGCCTCGCGCACCTTGTCCACGTCGGCGCCCTTGCCCGAGGCGCCGGTGGCGTAGGAACACATGGCGATCAGGGGTTCAATCCCGTAGAGCCTGGCGGTCTGGGCCGAGCTTATGGCGATTTCCGCCAGTTGCTGGGCGTTGGGCTCGGGGTTTACCGCGCAGTCGCCGTAGACCAGCACCCGGTCGGCCAGACACATCAAAAAGACGCTGGAAACAATGGAAACCCCCGGCTGGGTGCGGATAATCTGCAGGGCCGGGCGGATGGTGTCGCCGGTGGTGTGTACCGCCCCGGAAACCATGCCGTCGGCCAGGCCCTTGTGGATCATCATGGTGCCGAAGTAGTTAACGTCGGCCACTGTATCCCAGGCGGCTTTTTCGGTGATCCCCTTGTGCTGGCGAAGCGCGAAGTAGGTCTGGGCAAAGTCCTGCCGCAAGCCGGAGGTGGCCGGGTCGATAAGGGTGATGCCGGTAAGATCAAGACCAAGATTGCTGGCTGCACTGCGAATCCCGGCGGGGTCGCCCAGCAGGGTGATCTCCGCGACTCCGCGCCGGACAAGGATTTCACTGGCCCGCAGCACCCGTTCTTCCGTGCCTTCGGGCAGGACGATGTGTTGCCGGTGCTTCTGGGCCATCTCCACCAGGTTGTATTCGAACATGATCGGAGTGACCCGGGTGGATTTCACAAAGGAAATGCGGCCTTCCAGCTCGGGCAGGTTGATGTGGGTCTCAAAAAGCCCCAGAGCGGTGGCGATCTTGCGGTCGTTTTCCGGGGTGAGCATGGGGGGTACGGCGCTGGCGTTGATGGCGGTGGTAAAGGTGTCGGTCTGCACGCTGATGATGGGGACGGTCATCCGCAAGCCCTGGAGGAGCAGAGAAATCTGGGGGTCAGGCACAAAGCCGCCCGAGAGCAGCAGCCCGGCTATGCTCGGATAGGTGCTGGAAAAATTGGCGGCCAGCGTGCCGAGGATGATCTCGGAGCGGTCGCCCGGGGCGATGATCAGGTCGCCTTCCACCAGATGGTCGAGAAAATGCGGCAGACTCATGGCCGCCACCTTGAAATCGGCTACCCCCCGGTTCATCTCCTCCGGCTCTCCCATGAGGATTTTTGCCTTCAGGGCCTTGGCGATCTCCCCCACCGTTGGCTTGCCTAAAAACGGTTCCTCCGGCAGGATGTAGACCGGCCCGCATTCCCCGGTGCAGGCAAGTTTTTCCCGCACTGTTGCCATGAGCGTGGGTTCTACCCGGTTGACCACGCTGGCCAGGATGGTGCAGCCCTTCTTGAGGAAGGATTCCTGGGCCACATGCAGGGCGTCGAGGATATCCTCCGGGGATTTGTTATGGCAGTTTAAGAGCAGCAGGATAGGGCAGCCCAGGTTGTTGGCCACCTCGGCGTTGAACTCGAACTCAAAGGGCAGGGAAAGCCCGCTGAAATCGGTGCCCTCGCAGAGGACAAAATCACACCTGCTTTCCAGGCGCTTGTATTTATCGAGAATGATCTTGATGATCTGGTCGGGACTGCCTTCGGCGGAAAGATGTTGGGCCTCGTCATGGGAGATGGCGAACAGCTCGTTGTCGTCAAACTCAAGGCGGTAGCGGGCCTTGATCAATTGCAGGTTGTTGTCCGCCAGCGGGTGTAAAGGGATGATGGGGCGGAAATAGCCGACCCGGCGCAGCCTGCGGGACAACAGCTCCATGAGGCCAAGGGCGATCACCGATTTGCCGCTCTGAGGGCCGATTGCCACGATATACAAGCTCTGCGTCATGGTGGGATGTCCTCGTGATGAGTATATTAGACTGAAGGCTGAAGACTGAAATATATCAACTGCCCTTTGTCCTGAAAACCTTCAGTCTTCAGCCCTCAGCCTTTCTAACAAAATCAGGATTTCGAGATTGGCCGAGCCTGGAAACATGTCGAGCGGCACGATGCGCCGCACCTGGTAGCCGTTGGCCTGCCATTCCCTCAGGGCGGGCGGGATCTGATCCACCCCGCAGAAGATATGGAGCGCCTTTTTCGGCTTCCGCCGGGCCAGGGCTGCGATCACCCCTGGTAAGGTGCCCTGGCGGGGCGGATCAAGGAGGATCACCTCGTTGCTCATGGGCGGGGGCAGGGTTTTTTCCAGATAGCCGACCGTGATCCGGTGGGCTATAAATTTAGGAGCCGTTGCAAGATAACTTGTACCTTTTGGCCATTCTTTACGGCTCCTTATGCCGTTTTCGGGATCACCATTGTTCGCGTTGTTTGGCAACGACGGCTTAGGAGCCGTGGCAGAATAACTTGTACCTTTTGGCCATTCTTTACGGCTCCTTATGCCGTTTTCGGGATCACCATTGTTCGCGTTGTTTTGCAACGACGGCTTAGGAGCCGTGGCAGAATAACTTGTATCTTTTGGCCATTCTTTACGGCTCCTTATGCCGTTTTCGGGATCACCATTGTTCGCGTTGTTTTGCAACGACGGCTTGGCCTGGCCGCCCCGCTTCTGGTTAAGGCGGCTGTTGACTTCGGCGGCCCGGATGGAAGGGCCTTCACCATCAACGGCCAGCACCTGCCGGTAGTAGGGGGCGAGATAATGGCTGAACAGGCCGTAGCCGCAGTAGAGATCGAGGAGCGCCTGATCCGGGGCCGGGGCCAGCAGTTCCCTCGCCCGGGTCAGCATGGTTTCCACCATGGATTCGTTGATTTGGGAAAACGAGGTTGGATGGAATTGATAGCGGCAGTCGTGGTAGGTGGCTCCCAGCTGATCCGGGCCGTAGAGCTTTTTGAAATTAAGGGTCTCCGCCGGGCGTTTGCTTTCGAGATAATAGTCGGACTGGCTGGGGTCAAGGTAGACAAAGGCGGCAGAGACTGCGACGGGAAGTTTCTGGAGATGGGCGCTCAGCAGTTTCATCTTGCGAACCAGCGGCCCGTTCAGCAGATCCACATTGAAGATTACCGCCTGTTCCGTGTAGCTCCCACGGATGATGAGATAATTGAGATGCCCGGCGATCAGCCGGAAGGCTGGCTCGCTCAGCTTCTGTTGGAGAAAACGGTAGATGACCTCGTGCTCCTTGGGCTCCAGCGGCGAGGCGGTAAAATACTGCCGGTTTTTGGGCAGGGCGGCCTTGTCTCCCAAGAGCAGATACAGGGTGGAGCCATGGAGGAAGGCCTTGCGTTTTGAGGTAGTGCGGTAGTTGCGAGCCCTGGGGGAACGGATTACCTGTCCCGGCAGACCGGGCAGCCGGTGCTGTTTCCAGAAGGTCAGCAGGCCCTGGTCTTTTATCTGCAACTCCACGGAATAATCGAGGTGAGCCAGGGGAGAGCTGTAGAGGATAGCCTGGCCTTCCGGGCCAATGGTTGAGGGGATGAGCGGCTTGAGAAAGCTGGCAAAGGAGCGATCAGAGGCCGAGGCCGGTGACCAGAAGTCATCTTCGGATAGTTCTGCCTGCGGTTCGCTGGCCCTGGTGAAGGCCCGGCCACGAGGGGAAGCAGGGCCCGGGCCACGGGTTTTTGGGCCAAAGGTTTTTTCTGAGGGTGGGTTTCTCTTGCGGCTGGTTGGACGGTCGGTTGCTGGCGCAGAGGGCCGGAAGGTTTCCTCTTTGGCTTGTTTTGCCCGTGGCTTTCTGCCATCGGTAAATTCACGCCCTGAAGATGAAGCAGCCGCAGGCTTGCGGGTCTTTTTGGTAAAGGTTCTTTTTGACGAGGATTTAGTATTGTCGCGAGAAGGGCGAGCCTTTATTGTGGCAGCGGTCTGGCTGTCTTGTTTCGCGCGGGCCGGTTTGGGGGTGGGGCTTTTTTTGCTTACAGACAAGGGATCACCAAGAGGAAAGAAGGAAAAGAAGCCGTTGTTCACAAGGTGTAACGATTTAAAGATCGTGATCGGCATAAGGGGCCGTAACGAAAAGGTCTGAAATGTAGTGCATTGTTAACGGCCCCTAAATAAGAAAACTATACACTCCAGCAGAAGAAGCATAAAGAAAATTCGTTGCTCGGGAAGGTAAAATGGGTAGAGCTGGTCGCCGGATCGGTTGGCGGATCACAAGAAGAGATTTAAAAAGATTGGCTGGGAAGAAGGGCAACAAATAAGGCCGCCGGATGATATCCGGGAGGTCGACGTGAAGCCTCTGTTTTTCCCTTGGTGTTACTTATCATGCAACGTCCCTGCCCTCTGTGCGGGTCAGGGACGTTGCATGATGGCGTCAAAGCCATTACGCAGAATTACAAGGGGCACATCTTTAACTCGGAAACCCATGGGGCGTTCTGTGACCACTGCGCTGATGGTTTTGCCGAATTCAATGTGGAGGAAGAAGCCGCTTGGTTAGCCTTTCGTGACGGGGTGGATGCGGCAGAGGCCTCAGAACTGGCCCGTATTCGCCACAAACTGAAACTCACCCAACTGGAAGCCGCCCAACTGGCAGGAGGGGGCAAAAACGCCTTTTCTCGTTATGAACGTGGGCAGACCAAACCGCTGGCCGCTGTGATTAACCTCTTCCGCCTACTTGATCGCCACCCGGAATTGTTGAGCGAGTTAAAACGCGGCTGAAATGCCCCTGTTAAGGTGGGCAAATGTTTCTCTTTTACCAATCCTCCGCTCTTTGGTTGCACGAACAAAGCAGGGTTCCTTCCCTCGTCCGGGGTTATTGTACGGACAACTCCCAGACGGGACTTTAACCCGTTAGATTTACTGCTGTTACTGCGAACGGTCAGACCACGTTTATCTGTGCTGGTTTTTCTCTTTTATGGACGAATGTCCGAAACTCTAACCCGACCCCAGACTCCCCTAACCCGACCCCAGACTCCCCCGACCCCAGACTCCCCGAAACTCTAACCCGACCCCAGACTCCCGACCCCAGACTCCTCAACGCAACTCTTGCTCAATGTGATGCAAATAGGCGTAAGCACGAAGGCTCGCTGGTATGTTTGCGCCCTTTCGAATATGCGCCATATCAAACTTCAACGCCCCGGCGATTGCACCAGCCCCGGCAGCTACAGCTATTGGCATGCCGAAGCTGGCCGCTGCTGCGCCGCCAGCCAACGCCAAACCGGCAATGTTGGGAATGTTTAGCTCAACCTTTAGAGAAGACAGAAACCGTCTAGCAAAACTTTCTCCAAAGACATCATTGAGGTCTTGAAGCGCGCGTTGAATACGATCTTGTGCTTGGAGCTTTGCTCTTGGTATGTCTGCGGCGCTCGCGGCCTCTTGGTAAAGCTCATCCATCGCGGATCTGAAGTGAAGCAGCTCTGAATTTCGGCGCTGCTTGAACTCCAGAATTTCTTCGAACGAGACATCTGCAGCTGGAACAGGAACGGCTGAATAGATTTCCACTTCAAGAGATCTTGTTTCGACCGTGCCTTCCGGTGAACTCGCCAGAAGCTTCGAATGCTGCGCGAGTGACCAAGTGCCAGGTTCATTCTTGTCCCGCTCTTCCAGTGCAGAAACTTGCATCTGGAGCATTGCGTAGCCGACATTTCCAGCGAAGGACGTGAATCGGACCATCGTTCGTTCTAGTACACCTGCTGAGCGCAGAAACTCAAGTTCAGGCGCATCGCCAATGGCGATGATGTTGTTGTTGGGCCAATCCAGCTTGTCCCAATAAAGCAGGTACTGTCGAAGGGAGACTGGATCGAAACCTCCTCCCATGGAGAACCGCTGCCCGTCGAATTCAAAGCGGGGTGTTATGACGATTCCGCGTGACATGTATGTAGCTCCTTGATGCCCAACGTTCCAGCTCACCGGACCCGCGCTGTTTGCGGGGTCCGTGTGTAGCCGGTGGTTAGCCTTTTTTCATGTGCACATAGAAAACAAATACTTTCCGGGGGCACCAGGGTCAGGCTTGACTTTCGGACATTTGGGAATTCCTGGGACAGTTTATTCAACTATTGTCAACCTCTAATTCCCGATTAACTCCCTTACAACTTCCAACCGACCAAGCTCAGCATCAGCATCATCGGTTGCAGGGGCGATTCCTGGAAGCCATGACGGAGGTAGAATCTTTTCGCGTCTTCGGGCAGAGCGTGTACGACGAGGGCACGGATTCCTGCCTGCTTCGAAACGGCCAGAGTCCTGAGAACCGCATCCTTCAACAGCCCCGCGCCAACCCCTCTCTTCTGCCAGCCGACATCTATCGCCAAACGCCCCAGGACCATGACCGGGATCGGTTCCGGCATTTTCCTCCTGATCCCGCCGGTTGCTTCCTCGCGGCTGACGCTGCCGGTGGCCAGGGCGTAGAAACCGACGACCCTGGCGTCCTGGCAAACCACGAAGGTGCGGGAGGCCCCTGAGGTTTCATTCGGGAGCGCCCGGCGCCGGAGCCAGTCATTCATGTCCGGGACTCCGCAGCTGAATTCCGCCAGGGCGTGGGATGCGGTAAGTGATGCCGGCGGGGTCAATCCTCCCATGGCGCCCTTGTGGTCAGCAGGGTCTTGACCGCTTCGGGAACGGGGGCCTGCAGTGCATCTTCAAAGGCCTGAAATTGCTCGGCAGTGGCCAGGAACAGCCGCTGGTCCAACAGGACGTTTTCCGCTTCCCGGCAGGCCGCTTCCAACATGAAATCGGAACGGTTCTTGCGCAGTGCCGCCGCCGCTTTGTCTATCAGGTTACGCTGGGCTGGTAGAGCCCGGATATTTATCGGTGCTTTTCTTGTTTCGGTATGTGCCATGATTGAATCTCCGTAGTGTATATAAGACGAATATACAATGGTGGGATACAATGTCAAGTTTTGAGTATGTCGAAGGGGACGCTGGTGCAAAACAACCTGCCCGTCGCCGGTATAAGAGTATAATGCCGACCCTCCCCACCCAATCGAAGGGGACGCTGGTGCAAAACAACCTGCCCGTCGCCGGCATAAGAGTATAATGCCGACCCTCCCCACCCAATTCAAGGATAGATGTCAAAAGAAGAACCTAAACCACTGGGTAAAAGAATTGCCCAGGTATGCAGGTTTCCGGTATGAGCAATGAAGCCGTGTAGAAGTTATGGTAAGCGGAACAACCATGCCGAGATGCTAACAAAAAGCAGCTTCGTAAACAAGAGAAACATCAGGAAAACGTCAGTGTCAGGTGACAGGCGCTATTTTACGGCGGCGCAAAACCGCCACCTCCGGGTACTATTTCGGCGATTATCGTTTTTCGGAGGATCTCGATCCTTACTTTGACCAGGGCGGAGCCCCTGGAAATGATACTTGCAGGTTTGGAAAAAATATTCGCCGACGTCAAGATGGCTTCCGGCATGATTATCCGTTATTCCCGCGAGGACCGAAAATCGCATCAGAACAGTCATACCTTTTATCTTGCCTATGAAGGCCCGTTGCCTGGCACCACAGTCAAGGAAGTGAAGGTGGATATCACCATCGATGAACGGCTTGTGTTGCCCTTGCAAAAAAGACCGGTATTGAAGGGTTACGAGGAGTACGAGGACTTGCCGGAGGTCTATTCCCTGGAAGAAATTATCTCGGAGAAGGTGGTCGCCCTGGCTGACCGGGCCCGTAATGAGCCGCGTGATCTCTATGATGTCTGGTATCTTACGGAACTGGAGAATATGAACCTGTCCGCGCTTATCCCGGAGATCACAGCCAAGCTCGAATTTCGAGGCAGGGGGCTGGAAGGCATGGGTGAGGAATTCGGCAAAAAGGAAGCGCGTTTGAAAAAACTTTGGCAGATGCGGCTGGCAAACCAGATGGCTGAGTTGCCACATTTCGATGAAGTATATCGCGCCGTGCAGCGCTCCTTTCGTAATGCCGGGCTGATGGGAGCATAGCCTTGATGCTTACGGCACCCTGTTCTTGACCTGCATAAGGGAGGAGACGTCATGGTTCAAGGCTTGTGATCCCAGCCGGATTGTCTCCCCTCCCTCTCCCATTTTTTGATCGTCTGTGCGGTTTGCCGCAGTTTTTTATTTACCCTTCCTTTCTCGTTTTCTTCTGTATTTTTCCCCCATCTTGCCCCACAAAAAAATATTTTTACGGGTGTATTATAGCCAATTACCCCTATTGATACTTTATGTGGTGGTCTTATTGTTTATGCTGTCTATATATGGTGTTTTTTGCTGTTTTGGAGAGGTGAGGAGGTAAGTGGTTCCGCTTGTTTTTTCCTTGACACTGCACCCTCGTTTTCACTATAAGACAACATAAAGTGGTGCAAAGTGGGTAAAAAGGGAGCAAGAAGGAGCTGCGTGTGCCTGAGGGGAGTGTGCAAAATCCAGTCTGCCGTTTTCGCAGTCGCTCCGAGCATCTCCTCGATGCTAAAGGCCGGCTGAATATCGCGACCAGATTTCGTGAGGCCTTGCGCAATCAGGGGGAGGAAAGGCTTATGCTCACCCCCTGGCATAACTGCATCCGGGCCTATTCGCTGCCGGAGTGGGAAGAGCTGGAAATAGCCCTGACCGCACAAGGGCAGAAAAGCCCGGAAAAGCTCAAACTGATCCGCTACATGATCGGCGGGGCCGAGGAATGCGTGCTGGACAAGCAGGGGAGAATCCTGCTTCCTGCAAATTTGCGGGAGGATTGCCGCATCAGGAAGGAAGTCGTGGTCAGCGGCATGATCGCCTATTTTGAAATCTGGGACAAGGAAGTCTGGGAGGCTGAGAGCAAACCGACCGTCGATGATTTTCATAATTTTGAACAGGTGCTTCTGGAAACAGGGCGGTTCTGATCCGCTATGCAGCCCGCTCATCTTCCGGTCATGCTCGAGGAAGTGGTCGCCTGTCTGGCCCCGAAAGATGGTGGTCTTTATGTTGACGGCAACCTTGGTCTTGGCGGCCATACGGAAAAAATTCTTGAGACCTGCGGCCCCACCGGTCAGGTGGTGGGCTTTGACTGGGATGCGGCGGCTCTGACCCTGGCGCAGGAACGGCTGGCCCGGTTTGCAGGCCGGGTTCATTTTGTGCATGAGAATTTCACCTCGATAAAGGAGACCCTGATGGAGCTTGGCATCGGCACAATTGACGGCCTGCTGCTCGATCTGGGTCTTTCTTCTTTGCAGCTCGACGTAAGCGGCCGGGGGTTCAGCTTTAAGGGCAGCGAGCCGCTTGACATGCGGATGGATCAGCGCCAGACCACCACGGCTGCCCAGTTGGTTAACGAAGCAACCGAGGAAGAGCTGGCGGATATTTTTTTCTTCTATGGCGAAGAGCGCCAGGCGAGAAGGATTGCCGAGGAGATAGTCGAGGCCCGGCGGAAAGAGAAGATTGTTTCCACCGCTCAGCTTGTCGCCTTGGTTGATCAGGCCATTCCCAAACGTTTTCATCCCAAGAAAATCCATGTGGCCACCAAGGTTTTTCAGGCCTTGCGCATCGCCGTTAACCGCGAACTTGACAGTCTTGAGCAGGTTCTAGCCGATGGCGCCAGCCTGCTTGCGCCCGGCGCCAGATTTTGTGTCCTCTCCTTCCATTCCCTGGAAGATCGCCTGGTGAAGCAGGCCTTCCGGGAAAATCCCCTGCTGGAGGCAGTTACCCAGAAGCCGCTTACCCCTGGCCGCGCGGAATGTCTGCGCAACCCCAGAGCCAGAAGCGCCAAGCTGAGGGTTGCGACGCGAGGATTAAATTAGGATGCGGGATTACGCGAAAAAATACTCCGGCACGGTCGTCAACCGGCAGCAAATCCAGGGCAAACGATCGGGTGGCGCGGAACAAGAACAGCCTTCCAGGATCATCGGGGCGGTGATGGTTGTCGCCATGCTGCTGGGGGCAGGCAGCAGCCTCTGGTTCGGCGTTGCTTTACAGGACGGGCTTGGCAGGCTTGCTACAGGCCGGCAGGAAAAAATTGAACTTGGCACAGCCAATGTGGCGCTTTTAGCAGAAAAGGAAGCGCTGCTGCAACAGAAAAGAATCGAAGCTGCGGCAGGGGGGCTGGGGCTGTTTCCGCCTTCTGAAAAGCAGTTGAGAAAACCGTAGGCGCCCGGCATGAAAAAGCGGGCCATTGAGAGGAGAAGCCGACGTCCGGTCATGGTGGGCGCTGTTATTTTGCTGCTGCTGGTATTTGCGGGGGTAGTAATCAGAAATCAGTTTTTTGACGGCAACGGGCAGCTGGAGCAAGGCGACGGGCAAAAGGAAGAACAGGCCCGCGCCGTAAGAGGCGGAGGCCGAAAAAATATTTATGACCGGAACTTCATGGAGCTGGCCGTGAGTTTTCAGCGAAGTTCCCTGTACGCCAGGCCGTTGGAGCTTGATTCGCCTGAGAAAACTGCCCGTGAGGTTGCCCTGATTCTCGGAGTTGAGGAAAAAAATATTCTTTCGGCCTTGAAGGGCGAAAGAAGTTTTGCCTGGCTTGGCAGGGATCTTTCTCGCGAGAAAGCGGTAAAAATCGCGGATCTGAATCTGAAGGGGGTTTACCGCATCAATCAGGTGCAGAGATTTTACCCGGGAAACCAGCTGGGCGCCCATGTGCTTGGTTTTATCAAGGACGAACAGGGCCTGGCCGGGGTTGAATTTTATTATGACAGCGTCCTGCGGGGTGGCGGGGCGCACAACACCAGACTGGCAGAGGCCGGAGCCAGCAGAAAGAAAGTTGAAGGAAGCGACAGCGCCAGCCTTGTTTTGACCCTTGATATTCATCTGCAGAATATCCTGGAGCAAAAGCTGAAAGGCCTTGTTGAAAGCACGGGAGCCAAGGCAGGAGTGGCTGTACTCATGACCCCGGACACCGGGGAGATCCTCGGCCTGGCCAGCCTGCCGGATTATGACCCCAACCGGTTCTGGGAATTCAGCGATGAGGCGCGCAGGAACCGGGCTATTGAGTCCACCCTTGATCTTGGCGCAATGGAGCGTCTTTTTCAGACGGCAATAGAAATGGAGAAAAGCCTTGTCCTGGGAAGCAGGGGGGCAGAAGGCGAGGCAGGGCTGCTTCCTGTTCCGGCTCCGGAAGCGATTCCGAAGACAGCCTGGAATCTGACCACGGAGGGCCGCTATGTTTCTCCCGAGGGGGTCGGTTTTGCTCAGATCGTGGCGAGACGTGACGAATTAAACGCCTTTGCAGACAAGATCGGCCTGACCGTCAAGGGCGAGGTGGATTTGCCTGAGGCCTTGTTTGTCTTGAAGGAGGAAAATGCCCCTGGCCCTCCAGACAAGCTGGCGGCCGTGATTAAGGCGGGAAATCCTCCCGGGCCGCCAAAGGCCATGCCGCCGTCCCCTGATCAGGATTCTGTCTTGAAAGCAACCCCTTTGGCGTTGCTTTCGGCATTTTGCCGACTGATCAACGGCGGCCAGGTGATGACACCTCATGTACTCCGGGCTGTTTGGCAGAATGAGCAGGTGCGGGCTGTGCCGGTTCGACAGAGGATCGTGGAATTTGCCCTGCGGCCTGAGGTAAGCGCGGGCCTGCGCCAGGAGATGAAGAAGGTTACCGGGGCCGGGCGGGGTAATTTCATCATGGAATCGTTGCGGGTACAAGATCTCGTCCCGGCAGGCCAGATGAAAAAGGAGGTCGCGGGCAAGGCGCAGGCGGCAAAAGAGGGCGGAGAGAAAGCGACCCCAGTCCAGCCGGGAATGGAGAGCATCCTGCTGGGAATGGCCCCGCTGGAACATCCTGAAGTCGCCCTGGTCGTCGTGCTTGATGGCGCCAGGATCGATTCGCAGGCCAATTCTCCGATCCGGATTTTTGGCGAAGAGATGCTGGCGCAGGGCGGAACCGCGCTGCGCAAAACGGCGCGCCCCCCCACGGCCCTGGATTTAGCGGTGCGGGAAATCGTCTATCACAAAAAAATGGAGCAGCTTCAAGGCAAGTCTTCTCTGCCTGCCGCCCTGGCTCAAGGGGCGCAGGAGCTTGTTATGCCGGAGGTGCTGGGGATGAGCGGCAGAAAGGCCATGCAGACCTTGCAGCCTTATGGCCTGAGATTGCAGCTCGCCGGTTCAGGGAGGGTGGCCAGCCAGTCTCCCCAGGCCGGGGCAGCCTTGAAGGGCGTGGAAAAGGGCGTGTTGCACCTGAAAACTATGTAGTAACGGGTAAGCAGGGTTCTGCTCATGGGGAAAAACAACAGCCTTGCCGCAGTATCCTTACGGAAATTGGCCGAGGAGATGGAGCTCGTGAACCTGGACAGATTACAGGATAAAACGATACGCAGCCTCACCGCCGATTCCCGTCAGGCTGGGCCTGGGGCGTTGTTTGTCGCGATCCCTGGGCTGACCGTGGATGGCCATAACTATCTGGAGGCGGCGGTAAAAAGAGGCTGCGCCGCCGTGCTGGTCGGCAAGGGACGTTGCCGGGGATGGACGCATGCCAAGGTCGCCTGTCTGGAGACTGCCGATACGGCAAAGGCTCTGGGCCAGGCGGCGGCCGGTTTTTATGGCCATCCGGCCCGGCGGATGCTGATGCTCGGGATCACCGGCACTAATGGCAAGACCACGACCACCTATCTGCTGGAGTCGATCATCCGTCAGGCCGGGGGCAATCCCGGGGTGATCGGCACCGTGAATTATCGCTATAACACGGTGGAAATTCCCGCGCCCTTTACCACGCCTGAGCCGGTAAGCCTGCAGCGGATTCTGGCGGAAATGGCGGATAACGGCGTGACCCATGTCGTTATGGAAATCTCTTCCCATGCCCTTGCACAAAAAAGGGTGGCCGGGATCAGGTTTGATGTGGTGCTTTTTACCAATCTGAGCCGGGATCACCTGGATTTTCATGGGGACATGGGCAGCTACTTCGCGAGCAAGAAGCTGCTCTTTAGCGAGTATCTGAAAGAAAACGGCAAGGCGGTGGTCATCTGTGATGACAGGGATGCTGGCAACCCTGACTGGGGCCGACGCCTGCTGGAAGAACTGCGGGCCGATAAGAACCTGGGCTATACAGGGAAAAAAGGCCGAACTCTGCTGGATTGCGGCCTTGCCGGAACCACGGTGGCCGTGCGGGAGACCAGGGAGAGTCTGACCGGAACAGTGGCCAGCCTGACAACCCCGAGCGGAGAACTGCAACTTCGTTCCGATCTGGTTGGCGACTTCAATCTGAAAAATATTCTCGGCGCGGTTGGCGTAGCGCTGGCCTTGGGGATTACCGGGTCTGAGGTTGTTGCCGGTCTGGCGCAAGCCAGGCCCGCGCCCGGAAGATTGGAAAGGGTGCCTGCCCCGGCCGGGGTCAGCGTTTTTGTGGATTTTGCCCATTCCCCGGACGCGCTGGCCAATGTGTTGCAGACCATGCGCCGTCTCACCGCTGGCCGTCTGATCGTGATTTTTGGTTGCGGCGGCGACCGCGACCGGGGGAAACGGCCTTTGATGGGCAAGGCCGCTGGTGCGCTGGCCGAGGTGGTGGTGCTTACCTCCGATAATCCCCGGAGTGAAAGCCCTGCCGCCATTCTCCGGGAGATCGAGGCGGGGATTCAGGAAACCTCCCTGCCACGGCTGCGCCTTGAGGCCATTTTGAATCAGGAAGCAGGGCGGGGCTATGATCTCGTTCTTTCCCGCCGGGAGGCGATCCGGGAAACCCTCCGCCACGCCAGACCAGGTGATGTGGTGCTGTTGTGCGGCAAGGGACACGAGACCTGTCAGATAACCCCGGAAGGGAGTTTCTTCTTCGATGACCGGCTTGAGGCCGCAGCGCAGGCAACGGTAATTAAATGGTAAGGCCGATCACGATGGGTGCTGGCGACAGGAAAAATTTGAAAACGGAGCAGAAATCCGGCTCCTGTGCCAGGCCTAATCCCGACTGGACGCTGGCCCAGGTTCTCCAGGCCACGGGGGGGAAATTGCTTTCCACCGGGGCCGAAACGGGGTTCCGACGGGTCTGCACGGACAGCCGGGCCATCGAGCCGGGGGATCTGTTCGTGGCTCTGCGCGGGGAAAACTTTGATGGCCATGCCTATCTCACCCAAGCCGTGGCAAAAGGGGCCGTCGGCCTGGTGGTAGAGACGAGGCCGGAAAAGATGTTGCCGGTGCCGGTGGTGCTGGTGGCGGATACCCTCCGCGCCCTCGGGGATTTGGCGGCCTGCCGGAGATCGTTGCTCCCGGGGTTGCAGGTGCTGGCGATCACCGGCAGCTGCGGCAAGACCACGGTCAAGGAGATGCTGGCCGCGATTCTGGACATAAAATACAAGGTGCTGAAAACCAAAGGTAATTTTAACAATCTCGTCGGCCTGCCGCTTTCCTTGCTGCCGGTTGAGCGCGCCCACGATTTCGCGGTGCTGGAAATGGGCATGAATCAGCCCGGCGAGATTGCCCGGCTTACCGAGATCGCCAACCCGGATATCGCCTGCATCACCAATGTTCAGGATGCCCATCTGGCCGGACTAGGCGATATCTCCGGGGTCGCCAGGGCCAAGGGCGAGCTTTTTGCCGGGCTCAAGGCCAGTGGCAGGCTGGTGGTCAATGTCGATGATAAAAGGGTGCTGGCTATCGCCCGGCAGTGCGGGCAGAAAAAAATAACCTTTGGCCGCCACCCGCAGGCGGAGGTTCGCGGCCTTCGTCTGCGTGGCCTGGGCGAGCGCGGCATGGCTTTCACCCTGCGGTTCGGCGGCAATGAGGCCCGGGTGAGAATCAGCGCTCTTGGGGCGCATAACGTGCAGAACGCCCTGGCTGCGGCAGGCATGGCCTGGGCGGCCAGGGTGAGGTTCGGGGATATCGTGGCCGGGCTGGAAAGCTTTGTCCCCTTTGAAAAACGGCTTCAGGTGCAGAGGCTCAGCGGCGGGGTCAGGCTGATCAACGACGCCTATAACGCCAATCCCTCTTCGATGCAGGCCGCACTTGAGACCCTGCGCCAGATGGAGCAGGGCCGGCAAAAAGTGGTTATCCTGGGCGACATGCTTGAGCTTGGCCAAGAGAGTGTTGCTGCCCATCAGGCGCTTGGTGAGCAGGTGGCCAGACTGGGCTTTGCGGCCCTGCTGGCGGTCGGGGATTTTGCCGGGGTTCTGGTTGCCGCCGCCTGGCAGGCCGGGATGAGCAGGGAGAAGGCCCTGGCTTTCAGCAAAAAAGAACAGATCAGCACCTGGCTGCGCGAGGGCATCGCCACAGGCGCCCTGCAACCAGGGGCTTGGGTGCTGCTCAAAGGCTCGCGCGGGATGCGGATGGAAACCATTACTAACGATCTGCTTGAGAAGCAAGGATAACTAACCGGCATGCTCTATCATCTTCTCTATCCGCTGCACAATTATTTCAGCGCGCTGAATGTTTTTCGCTATATCACCTTTCGCACCATCGGGGCCACGCTGACCGCCTTTCTAGTTCTGCTGCTGGTCGGCGACAGGTTTATCCGAATGATGCAGGAAAACCAGATCGGCCAGGTAGTGCGTGATGACGGCCCGGCCAGCCATTTCAGCAAGCGGGGGGTTCCCACCATGGGAGGCCTGCTCATCCTTTTTGCGGTAACGGTGACCACCCTGCTCTGGGTCGATCTGACAAATTCCTTTGTCTGGATCATTCTCGGGGTGACCCTCTGGTTTGGCGCCATCGGCGCTTATGATGACTACCGCAAGATAAAAAAGCAGAACAGCAAGGGCCTGAGCGCCAGGGGCAAGATCTTCTGGCAGCTTCTCGGCGCTTTGGCAGCAGGATTGCTTATTTATAACAACCCGAATTTTGACGGACATCTGAGCTTTCCGTTTTTGAAGAATATCCAGCCAGACCTTGGCGTCTATTATGTGATTTTCGCCATTCTGGTGGTGGTCGGCGCTTCCAATGCCGTCAATCTCACCGACGGCCTTGACGGCCTGGCCACCGGCCCCACGGTGGTGACGAGCAGTGTCTATCTGCTTTTCTCCTACCTGGCCGGACATGCCGGGCTGGCGGCCTATCTGCAGATCCCCTATGTGCCGGGGGCCGGGGAGGTTGCCGTTTTCTGCGGCGCCCTGGTGGGGGCCAGCCTTGGTTTCCTCTGGTTCAATGCCTATCCAGCCCAGATCTTCATGGGCGATGTGGGCTCTCTGGCCATGGGCGCCGCCCTTGGCCAGGTGGCGATCATCATCAAGCAGGAGATGCTGCTGGCTATTGTCGGGGGGATTTTTGTCATGGAGGCGCTTTCGGTCATCCTGCAGGTGGGGTTTTTCAAGATGACCGGCGGAAAAAGGATTTTCCTCATGGCCCCGTTTCATCACCATTTTGAAAAGAAGGGCTGGACAGAGCCAAAGGTGGTGATTCGCTTCTGGATCATCTCCATTGTTCTGGGCTTAAGCGCCCTGGCGACCTTGAAACTGCGGTAACTGTCCAGCAGCACCGCAGCTGCTTTGTTATCGGCCTGTTCGCATACCGTATGTTTAGAGTCCCTGTCCGGGAACCGGACTAGGGACTCTTATCCAGCTCTGCTGGGATAGCTCTCAGGCCTCTGTGTCGGCACTGCTGCCGACGATTATCGGGCGCTACCGCCGATGATTGACAGACACGCTGCATCTGCGGCACTGCTGAACAGTTACGTTTCGTGGGTTTGCTTAATTTTCGGCTACAAGCTGGATAGCTCTAAATTGCGTTAGAAAAAAACAGACGGAAGATGAAAGAATGAGCAGAAATCTCAAGGAAATACTTCAGCCTGGCGCCCATGTCGTAGTGGTGGGCCTTGGCAAGTCTGGTGTTTCCGCAGTGCGCTTCCTGCTCAAGCTTGGCGTGAAAATATCGGTTTCAGAGGGTGGGCGCGCGGAGAGTCTTGAGGGAGATCTGGGCTGCTGGCTGGCGGAGAAAGGCGTTTTTGTAGAAACTGGCGGGCATACCGCTGAGCTTTTAACCTCGGCGGATTGTCTTCTGGTAAGTCCGGGTGTGCCACTGGGGATAGCGCCTCTTGTGGCGGCCCGGCAAAAAGGCATCCCGGTGATAGGCGAGCTGGCCCTGGCAAAAGATTTCCTTAAAGCCCCGGTAGTGGCGGTGACCGGCACCAACGGCAAAAGCACGGTGACCACCCTGATCGGCGATCTGCTTCGCGGCAGCGGCAGGAAGGCCTTTGTGGGCGGGAATATTGGGATCCCTCTGGCTGAGTACCTGGCCGGGCCGCAAGATTGTGAGGTGGTGGTTCTTGAGGTGAGCAGTTTTCAGCTGGACAGCGCCGGGGAGTTTCGGCCCCAGGTGGGGGTGCTGCTCAATATCACCCCGGATCATCTGGATCGCTATGCCTCTTATGAGGCCTATGTCGAGGCAAAGATATCGCTTTTTAAAAACCAGCAGCCAGGCGACGTGGCGGTGCTTAACGGTGACGATCCTGCCATTGCCGGGTGGCTGGCTGGAGGGGCGGAGCGGAAAAGCCCCTGGCCGGTGCGGGCTGAAATCCGCCAGTACAGCTCCTGCGGCAGGAGTGGGGTAACGGCATCTGTCAGTGGAACTAGGGTTCGCCTTGCCACACAAGATGCGCCGGGGAAAATGGCGGAGGAATACGAACTGGCTGGAACCCCGCTGGCCCAGGCGCCAAACAGCGAAAATGCCATGGCGGCGATTCTGGCGGTGCGGGCCATGGGGTGCAGCCCGGCAGACATCCGGAAAAGTCTGGCCGCTTTCACCCCGTTGCCGCACAGGCTGGCCCTGGTGGCTGAGATTGATGGCATCTCCTATTATGATGATTCCAAAGCCACCAATGTCGGGGCCGTCTATTCGGCGCTGGGTGGCATGCAGCAGCCGGTGGTGCTTATTGCCGGGGGCCGGGATAAGGGCGGCGGCTACGAGATGCTGCTGCCCCTGGTGCGGGAAAAGGTTCGGGGTATGGTTCTGATTGGCGAGGCCAAAGAGGAAATGGCTAAGGCCTTTGCTGGCCTCACTCGGATAGCCTTTGCCGGGGAAATGCCCGAAGCGGTGCAACTGGCCGGAACCATGGCGCAGAAGGGCGACGCGGTGCTGTTGTCCCCGGCCTGCGCCAGTTTTGACATGTTTAGCAGTTACAGTCATCGGGGAGAGGTGTTCACCCAGGCGGTTAGCAGGATAAAACAACAAGAAGGTTGACAGTACCCAGGAACAAAAAAGAAAGGCCCGGATTGGCGCCTGAGAAGGCAAGCCTTGAGACGGGAAAAAGGCGGGGACAGGGAAATGCAAACAGTGTGCTGCGTGTGCCGGAAAACAAAAACTCAGACTGGCTGGAAACAAAGACAGGCCAGCAAGGAAGGCCAGTTTTCCCACGGATACTGCCCGGATTGTTTTCATCGCACCATGGAACTGGCGCAAGGCTGGCTGCTGGCAAGAACTGCCGGGAACCAGGGCCTGTCTCTCAGTCGCTAAAGATCAGGGGCTGCTCATGCGGATGATCGTAACCGGCGGCGGAACAGGCGGGCATCTTTTCCCCGGTATCGCCGTGGCCGAAGAGATACAGCGGCGGTTTCCCCAGGGCAGGATCCTCTTTGTCAGTACGGATCGTACCATTGACAATAAGATGCTGGCTGCGCGCTCCTTCGAGAAGAAGGCCATTACCTGCCTGCCCTTGAAAGGAAAGTCTGTTTGGGGGACGCTGAAAAGTGTGAGCCAGCTCCCCCTCAGCCTGTGGCAGGCGTTGCGGATTGTTCGCGCCTTCAGGCCGCAGCTGGTTTTGGGGGTAGGCGGCTATGTGACCGGGCCGGTGGTGCTGGCGGCAAGGTTGATGGGGGTGAAGACCTGCATTCATGAGCAGAATTCAGTTCCGGGAATGGCGAACAGGATGTTGGGGAAAATTGTTGACCAGATATATGTTTCCATCCCTGGCTCCGAGGATTTTTTCCCCAGGGGCAAGGCCGTGCTGACTGGCAATCCGGTGCGGGCGGAGCTTCTTCTTACGGCTGGCAGGCAGAAGGGCCAGGCGGCAAGCAAGACTGTTTTGGTGCTGGGGGGCAGTCAGGGGGCGCACCGGGTTAATACCCTGCTGGTGGAGGCCTTTACTCCGGCCCTGTCTGCCGACCTGATTCAGGTCAGGCACCAGACAGGGAGCAAGGATGAAGCGTGGGTGCGCAAGGCTTACGCTGAGGCAGGGGTTGCGGCTCAGGTCTCTTCCTTTATCAGCGATATGGCGGCGGCTTACCGGGAAGCTGATCTGGTGGTTTCCCGGGCCGGGGCAACCACCCTGGCGGAGTTGGCGGTGCTTGGCCTTCCGGCTATTCTCATCCCCTTTCCGTATGCGGCGGATGACCATCAGACGACCAATGCGGCTTTTCTGGCGCGAGGCGGCGCGGCCCTGATGTTTCAGGAGCAGGATCTTGATGGCGCGAAGCTCCGGGGCGAGATCCTTGGGCTTTTAAACGATACCCCCCGTTTGCGGAACATGGCGGCCCGGATGAAAGAATACGCCAGGCTTGAGGCGACCACCGCCATTGTGGAAAAGAGTCTGGAACTGCTGGCAGCCTGAGGACAGGATTGTATGTACAAAAAAACACAACATATCCATTTCGTGGGCATCGGCGGCATCGGCATGAGCGGCATAGCCGAGCTGCTTTTAAACCTGGGCTACACCGTGAGCGGCTCTGACCTGCGGGAGACCCAGATCACCAGGCGCCTGGCCGATTTGGGCGGCAGAGTTCACACCGGGCATCAGGGCCAGTGGATTGCCGGGGCCGATGTGGTGGTGACTTCCTCGGCGGTGCGGGAAGATAATCCGGAAGTGGAGGCGGCCCGTGCTGCGCATATCCCGGTGATCCCCAGGGCGGAGATGCTGGCTGAGCTCATGCGCCTCAAGAAGTACGGCATTGCCGTGGCTGGCAGTCACGGAAAAACCACCACCACCTCCATGGTTGCCTGGCTGATGGCCGAGGCGGAGCTTGATCCCACCGTGGTGATCGGCGGCAAGGTGAACAGCCTGGGCACCAACGCCAAACTGGGTGAGGGTGAATTCCTGGTTGCTGAGGCGGACGAGTCAGACGGCTCTTTTTTGAAATTGTCGCCGGTTCTCGAAATCGTCACCAATATCGATCTGGAACATCTGGATCATTACCGGGATATCGAGGAGATCAAGGCCGCTTTCCTGGAATTCATCGAAAAGCTCCCCTTTTATGGGGCGGCAGTTGTATGTCTGGATGATCCGCATATTGCCTCGATCCTGCCCCGAATCAAAAAAAGGGTTATCACCTACGGCCTGACCAGTCAGGCGGATGTTCACGCCAGGGCCGTGGCGGCCCAGGGACTGGTCTCGATTTTTGAGGTCTGCCGGGACAATGAGGTTCTGGGGAAAATAACCCTTAATATTCCTGGGCAGCATAATGTCTATAACGCCCTGGCCGCGATCACTGTGGCCCTGGAGCTGGATATCCCCTTTGCCGTCATCCGCGCAGCCCTGAAAACATTCAGCGGCGTCCAGCGACGCCTGCAGATCAAAGGAGAGGTTGCAGGGATTATGGTTATTGATGATTATGGCCATCATCCCACCGAGATCAGGGCGACCCTGGCGGCAGTCCGTTCTGCCTGGCCGAGGAAAAGGCTGATCGTCATGTTTCAGCCCCATCGCTACACGCGGACGGCGGGCTTGTTCATGGAATTCAGCACTGCTTTTCACGAGGCGGATATTCTGCTGCTTACCGAGATCTACGCGGCGAGTGAGACCCCCATCGAGGGGGTAAGCGGGGCCGCACTTTTGCAGGAGATCAAGCGGCACGGCCAGAAAAACGCCCATTTTGTCGCGGAGGCTGGCTTTCTGGCGCAAACGGCGCTGGGCATGGCGCAGCCGGACGATATCGTTCTGACCCTGGGCGCTGGGAATATCTACCGGGTGGGCGAGGAACTCTTGCAGAAATTGGCGCAGGGACTTGCGGTCAGTTAAGGTTGTTTGGATGAAAAAAAGGGTGGAAAACTGGCCGGAGCAACTGCGTGATCTCTGGCCCGGCGAGATCGAATGGAACAGCGGCATGGCCAGCTGGTGTACCCTGCGGGTAGGCGGCCCGGCCAGGGCCATCGCCACCCCGGCAAGCCGGGCGGAGTTACAGAGTCTTCTTGCCCTGCTGGCAAGACTGGGTGTCTGCTGGCGGGTTATTGGCCGGGGCAGCAACCTGCTGGTTTCCGACGCGGGGTATGAAGGGGTCATTATCATGCTGGGCCGGAAGTTTTCGGCCATCGAAAAGCTGGCCAGGGAAAAGGCAGGAGAGGTCAAGGTGCAGGTTGAGGCCGGATGCAGCCTGATGAAGCTGGTTAACTGGTGCGCCGGGCAAGGGTTGGCGGGGTTGGAATTTGCCGCAGGCATCCCCGGTTCGGTGGGCGGGGCAGTGGTCATGAATGCCGGGGCCTGGGGTAAGGAGATGAGCGAGGCGCTGTCTGCGGTGACGTTTTCAGGCAGGTCGGGAGAATTGCTGGAAAAGAAAAGAGACGAGCTGGCCTTTTCGTATCGGCATCTGGAAACAGAGGGCCTGATTGTAACGGGCGCGGAGTTTTTGCTCCAGGATGGCGAGCAGCAGGCTATCGAGGAAAAAATCTCCCGTTTTCTGTGTACGCGGAAAGAAAAGCAGCCACAAGGGGTTGCCAGCGCCGGGTCTTTTTTTAAAAACCCGCCGGGCCTGCCCGCCGGAAAGCTCATTCAGGATGCGGGCTTAAAGGGACTTCGCCTTGGCGGGGCTCAGGTTTCCGAGGTGCATGCCAATTTTTTCGTGAATACCGGATCGGCCACGGCCCAGGATTTTCTTGATCTGATGCGGCTGGTGCAGGAAAAGGTTGGCGAGCGGTTCGGGGTATGGCTGGAGCCGGAAGTTCATCTTCTGTAACCGTTCAGCAGCACCGCATCTGCGTTGTTATCAGCCTGCTGATGTGCAATAGCACTCAGCGCAGACTTCTGCCTGGCAGCTACGGCACTGCTGAATGTTTACCAGCAGTGGCATATTTTTAAGGGGCAAAGACGATTTTGCAAAAAGGAAAGCCCATCCAGCAGCGCTACGGGAGCGGCAGAAAAAGCCAGAACCTGAATCTGCAGAAGAAGCTGGTCATTATCGGAGCCGGATTTCTGCTGCTGGTGGCAAGCCTTGCCGGGGTTGGCTTTATTGTGTACAAGGCCCTGGGCCACTCAGATTTTTTCCAGATAACCTCTACCAGTATTCAGGGCTGCCGCCGGACGACCAAAAACCTTATTCTTGAAATGAGCGGGGTTGATGTGTACAGCAATCTGCTGGCTCTTGATCCCGGAAGGGTCAGGGCCGGAATCGCGGCCAACGAGTGGGTCGAATCGGTGGAGATTGTCAAGGACTGGCCGAACCGCTTGACCATTGTGGTCAAGGAACGTCTGCCGGTGGCCATTGCCAGCCTCGATGACGGGCTGTTCTATCTTGACCAGAACGGGGTGGCCTTTACCCGGGTGCTGCCGCCGGAGGATATGGATTATCCCCTTATTACCGGGCTGAAAAGGGAAGACTGGCCGCGCACCCTCAAGGATTCGCAACTGGGCGAGGCCTTGCAGTTTCTTAAATACGCAGGCCAGGGAAGTTCTATCCTGCCAAAGCAGAATATCTCGGAACTCCATCTGGACGGGGCTGAAAATATCACCCTGTATCTGGTGGATCGGCCTTTTCCCATCCATCTGGGGTCTGGCCGGGTCGGGGGCAAATACAACTGGCTGACCAAGGTGCTGTACAAGTTATACAAGAGCAAGGAATTTGAAAAAACAGCCTATGTCAGAATGGATTATGGGCGCAATCAGGTGCTGATAGGTTTTGACGAGATGGTGCAGGACAGATGACCGTTTCGGACGGACGGCGCCGTCTTCGCAGCAAAGAAGCAAAGGGTGAGCAAATGGCACAAGAAGAACGCGGCGACCTGATTGTCGGGCTGGATATCGGCACCACCAAGATCTGCGTGGTGGTGGGCGAGGTGCATGATGGCCGGATTGACATCATCGGCACAGGCAGGCATCCTTCGGTGGGGCTGCGCCGGGGGGTGGTGGTCAATATCGAGAGTACCGTCCACTCGATCCGGCAGGCGGTGGAAGAAGCGGAACGCATGGCCGGATGTGAGATCAATGCCGTTTATGTGGGCATTGCTGGCAGCCATATCAAGAGCTTCAACAGCCACGGCCTGGTCGCCATCAAACACAACGAGATCAAGCAGGACGACATTGAGCGGGTAGTGGATGCGGCCAGGGCTGTGCCCATTCCAATGGATCAGGAGGTTATCCATGTGCTGCCGCAGGAGTTCATGGTGGACGGTCAGGCCGACATTCAGGATCCGCTCGGCATGGCCGGCGTCCGCCTTGAGGCTGATGTGCATATTGTAACCGGCTCGGCAACCGCAGTGCATAACATCATTAAATGCTGCAACCGGGCTGGCCTTCAGGTGACAGATGTAGTGCTTGAACCTTTGGCCTCGGCCTGCGCGGTGCTGACCAGGGAAGAGATGGAACTGGGGGTCGGCCTGCTGGATATCGGCGGCGGCACTGCCGATCTGGCAATTTTTGCAGATGGCACCATCAAGCACACCTTTGTTCTTGGTCTGGGCGGCCAGAACCTCACCAACGACCTGGCCATCGGGCTGCGCACCCCGCAGAAGGAGGCGGAAAGACTCAAGGAAGAGTTTGGCAGCGCTCTGGCCTCTCTCATTGACAAGGATCAGATCATAGAGGTTCCCAGCGTAGGGGGGAGAAAGAACAGAAGGCTTACCCGCCGGGTCATGGGAGAGATCCTTGAGCCCCGGGTTGAGGAGATGTTCACCCTTATCAATCAGGAGTTGCTGGATTCCAGGTACAAGGAACTGGTCACCGCCGGCCTGGTGCTGACCGGAGGCTCATGCCTTCTCGACAATATGGAGGAATTGGCGGAACAGATCTTTGATCTGCCGGTTCGCACCGGTCGCCCGGAAAATATCGGCGGGATGGTGGAGGTGATTGGCACACCGCAGTGGGCAACCGGGGTTGGTCTGGTTATCTACGGCATGAAGAATGGGCCAGGGGAGAGATTCAAGCGGCCCAAGGGGGGAGTGATAGGGAGATTCACCGGTCGGATTAAGGACTGGTTTAAAGGAATAATATAATAGACGCTCATCAAGCGCCAGGCGATGTCGGGAGAAGGGCAAGGATCTTGAACAGGGGAGAGCAGGATATGACTTTTAAATTTGCGGAAACAGAGTCTCGGGCAAAGATCAGGGTGTTTGGGGTTGGCGGCGGCGGGGGGAATGCAGTCAATACCATGGTAGACAGCAAGATCCTCGGGGTGGAGTTCATTGCCGGGAACACGGACAGTCATGCCCTGGAGCATTCCCGGGCTGATATCCGCCTGCAGCTGGGCAAGTCTCTGGCCAAGGGGCTGGGCGCTGGCGCCAACCCTGAGGTGGGCAGGGCCGCAGCCGAGGAGTCCATCGATGACATCCGCAAGGTGCTGAAGGACTCGGACATGGTCTTTGTCACCGCCGGGTTGGGCGGAGGAACTGGCACCGGGGCCGCGCCGGTTGTGGCCCGGATTGCCAAGGAGCTGGGAGCGCTGACCGTGGGTGTGGTGACCAAGCCTTTCGCCTTTGAGGGCCGCCCCAGAAGCAAGAACGCCGATTCGGGCTGGAAGCAGCTCAAGGAGCATGTAGACGCCATTATTACCATCCCCAACGACCGCTTGCTCTCCATGACGCAAAAGGGAACCCGTTTCATCGACGGAATGAAGATGGCAGATGATGTTCTGGTGCAGGCAGTGAAAGGCATCACCGACCTGATCAACCTTCCCGGCTATATCAATCCCGACTTCGCCGATGTTAAGACCATCATGACCGAGATGGGCCCGGCCCTTATGGGTTCAGGCTACGGGGTAGGCGAGAACCGGGCCGTGGAAGCGGTGAACATGGCGATCAACAGCCCGCTTCTGCAGGATATCAGCATCGCTGGCGCCAAGGGGGTTCTGGTAAATATCTCCTCCAGCAGAGATAGCTTGAGGATGCCAGAAGTTAGCGATGTAACTACAAAAATTTATCAGGAAGTGCATGAAGACGCCAACATTATCTTGGGCGTCATCTTTGATGAGAACCTGGGCGATGAATTGCAGGTGACGGTTATTGCCACTGGCATCCGTGAGACAATGGACGAAGTGGAAGAGTTTACCGGCAGGATTCCGGTCATACGTAAAACCCATGAACCCGTTACGCCGCCGGTGCAATTAAGAAAGGTGGAACAGGGCATGGGCCGCGGCCGCGCTGTGGCCAACGGCATAACGAGAACCTTCAGCGATTACAATATGCGCAACGAGCAGAAATACGATCGGCCAACCTTTCTGCGCAGGAATGAAAGTTGATGGTCTGGTAACAACTCGTCACCCCGGCGAAGGCCGGGGTCTAGCTTTGATGCAACTATCAGAAAAGACTGGATTCCGGCCTTCGCCGGAATGACGGAATATGGCTTTTTTTGAGTTGTTACACGTTCATCATCGTTGGCAGGCCAATAAAACGGGTGTGCAGTGACTGTCCGTCCTCAACCACTGCCGGGGGCGGTTTGCTCCTCTTCTGGCAGGTTCGCTATGGATTCCCATGCGTCAGCGTCAGCCCGCCATTGATTTACTTGCCAGCGAAAAAGGTACCCAGCGAAAGAAATGGAAGGGGTTGCTGCCGGTTGCCCTGATTTTTCCCAACAGGTATGGCCTGGGCAATTCCAACCTGGGCTTCCAGCTTGTTTATGCCCTGGTGAACAGCCTGCCGGGCTTTGTTTGCGAGCGGTTCTTTTATCATGACCACCAGCCCCCGGTTTCCCTGGAATCTGGTCGGCCACTGCGCGATTTCCCGATTCTTCTTTGCTCCTTGAGTTTTGAACAGGATTTTTTTAATCTGCTGGCCCTGTTTCTTGCCGGCGGTATTGAGCCACTGGCTGAAAAGCGCAGCGCTGACGCCAGCAGGTTCCGGCCCGGCCAGCCTCTGATCATTGGCGGTGGGGTGGCCACCTTTATCAACCCGGAGCCTCTGGCGCCCTTTGTGGATCTTTTTGTCGTTGGGGAAGCAGAGCCGATTCTCCCGCAACTCATGGAGCATCTTGCCGACCACCTGACGCTTGAAGAGCCGGAAGCGTTGCTAAGGGGGATCGTGCGGGAGTTCAGCGGTTGTTATGTCCCGCGCTTTTACAGCATGCATTACGGGGAAGGCGGTGTCCTGACTCGCATTGAGGCTGACTCGGAAGCGCCTGCCCGGGTGCGGCGCCTGGCGCTGGAAAAATCACCAGTGGCCGGACACTCGCAGCTGCTCTCGCCCGAGGCGGAGTTCGCCAACCTTTTCCTGACCGAGCTTGGCCGTGGGTGCAGCCGTGGGTGCAGGTTCTGCGCCGCCGGCTTTGTTTATCGTCCTCCCCGCCTCTGGTCGGCGGAAAGCATCCTGGCCGCCCTGGCTGAGCGGCCCGAGGAGATAAACCGGGTGGGCCTTTTGGGGATGGAGATGGCGCGGGGTGAGGATCTTACCCGGATCGCCGCCTATCTGCTGGGCCAGGGTTGCGCCTTGTCTTTTTCTTCCCTGCGGGCTGACGCCATCAGCGACGAACTCTGTCAGCTGCTGGGACAAAGTCGGCTGAAAAGTGCGGCCATCGCCCCGGACGGCGGCTCGGAAAGGCTGCGGCGGGTAATCAATAAAGGAATCACGGAGCAGGACGTGTTGTCGGCGGCAGAGGCGCTGGCCCGAGCCGGAATCAATCATCTCAAGCTGTATTTCATGATCGGTCTGCCTACGGAAACAGAGGCTGATCTGGCGGAACTTCTGCTGTTGACGGACAAGGTTCGCCAGACCCTGTTGGGGGTAGGTCGGGAAACGGGACGCCTGGGCAACATAACCCTCAGTGTCAACAGCTTTGTGCCCAAGGCCTGGACTCCTTTTCAGTTTCATGGCTTCGCCCCATTGACAGTGCTTAAGAACAGCATAAAATTCCTGCGCCAGGGGGTGGCCGGCATGGCGAACACCCGCCTGATGGTTGATCAGCCAGGCAATGCGTTTTATCAGGCGGTGCTGGCCCGTGGGGATCGCAGGGTCGGCCTGGTCCTGTACGCCATGCTGCACAGTGGGCAGAACTGGAGGCAGGCCATGCAGGGCTGCGGCATAAACCCGGAAGACTATGCCATGCGCCAGCGAGGCCAGGAGGAGCTTTTTCCCTGGGAGATCATTGACCACGGGCTCGACCGGCGGTATCTTTGGCAGGAATACCGGAAGGCCTTGGCAGAAAAATCAACGATTGCCTGCGATACTTCGCAATGCAGGCGATGCGGGGTATGTAATGATTGAAAGAAAAAAAAAGACGCAGGATGAGGCGGCCAGTCTCGCCAGCCTGAAGCCTTTCCGGCTGATCAAATTTTTTTCCTACAGTGGCCTTGCGGTTTTTCTCCTTTTTACCCTGGTTCTTTCCTGGATTATCTCGAACCATGCCAAAAAGGTTCTCCTTGAACGGAGTGAGGCCTACGCCTTCGTTGTCGCCGAAAATCTCAGCCATCAGGTGTTCCAGCAATTTGTCCTGCCCACGGTGATGCGCTACGGGAAGATCGCCCTGCGCAAGCCCGAGCAGTTCGCCCGCCTTGACGCCGTTGTCCGTAACGCCACACACGGGATGCGGATCCAGGCGGTGACCATTTTTGATTCCTCGGAAAACATCATCTCTTACAGCACGGTGGCCCGCCGTATTGGCCGCTCCGGCGAGGGCGGGATTGAATACCGCAAGGCTCTGGCGGGTGAGAACAACTCCGTGGTTCGCTCAACCGGCACCTTGCTGAACCTGCTTCCCGGAGGGCGGCCAATCTCCTCGCAGTTGAGTACCTTCATCCCCTTTCGCCAGTATCAGGCCAACAGCCAGGGAACAGGTATCATCCTGGGGGTTATCGAGGTGGTGCAGGATCTGTCTGAGGATATCGTGGCGATTACCAGATTGCAGGGAACCATCATCCTCACCTCCATGCTGATCATGGCAGCTCTTTTTGTGGTACTTGGTTTTATCGTGGCAAGGGCGGATCGGATTATTGAGGCCCGCGCCGAGGAACGCCGCCGCCTTGAACAGCAGCTGGATCAAAGCCAGAGGCTGGCGACCCTGGGCAAGATGGTGGCCTCGGTTTCCCATGAAATCAAGAATCCGCTGGGCATTGTCCGCAGCACGGCGGATATCCTCGGGAAACGTCTTAAAAGCGTGGCTCCGGGCAATGAACATCTGGCTGAGATTATCGTGGAGGAAACAGGCCGACTGGATGGAATCGTGCGGGAGTTTCTGGATTTTGCCCGGCCCCAGGAGCCGAAGATGACGCCGACCTCGGTAAATGATATCTTCAGCAAGATTCTCACCTTCATGGAGCCGGAGCTGGAGAGAAAGAAGATTGTGCTTGAGGTCTCGCTCTCCCAGGAAATGCCAAAGTTAGCCCTTGATCAGGGGTTGATGCACAGAGCCTGTCTCAATATTCTGGTCAACAGTGTGCAGGCCATGCCGGAAGGAGGAACGCTCAGCGTGGCAACCAGATATGAGAAAGCAACAGGCCTGGTCCTGCTTGTCGTCAGTGATACCGGGCTGGGAATGTCCCCGGAAAAACAGAGACATATCTTTACCCCGTTTTATACCGATAAAAACCGGGGAACCGGGCTGGGTCTGGCCATCGTTAAAAACATAATTGACAGCCATCAGGGGACAATCTCTGTGGACAGCAAGGAAGGAGACGGCGCCACCTTCATGATTGCCCTCCCCGCTGGGTGATCAGGGTTTTGGCTCGGCCTGTTTCTCTTGTTTTGCAAGAAGCTCCTGGGTGAGATTTTTTACCTGCCTGGGGCTTGCCGTTTTTCTTCAGTTTGCCGGGGAATAAACAACTTGTCCCCTGGAATATATAATCGAGGTCAAAACATGACCACCATCACCTTTGACATATCCAGAAACTCAAAGATTCTGGCATAACCGAACCGCAAGCAAAGGCGATCCTGGAGACAGTTCAGGAGGCGCACGAGACCGCCGACCTTGTCACCAAACAATACCTGGCCGCCTCTCTGGCAAAAAACAAGCTCGACATTATCAGGTGGGTGGCTGGCCTGCTGATCGCCCAGGCCGCGATTGTTGCCGCTCTGGTCAAGTTGCTGTAATAACAAACAGCATTGGCCTCCCTTTTGCTCTTCTTTTGACATCTACCCTTGAATTGGGCAGGGAGGATCGTCATTACACTCTTACACAGGCGACGGGCAGGTTGTTTTGCACCAGCGTCCCCTTCGATCCAGCGCTTGCTTCCCGGGTAATCTATCATCAGTTTCCCCGCCTCCGCAGGTTCAAGGCCAAGCTGATGGGCAATCTCACTCCAGCTTTTTCCTTCCTGTGCGTGCTGTCTTGCGCCCTCGTGCGGAGGCAGTTTTTTGGCATGCTCCAAGATCAGTAGTAAGGCGAGCTCTTTTTCATTGAGGCCGGAGGCCCGCAAGTCAAAAACGACTTTTGGGGGGACATGGAAGAATTCAACCAGCAGGCGATCGGCATTTTTTTGAGCGGCCTCAGTGTCCGGGCTTCCGGCCAAGAGTCCTTTTAAGACCGGGTCGTTTTTGAAATTTTTTGCAGGGAGCAGCTCGGAGAGAATTTTTTGCCAGGAGAATTTTTTCTCGCGGAAACCGAGGAAGTGTTTCAGTTCCGTTCCGCTGACTTTTGCGGCCTGCAGGGCGAGCAACAGGTCATTTTGCCCTGCCCCGCCTTGCATCTTCAGCATGACAATCTCGCGTTTAGGGAGATTAAACGCCCGGGAGAGCAAGCTGTTGAAAGTGGTGGCCAGGAGATACTCATCCGCCGCGAATTTGTCGGCGGGATTGAAGGTGCGCTCTTGAAAACAGTGACAAGCGGAGGTGGTCTCGGCCGCTGCGCTTTGGCAGAAAGCGACACAGGACAACAGGCAGAAAACGATCAAGACAGGAATCTTCACTCTCATGAAGCCCATGGCCAACAATCCCTTTTTCATAATTCCATGCCCTGTTTGACAACCTCAACCCTCAGCACTTCGCACTACGCCCTCAGCCGCGATAAAACCACTTCTTGAGCTCATGGGCTGCAAAGCTCCTGGCCACTGGTCGGCCATGGGGACAATGGGAAAAAACCTCGGCCCGCTGCATCTCGGCAAGCAGGGCTTCGGCTTCCCTGGGACTCAGACTCTGGCCTGCCTTGATTGCGGCCTTGCAGGCCATATCGGACAGCACTTCCTCCGCGCGCACCCCGCCTTTGCCGGAACCTGTCTCGGCAAAACGGGCAAAGATCCCGGCCAGCACCTCCTCAACCGGAGAGCGGCCAAGCACTGCGGGCACGGCCTTCACCACCTGGCTGCCCCCACCGAAATCCTCGATCTCAACCCCGAGGGCGGCAATCTCCTCCGCATACTGGCGAAGAATCTGCACCTCCTCCAGGCTGCATTCCATGACCTTTGGAAACAGCAGGGCCTGGCGGACGATCTTTTTTCTGGCGAACTGCCTTTTCAGTGTTTCAAACAGCAGTCTTTCATGGGCGGCATGCTGGTCAATGACCAGCATGCCGGTTTCTGTGGCGCAGACAAGATAGGTGTTCAGCAGCTGCCCGAGATACCGCAGGCCGCCTGCCGGAGAAACCCCCTCTTCTTCCGCCACCTCCGGGGCCGTGGGCTGCTCTGTCGCAAAAGCGACCTCCGCCTCATCTTTATTGAAGGTTGCCTCGGGGTGACAAGAAGGGCCCGCCGCAACAGCGGCGGTCTTAAAGAGCGGCAGCGCTTCCCGCGCCGCAGGCGCCGGAAGCGCTGCCGAGGTATATGCGGCTGGAATGGCAGAGGACAAAGACAAGAACGTGTCCGAGACAACGGGGGCGGGCTTGAAGATCTCCTGCTTCAAGGCCTGCTGATAATTCGTCATGGCGGCCTGAACTGCGGCGACCACGGCCTGATGCACCACAGTCGGCTTGTGAAACCTGACCTCCTGCTTGGTGGGGTGGACATTCACATCAACGCTTGCCAGCGGCAGATCCAGAAAAATCACCCCGCCCGGTCCCCGGCCTTTCATGAGATAATTCTGGAGACCTTCGCTCACCGCATGGGCGATCAGCCGATCATGAATCGTCCGGCCATTGACAAAGAGCCTGAGCCGGGCGGCAACCGGGGCGTCCGGCGGCAGGAGAAAGCCGGAAACTCCGGGCTCGTTCTCGTCCTGGGCCTGTCGCGCCACTTCCACCAGAAGCCCGGCCCCTTTGCCAAAAATCCGCTCCGCCCTGCTTCGCGGCGTATCAAGCCCGGCGGGCAGCCGGAGAACCTCGCGGGAGTCCACCGTAAAACTAAAGCCCAGTTCCGGGCGGGCCAGGGCATAATTTTTCACCACCTCTTCGATGTGGGCCAGTTCCGTTCGGGTGGATTTGAGAAATTTTTTCCGGGCCGGAACATTGCCAAAAAGATCCGTAACCTCAAAGGAGGTCCCCGGGCTGCTCCCCATCTCGTGTATCTTGAGGATTCGCCCGAAACGGAGATCAACCTGGGTTCCCAGGGCCTGGGCCGCAGGGCGCGAGGTGATCCGCAGCCGGGCTACCGAGGCAATGCTGGGCACGGCCTCACCCCGGAAACCGAGGGAACGGATGGAGCCAAGCTCGGCTAAGCTGGCAATCTTGCTTGTGGCATGGCGCTCCAGACAGAGAAGCACATCATCGGCATCCATGCCGGAGCCGTCGTCAAGCACCCGGATCAGACGGGCGCCGTCCCCTTCCACCTGAATGCCGACCTGATTGGCCCCGGCATCAATGGCATTCTCCAGCAGCTCCTTGACCACCGAGGCAGGCCGTTCGACCACCTCGCCAGCCGCGATCTGGTTGGCCAGATTCTCCGGAAGTATCCTGATTCTGGACAAGGTCTTAGGAGCCGTTACAAAATAATTTAGACAATTCCGCTCATCCCTTTACGGCTCCTTATGCCGTTTTGGCCACACAAAATGACCAGGTTATTTTGCAACAACGGCTTAAAGCACACTCAACATGTGAAGCTTCAGCCACTCTTCGTCCCACCACTCTCGCGGGTCGACAAAGATGCCGTTGACCAGGATGCTGAAGTGGAGATGATCTCCACCCGCCATGCCGGTAGTGCCGGTAAGGCCCAGCACCGCATCCTTGTCGAGCATGGTGCCCACCGCTGTCTCGATCTGACTCAGATGGGAATACAGGCTGAAGATACCCTGGCCGTGATCGAGGATGACGGTATTCCCGTAAATCCCCAGATACTCGGCGAAAACCACCAGCCCCCGGTTGGCGGCCCCGACCCTGGCATGCTCAAGTGAGGCAATGTCAACCCCCAGATGAACCTGGGCGTCAATCTTCTCGCCGCTGTACATATAGGTGCGGTGGTCGGCGTATCCAGCCTTCGGGCTCCCCTCCATCCGCCCGAAACGGCCATCCCAGAGGCGCTCGGGCCTGGATTTCGCGCAGACCTCCTGGATCTTCTGGTAATTGGCCTGGCGGATATCGTTGTTCACCTTGACAAACTGCTCAACCTGCGTGCCGGTAAGCTCCGGATAATGGCTGGCAAATTCCGGCAGCTTGGCGGAGAGGAAGCCATCGCCGATGCTGAGCTTATCTGTAACAAGCTTGCGCACATGCAGATTCATGGTTAGCGTGGCCTTGGCCTCGTTGCCGGCCTGATCCGTCGCCAGGACAAAGGCCTTTTCTATGGCGGCGATATCGTGCGGCAAGCCCAGGCAGGCGCCATAGACTCCCTCGCCCCGCTTGGGCAGCGGGAACCCCGGATAAAAGATCTCGTTGACCTGCACCCCATGCCTGCCCACGGGCTCGCTGACCCGATAAACTATCACCCCGGCCCCGCCGCCCTTGATATACTGGGGCGAATCCGTCACTGTGATCGCTGGCGGCTTGGTGTCAACCACCATGGCGAAGGTGCGGGCCGTTATATTGCCCCGCAGCCAGTTCCAACAGGAAAAATCAGCCACAGTCACCACCAGTTCAGCTGCGCCATCCTTAAGGCCAAGGGCCTTGGGCGTTATCTCGATGGCCTCCTCGATTTTCTGCGGCCCGGCGCCGGAGAGATACCCCGCTCGTGGATAGGCCCGTTTCAGCAGCAGCGTCTTCTTGCCCTCCTGCGCCAGGACAACCTCGATGGAACGCAGACCACTCCTGGCGTCACTGGCCACCAGGGAAATCTGCCTGCTCAGACCGAGATGGGCGCTGCCCCCATTGATCACCACCTGCGGCTTTTCCATCTCTCCCGCCAGCCAGAAAAAAGCCGCCAGAGCCAGAACAAGCAAGCCAATTCCTCCAAGCAGCAATCTGGGCAGGGCGCTGCTTTTTTTCACCACCTTGGCAAACGGGTCAAGATTCATGCTGTAATCCTTTTGTCCATGCGTCTCCAGACCAGAGACTTGTTTTAAGATGAGACGAGGGCCTCGCAAAATATCCCCAAGGCTCTCTCACATTGTAATCTCAGCTTTACAAATTTTCGCGATAATACCATGAACCGGAGCATGATTCCATAGCTGTTAAGCTGAGACAAAAAAACAGCCACCCCGTCTGAAGGGTAATGGCGGCATAAAGATCCGTGACGCCCCCTAATATCTTGACAGAAAAAGCAATCCTCATATAGTGTGCGAGGTGTTTTTGCTGAAGGATTCCGGGGACAACGACCATGAAAAAATTTCATACCGTCATCGTGGGCGGTGGCCCTGGAGGCCTGGCCTGCGCCACCCTTCTTGCCCAGCAGGGCAAAGAGGTGCTGGTTCTTGAGCGCAACAGCGTCATCGGCCCCAAGGTCTGCGCTGGCGGCATTCCCGCCGCTGGCCTGGGTCTCGGTTTTCCGGAGGCCCTGTGGGAAAGATCCTTCGCCTCTCAGCACATCAGCAGCAACTGGCAACAGACAGTAATTCAGGATGCCAAACCCATTATCCGCACCGTTGACCGTGGCCGGCTCGGACGTTGGATGGCGGAAAGGGCCGTGGCAGCCGGGGTCAGTATCGCCACCAGCTCTCTGGTGCGGAAAATCACCCAGGATCGGGTGATTAGCAAAGCAGGAGAAGAGTTTGGCTTTTGTTTTCTGGTGGGCGCCGACGGCAGCAGCTCCCTGGTGCGGCGTCATCTGGGGATTCCCACCGCAGAGATGGGGATTGGCATCAATTACCAGATGCCGGGCAACTTTTCCGAGATGCAGTGGCACCTTAACCCCGACCTTTTTGGCAATGGCTACGCCTGGATTTTCCCCCACCAGGGGACAGCCTCCATCGGCGTTTATGCAAGACGCAGCGCCAGCAGACCCGGCCTCTTGCTGAACAGCCTGCACCACTGGGCCGCAGGCCACGGTCATGAACTCAAGTCCCGTCAGCCGCAGGCCGCTCTGATCAACGCCGATTTTCGCGGCTGGCGTTTTGACAACTACTTTCTGATTGGCGACGCGGCAGGCCTTGCCTCGGGACTGACCGGCGAGGGCATCTATTCCGCCATCATTTCCGGGGAAGAGGCCGCCCGCACCATCCTGGATGCGAGGTATGAAAGCGAAAGAATGGCCCAAATCATCAAAAAACACCGCCAGCATGCCCGTATTCTCGAGCTGACTTCCGGCGGCAAACTATCTGGCAAACTTGTTCTGGAGGCCCTGGTTTTTTGCCTGCGCATCGGCCTCATTCCTTTCAACGCCCTGGAAATGGGAGTTGACCAACCCTCATGAAGGATTTATCCATGAACCCCAACGCAAAAAAAATCAGAATCTGGCTGTTCAATCTCCTGTTTATCGCGGTCTGTGCCGGAATCCTTGTTTTTTTACTCAAGGCGCCACCCGAATCAACCCACAAGCTGCCCCAGGATGAAACCCATCGGAAATTCTACGCCATGGACAAAAAAGAGGCGGAAAAGCACTGCGGCGCCTGCCATGCCCCAGAAGGCCAGGCCCCTCTGCCCGAGAATCATCCCCCCAAATACCGCTGTCTTTTTTGCCACAAGAAACACAAGTAAGATGATTGCGCTAACTCTCCCCCTGCCAAGCCTGCGCCTCACCTGCGCCCTGGGTCGCTGTCTTGGAGAAGCCGCCCGCCCTGGGGAAATCATCACCCTGGCTGGCTCTCTGGGGGCCGGGAAAACCACCCTTACCCAGGCCATCGGCCAGGGCTTGGAGGTGCCCCCCTCCTGCTATATAACCAGTCCCACCTTCAGCATCCTGCACGAATATCCGGGGCGGCTGCCCCTTTATCATCTGGATCTCTACCGGTTGAGCGAGGAAACGGAAATCGAGGAGCTTGGCCTGCTGGAATATCTCTACGGAACAGGGCTGTCCGTAATCGAATGGCCGGAGCGGCTTTGCAGCCTTATGCCAGAAGAGCGGCTGCATATCGAGCTGAAGATGCTGGACGAAACAGCCCGGCTGGCGGAGATCACTGCCTATGGCGAGGCGTGGGCGGTAAAAATCGCCGCCATGCAGGCCAGCCGGGAATGGCAGAGACTCGGCAGCAACGGTTGAAAAAAGGGGGATCGCCAACAAATCAAGAAGGTTGGTTACGCAGGCATCCTCTCGCTTAAGATCAGAGCCAGCTTCGCCTTGACAATGGGCTTGGTAAGAAAGCCGTTCATCCCCGCCTCGTAACAGGCGTCCTCATCCTCTTTTCTGGCATGGGCCGTGAGCCCGACGATAGCCAGCGGCTGTTGCCGCGCGCGGAGGCCGACATAGTCTTGCCGCAGGGCCGGGTCAGCCTCAATCGCCCTGATTCTTCTCGTGGCCTCCATGCCGTCCATATTGGGCATCTGGACATCCATCAGCACCAGATCAAAGGCCTGATTCCGGAGATGCTCCAGTGATTCGGCTCCGTCCGAGGCCACCTCGACCTCATATCCCTGCCGGGTGATCAGGATACTGGCCAGCCGCTGGTTGACCGCATTATCCTCGACCAGAAGAATCCTCCCTCCGCCCGTCTTTTCATGACAGGCGTCCCTGGGTTCTTTTACGGAGATGATTTCCGCCGGGGCCTCTGCCAGAGGGATCACGAAAGAAAAGGTGCTGCCCCTGCCCACCTCGCTGGCCACCATGAGACGACCGCCCATGAGTTCCACGAGCTGAAGGCAGATGGCCAGACCCAGGCCAGTGCCGCCATACTTTCTGGTGGTCGAGCCGTCGGCCTGGATAAACTTTTCAAAAATCGCCTCAACCCGGTCGGCGGGAATGCCTATGCCGCTGTCACGCACGGCAAAACGGCTGACAATCTGACCGGCAGCTTCACGGTCATAGTCAATCAGAATATCAATTCCGCCCTGTTCGGTAAATTTCATGGCGTTTCCGGCCAGATTTATCAAGATCTGCCGCAGCCGGTTGCTGTCCCCCATTATTCTTTTCGGGATACGGCTGTCAATCTGGCAGCTGACGGCAACCCCCTTTTCCCTGGCCGGGATCTTGAACATGGCGGCCACGTTGCCGACCAGTTCGGCAAGATCAAAGGGCAGGTACTCAAGCTCAAGTTTCCCGGCCTCGATTTTTGCCAGATCAAGGATGTCGTTAATCAGGGTCAGCAGGCTTGCTGCGGACTGGGAGATGGTTCGGGCATAATCGAGCTGCTCCTCAGTAAGGGAGGCCTCAGACAGGAGTTCGCTGAAGCCGATGATGGCGTTCATGGGGGTGCGCAGTTCGTGGCTCATATTGGCCAGAAAATCACTCTTCAGCCGGCTGATCTCTTCAAGCCGCGCGTTGGCCTCCCGCAACTCGGCGGTTTGTTTGGCTATTTCACTTTCCAGTTTCCGGGCATACTCTTTTTCCCGATCCTGATTGAGCCGATACTGACGGTAGTTGTCCTTAATGAGTTTGTCGTGCTGCTGCTGCAGAAGGTTGATCTGCCGGACTGACTGTTCATGATCGGCAACCAGCATCTCCCGTTCCTGCCGGTACAGGGCAAGATCAAGGGTGTTGCGCAACAGGGAGACGCTTGCCGCCCCTGACAGCCAGTCATCTTCCGGAGCAACGGCAGAGGAAATGATCAGCACCGCCGACAATTTGGCAAGATACACCGCCTGGCAACAGGCGCCGTTATCTGCCTTTCCCGCGACAAAGCCGGAGGCCTTCCTGGCCTCGCCTGCCAGCCGCTCCCGCGCCACCGGAGAAAGCGCCAGGGGATGCGCCCCGGCAAGCAGGACATCGGCCTCGCTTAGCAAAAGCGTTGAGGCTTCAGGCAACAACGAGTCAAGAGTTGCTAGAAAACCTTGCAATTCCTCGTTGACGTCGATCAGCTCATCGAAGATGTCGTCAAAAGTGGGCTCGCTCATCAGCACTTTACTCGTCAGATTCGTACAGTTCCTTGGCCTTGGTCATTTCGCCAGGCAGATCCCTGATAATAATCTTGTAATCCGCCATCTTACCCTTCACATGCTCCGTCAGTTCCGAAGGCAGCGCCTCAAGGGGGCCGGCAATGGGCCAGTACTGCATCTTTCCCGCCATAAATTCAGCCAGTTGCAGAATACTGCCGGTACTGGAAATATCTTTAATCTGCCGGGAAAGATGATGCGATTTGATGGAGTCGAGTACTTCCTGG
The DNA here is from genome assembly GCA_001799255.1 of Deltaproteobacteria bacterium RIFOXYD12_FULL_55_16. Taxonomy (GTDB): domain Bacteria; phylum Desulfobacterota; class Desulfobulbia; order Desulfobulbales; family Desulfurivibrionaceae; genus Thiovibrio. Next base: position 47,961 of record MGTC01000036.1, read on the forward strand.
GGCAGCCCCCAATCCTTGGCAAGAAGATAGCCCACCTCGGCATGATCGGTGCCAATGGCCTTGCGCTCACACTCGACCAGGGGCCCCTGGCCCTCCCGGAAGGCCTTGCAGGCTTCACGCAGCGGCTCTCCTGCCACCTGATTTTCCACGATCAGGCCGATGTCGTGAATGATCCCAGCCAGAAAAACATCCTCGCTGTCCTTGCCAAAAATACGCTTGGCGATCATTCCGGAGAGGATGGCCACGGTGGCGGAATGCAGCCAGAGTTTCTGGGCCGAGAAATCGGCGTCGTCGCCCTTGAACATCCCGCGCAGGGATTCAACCGCCACCAGATTGCGAAGCTGCGTCATGCCGGTAAAAACCACAGCCTTGGCAATGGAGCCAACCTTCTGGGAGAGGCCGAAATAAGGGCTGTTGACCAGACGCAACAGCCGGGTAACCAGAACGGGATCGAGCTTGATGATCTCTTCGAAATCATGCATGGTGCTGCGCTCATCATTGACCAGCTGGGTCACCTTGATCGCTACATGCGGGAGAGTTTTAAGCTCGGTAAATTTTTTCAGTATGTCTTTGGCGCTGGACATGGCTCAATCACGCAAATTCGCAGGATATTTTGGGTAAGCAAGGGGCGGGGGATTTTTGCCCAGGGCAGTCATGGCAGGCCAGCAAAGGCCTTGAGAAGCACGGCCAACCGGGCTGCAAGCTCATCTGTCTGGGAAAGGTCGCTGGCGCGGCCTTTTTTTTCAAGTTCGCTGGCGATTCTGCGTACCCCCTCCACCCCGAGGCTGGCCGAGGCGCCCTTGATGCTGTGCGCGGCGTCAGCCACCGCCACGGCGTCTTTCGCGGCAAGACCAGCCTTGATCCGCGCCAGATCCGAGGCGGAAGAATCGTGAAACAGCAGGAGAAGCTCCGCCAGCATCTCCTCGTCATCCCCAGCCTGCTCAAGAGCAAAATTCCTGTCCCACTCAAGGTCTGCCATCTCTGTTCCTTATCTTGAATTTGACGGTCGCCACAGGCAAAAAACCACGAGGCGGCAACTGCGGCAAGCAAACCGGTTTTCGGATCAACAAAATTACACCCAAAGGGCATAAGTTTCGTTTGAATAGACAAGCTACTCAACTCAGCTTTATCATACCGAAAGCGTTACAAATCGGTAAAGTTATAAATAGAAAAAGGAACAAGACATATTTTTTTGCATCTTTCACTTTGCCTCTTGCGCCTTTACCCCGGCCAGTGCCGCCTCTATCCCGGCAAAAGGAATAACTCCTGCCCTGAGCAGACAAACCTTGCCCTCCTGACAACCCAGAAGGGTAGAGCCCTGGCCGCCTGGAGTTTCTCCGCCCTCAAGCACAACGTCCACCTCCAGACCCAGCTGGGCACGCACCCCGCTGGCCGTCACTGCTGGTAACTGGCCGGAAAGATTGGCACTGGTTGCGGTCAGCGGCTGGCCAAAGACCCGAACCAGTTGCCGGGCCACGGGATGGGAGGAAACCCGGACCCCGATGGTGCCACGGCCCCCGGTAAGCATCCCCGGCAAGGAAGCGGCCCCCGGAAAAACCAGGGTCAAGGGCCCGGGCCAGAACCTCTGCATAAGAATAGTGAAGGGGAGGGGGATTTCCGCGACCAGGCTTGCAAGCTGGGACGGATGGTCAATAATCAGCAGAACCGGCTTGTCGAAAGAGCGTCTTTTCAAGGCGAAAAGACGGGAGAGGGCCGCCTGGTTGAAAGGATCAACCGCCAGCCCGTAATATGTTTCCGTGGGAAAAGCGACAACCCCGCCAGCCCGGAGAACCGCGCAGGCATGGGCTACAGCCTCATCTGTCAAGGTTGGGCCGGTCACAGGCTCCCGACTAGCCGCTGCGCCTTTTCCTCAACCTCACGGGCCATCTCTTCTTTAAAGGCGACCAGCCTTGCCGCCAGTTGTGTATCGGCAAGGGCCAGAATCTGCGCCGCAAGAATGGCGGCATTTTTCGCCCCGGCCTTGCCAATGCCCATGGTGGCCACCGGCACCCCCGGCGGCATCTGCACCGTGGCAAGCAGCGCGTCCAAGCCGTTTAAGGAGGAGGAATCCACCGGCACGCCGATAACGGGCAGGGTGGTGTGGGCCGCGAGAACCCCGGCCAGATGGGCCGCCATTCCGGCTGCGGCGATGATTATTTTCAGGCCGCGCTCCTTGGCGCTGCTTGCATACGCCATGGCCCGCGCCGGGCTGCGATGGGCCGAGGCCACCGTTATTTCGCAAGGGATATCCATCTTCTTTAAAAAATCCAGGCAACCCTGCATAACCGGCAGATCCGAATCACTGCCCATGACAATACCGACCATGATGTCATCCCTCGCAAAAAAAAGTTAAAATTCAGAAGACAGAATTCAGAATTCAGAATTCAGAAAAAAACGCCCTGATCAAGCAGTGTTCATGGTGCCAGGTCAGTTTCTGGCCAACATCTACAGGGGAGGTACTCTTCCTATCGTAGTTGACATCAAAGATTCTGAATCCTGACTACTGACTACTGAATTCTGATTTCTATCCAAAGCTTTACGCCCGATATCCTTACGATAATAGCAACCCTCCCAGCTGATCTCCGCCGCAGCCTGGTAGGCCTTGGTAATGGCCTCCTGCACCGTGTCGCCGATGGCGGTCACTCCCAAAACCCGCCCGCCATTGGTGACCACCGTCTCGCCCTGCAAGGCTGTCCCGGCATGAAAGACCACCACATCCTGATGCTGGCCCGCCCTGGCCAAACCATGAATGGCTTGGCCATTTTCATACTTGCCGGGATAGCCCCCGGCCGCCATGACCACACAGACTGTGGGCCGAGGGTCAATTTCCAGGGAGATCTCCGCCAGGCGGCCATCAACCACCGCCTCCATGATCTCCAGCAGATCGGTTTTAAGCCGCATCAGCAGAGGCTGGGCCTCGGGATCGCCAAAGCGGCAATTAAACTCCAGCACCTTGATCACCCCCTGGTCAATCATCAGACCCGCGTAAAGCACACCTTTGTACGGACAGCCTTCCGCCGCCAGGGCCTTGACCGTGGGCAGCATCACCGTTTCCATCACCTGCCGGTGCAGGGCTTCGGTCACCACCGGGGCCGGAGAATAGGCGCCCATGCCGCCGGTGTTCGGGCCCTGATCGCCATCAAAGATCGCCTTGTGATCCTGGGAAGTGGGCAGAGGCAAAACCGTCTCGCCATCGGTGAAGGCCAGAAAAGAGGCCTCCTCTCCCCGGAGAAATTCCTCAACCACCACCCGGTTGCCGGCCTCGCCAAAGGCCTTCTCCTGCATGAACAGATCCACCGCCGCCCTGGCCTCGGCAAGGGTCTGAGCCACCACCACCCCCTTGCCCGCAGCCAGGCCGTCGGTCTTGACCACCAGCGGCGCGGCCTGCCTGTCAATATAACGAAGGGCCTCCTCCCGATCCGTAAAGGTCGCGTAAAAAGCAGAGGGGATATGATATTTTTCCAGCAGATCCTTCATGAAGACCTTGCTGCCTTCAAGGGTGGCGGCGTTGCCACGGGGGCCAAAGACCCGCAGACCTTTTTCTTCAAAATAATCGACGATCCCTAAGGCAAGAGGAACTTCCGGCCCAACCACGGTAAGATCAATCCTTTCCTGCCGGGCAAAATCAGCCAGCGCCTCAATCTCGGTGGCGCTGATCTTGACGCAGGTCGCCAGGGCGCTGATCCCGGCATTGCCAGGCGCGCAAAAAATATCCGTTACCCTGGGGCTTTGCCGCAATTTCCAAACCAGGGCATGCTCCCTGCCCCCTGAACCAACAACCATAATCTTCATCAAAAATCTCCTGGGCTTTTCTCGGAAATTACCGGTTATATCCTTGGAGTCATTGAAAAATAACGCCAAAGAGTAAGGCATCTTACCTCAAAACCGCCGGGCAAGAAAGCATAAAATCCAACCGCAACCACCAGCGCCAGACAACTTCCTGCCGCAGCCCCAGAGGCAGTCCGTTTTTTTGTCCTTGAAAGAATTTTGACAGTATGACGGCAGCCTGTTATATTTTCCGCTCGCCGGAGACAGACAGCGCAGGTTGCAGGCGTTTACCGCTGGTTCCGTTTTTTGGCGCGGGGCCACCACCATTGAGAAGTCAAGGAGACCATGAGCATGAAGACCGATATTTCGCATACCCTGTTTGTCAAGGCGCAGCAGCTTATCCCCGGCGGAGTGAATAGCCCGGTGCGGGCCTGTAAAGCCGTGGGCTGCGAGCCGCTTTTTGTCAAAAGAGCCGCTGGTTCGAAAATCCAGGATGTGGATGGCAACGAGTTCCTCGATTTTGTCTGCTCCTGGGGGCCGATGATCCTTGGCCATAATCATCCGGCTGTGGTCGAGGCCATTGAAAAAACCCTGCGGGATGGCACCAGCTTCGGCGCGCCCTGCCCTCTGGAGATTGAACTGGCCGAGCTGGTGATCGCGGCCCTGCCTTCGGTGGAAAAGGTGCGTTTCGTCAGCTCGGGCACCGAGGCGACCATGAGCGCCATCCGGCTGGCCAGAGGCTATACCGGGCGCAACATGGTGGTCAAGTTCGACGGCTGTTATCACGGCCATGCCGACAGCTTTCTAGTCAAGGCGGGATCCGGGGTGATCACCCTTGGTATTCCCGGCAGCCCGGGGGTGCCTGAGGATATTGTCAGAAACACGGTGTCTATTCCTTATAATAACCAGGAGATTCTGGAGCAGACCCTGCGTGATGAAAAACTGGACATCGCCTGCGTGATCATCGAGGCGGTGGCCGGAAACATGGGGGTTGTCGCGCCGCAGCCCGGATTTCTGCAAAAGCTGCGCGCCCTGACCGCCGAACTGGGCATCGTCCTGATCTTCGACGAGGTGATCACTGGTCTGCGTCTGGCCCTGGGCGGAGCCCAGGAATACTTCGGGGTCATGCCGGATCTCACCTGTCTGGGCAAGATCATCGGCGGCGGCCTGCCGGTCGGGGCCTATGGCGGCAAAAAGGAACTCATGGACACCATCTCTCCGGTGGGCCCGGTGTATCAAGCCGGAACCCTGTCCGGCAATCCTCTGGCCATGGCCGCGGGCGCAGCCACCATGCGGCAGCTGGCCCAGCCCGGCTTTTATGCCGCGCTGGAGGACAAATCGGCCCGCTTTGCCCAAAGCCTGACCGGGCTTGCGGAAAAATACCTGCCTGGCCAGACCACCCTGAATCGGGTGGGCTCGATGATGACCGCCTTTTTCACCCCTGGGCCGGTGGTTGATTTCGACTCCGCCATGCAGGCGGATACGGCCAGATACGGCCAGCATTTCCGGCAGATGCAGGCTCAGGGCATCTGGCTGGCGCCCTCCCAGTTCGAGGCCCTTTTCATCTCCGCCGCCCAGAGCGAAGCCGAGCTGGCCATGGCCCTCGAGAAAACTGAATGCTCATTCAAAAAGTTGGCTGGCTGAGAAAAAAGCCGTTGACTTTGGGGGGATGCCATGATAGGAATCCTATCGGTCGTAAATCAAGGGATTTTTTGCCCGAACAGCGAGCCAGGGGTTGAAGATGTCCACTAACCGTAAGGATACTTTGCGGTTGCTGGCCCAGTTCAGCAATGTTGGCATGACCATGGCCTTCTCCATCTTTATCGGGGTCGGCATCGGCTACTATCTGGATCATAAGGTGTTTGCCGGCAGAACCTCGCCCTGGTTGACCCTGATTTTTCTCGGCTTCGGGGTGGCGGCGGCTTTCAGAAACCTCTATGCCATGGCCAGCAGAAAGGATCTCTGATGGTGGCCAGCAACTCGAATCCCTTGCCTGGCGAGGTGTCGCTCAACAAGGTTGCAATCTTTAACTGGTTGTTGCTGGCGGCGCTCTCCGGCTTGGCCTGGCTTGGTTATTCCGGCTTTCAGGCCCTCTCCGTTTTTATCGGCGGAGCGATTGCAAGCTTAAGTTTTATGTTTTTGAAAAGGGATCTAACCAGACTGCTCGCTGGGCCTCTTGAAGCTGGCAAGCCGTTGTTTTTTTTACGATATTATCTGCGCCTGTCCCTGGTCGCTGGTGTTCTCTTCCTTCTGGTCAAGTATCAGCTGGTGCACACCGTCGCTCTTCTGATTGGCCTGTCCACCGTGCTTTTTGGTATCGGACTTGCGGTCATGGTCGCAGCAAAGGGGATTTATTTAGGGGCCGTCAAGAAATAATCATTCAAGTTCAGATTATTTCGTTATGGCTCCTTTATGCCGTTTCCGGGATCACAATTGTTCAACATTTCAAACGACGGCTCGACAAAGTTATAAATACAGGGGAGGCTTCGCACATCCATGGAACATCCAATACTGTTTATTTCGCTTATTTTGCAGAATCTGGGCTTGCCTGTACCCCACGGCCCGATTGGGGATACACTGCTGGCCAAGCTGGTTTCTCCGCACATGACCTACACCTGGCTGGTCATGCTCTTTTTGATCATTGTCCCGAAACTTACCCTGGGCAAGATGTCCCTGGTGCCTGGCAAAGGGCAGAATTTCTGGGAGGTCATCATTGGCGGCCTTGAGGAATTCATGGCGGACAACATGGGCAAGGAAGGGGCAAAAATGATGTTCCCCATGCTGGCCACCTTTGCCATCTATATCCTGGTGGCGAACATGATCGGCCTCATGCCGGGCTTCATGTCCCCGACTTCCAACATCAACATCACCGTGGCCTGCACCCTGATCATCTTCTGCACCACCCACATTCTGGGGGTAAAGTTCCATGGCTTCGGTTACATCAAGCATTTTCTCGGCCCCATCCCCTGGCTGATTCCCCTGATGTTCCCCATCGAGCTCATCAGTCATTTCGCCAGGCTTCTTTCTCTCTCCATCCGTCTTTTCGGCAATATCATGGCCAAAGAAACCCTGCTGGGCCTTTTGTTCATGCTGGCTGGCGCCTACTTTGCCCCGCTGCCCATCCTTTGCCTGGGCGTTTTTGTTTCCATCGTGCAGGCGGTAGTTTTTCTGCTGCTGTCGATTCTCTATTTTTCCGCCGCCATGGAGCATGCCCATTAAGCTCTTGTATTGAGTGTATCCCCGGTTCCTTGAGAACTGATGAAGAAGGCCAATTATAAAAAATTTTTTGGAGGAAGTACGATGAAGAAAGCAGGTTTGTTGTCCGTATTGATGGTTTTGGCTCTGGCCACTGTGGCCATGGCAACTGAGGCAGGAGCAGAGGCCGCCGCTGCCGCAGCCCCCGCCGCGACTTCCGGCGCGAATATCGCCCTGATCTGCATTGCGGCGGCCATGTCCGTTTGCATTGCCGCCTTTGGCTGTGGTATCGGCATGGGCGCTGGCATCAACGGCGCTTGCTCCGGCATCGCCCGCAACCCCGAGGCTTCTGGTAAGATCACCGTAACCATGATCATCGGTCTGGCTCTGATCGAGTCTCTGACCATCTATGGTCTGGTTGTTTCCCTGATCCTGCTGTTCGCCAATCCGTTGCTGAAGTAAGCCAGTTAAAACTGGATCTGGTTTTGTAAGGCCGCAGGGGAAACCCTTGCGGCCTTTTTCGTTTTCCGGGGTTCTCCGCTGATGAGCGAAGTCGTTGTCCCTCCCTGTCGCGGCAAAAACGAGCCGCAGCTTCCGGCCTGTGGCCTTCTCCTGGTTAATCCTGCCGAGGCCCGGCAGGCGACGCAGATTTCCAGCCAGGAAGGCTGGAGCCGACATTTCCTTTTTCACAGCAATCTCTATCTTGCTCAATCCCCGCCCAGGTTCTGGGCAGGCCCGGCCATGGGCGCGCCCATGGCGGTAATCTGCCTGGAAAAGCTCATTGCCCTTGGCGCTAAACGAATCATCGTCTGCGGCTGGTGCGGTTCGCTCCTGCCGGATCTGGGCTTAGGCGAGCTGGTGCTGCCAACCTGGGCCATCAGTGAGGAAGGCACCTCCGCCCATTACCCGCTGGCGGGCAGGAGCGAATCTTCTCCTAAGCTGCGTAAATCCCTGAAGGATTTTTTTGCCGACAAGGGTCAAGAACCTTGGGAAGGGCCGGTCTGGACGACCGACGCCCTGTACCGCGAAACCAGAGAAAAGGTTGTCCGCTACGGCGCAGAGGGTATTCTCGCCGTGGACATGGAATCTTCCGCGCTCATGCAGGTCGCGGCTTTTCGCCAGGTTGAACTGGCCGTGGTGATGATGGTTTCGGATCTGTTATGGCAGGAACCTTGGCGACCTGCTTTTCAGAGCAAGGAATTCCGCAGACGCTCACAGGGCCTGGTGGAGGATTTGCTGCGCTGGATCGGCGAACTTGCGCTGGCGTAAGAAAAAATGGAGCGTCGTCGTTATTTTGCCCCCCAGGGCATGGTTTGTCCCAGTCAGGGTGTTTGTAAGGCCGCAGAGGTTTTCCCTTGCGGCCTTTTCTGCTTTTTTGGGTTCTCCGGTGGTGGAAACCAGATAGGAAATAATGGAGAAAATCGGGATAACCCCAGATTTTGTCGCGTTTAAATTGTCCAATCTTCGACATTCAGGGCGGCGACCTGCCAGTTCCGTACGGACGCCTTATCTATTACCCGTCGACCGGAGACAGTTTACGAAACTATTCCGCCTGCAGTATTCCAGCTCGTCTTCTTCAGATAAAAACAAAAACTCCCGCCAGTGACCAAAGACGGAGAATTTCTTGGCCGAATGCATTCCGCCCCTTGTATTTATTTCACTCTTCGCTTATTTTGTGGCCACCTTCCGGGTGACAGATCTGCTGCGGGACGGCTTTTGTCTTACTTTGAAGGCACAGTTTATAAAACGAGGCTCAAACGTGTTCAAGAAAAACCCTGACATAAATAAATCTGTTCTGCGGGAATATGCCGAGGCAATCATTATTGCCCTGCTCCTGGCGCTTTTCATCAGAACTTTCGTGGTGCAGGCTTTCAAAATTCCTTCCGGCTCCATGATCCCCACCTTGCTGATTGGCGATCATATTCTGGTCAATAAATTCGGCTATGGCATAAAAAACCCTCTGAATGGAGCCACCTGGGTCGCGGTGGCCGATCCCCAGCGACACGATGTCATTGTCTTTAAGTATCCGCAAAATCCCGACCAGGATTTTATCAAACGGGTGGTGGGGGTGGCCGGGGATCAGATTGAAATTGTGCGTAAAAAAGTATTTGTCAACGGAGAGCCTTTTATTGAGCCAAACGCCGAGAACCTGGACGAGGAAACTTCCTCGCGGTCTCCCAGAGACAATATGGAGCCAACAACCGTGCCGCCCGGCGCCGTTTTTGTCCTGGGGGATAACCGGGACAACAGCCACGATAGTCGATTCTGGGGCTTTGTTGATCTTGCGGCTATCAGGGGCAAGGCCTTTATGCTCTACTGGTCATGGGACAGTGAGAATTTCAGGGTGCGCTGGGAGCGAATTCTCAATCTGATCCCTTGAGCCGTTGGGCAAGGGCTGCGCCCCTCGCGGCAGTTAACGAATCGTTCTTTCGTAACGGCTGCTAAAAAACTTCTAGACCAAAGGCGAGAGTTTTTTCTATTCTGATATTGATGCGGCGTTAACCCCCTCATATTTTCACGGAAAGAATCGTATGGATCCCGAGTACCGATTCAGCCATAAACATCTCCTGGGGCTTGCCGATTTCTCTGTGACAGATATTCAGGCCGTTCTGCAGACGGCGGAATCGTTCAAGGAAATTTCTTCCCGCTCCATAAAAAAAGTCCCGACCCTTCGCGGCAAAACCATTATCAATTTTTTCTTTGAGCCAAGCACCCGGACCCGCCTGTCTTTTGAGGTTGCCGCAAAGCGCATGAGCGCGGACACCTTTAATATCTCCAACTCCGGCAGCAGCACGGTGAAGGGGGAGACCCTCATTGACACCGCGAAGAACCTCGCCGCCATGAATCCGGACTGCATCATCCTCCGGCATCCCTGCTCAGGCGCAGCTCGCCTGCTGGCCGGGCATATCAACGCCTCGGTGCTTAATGCCGGGGACGGAACCCACGAACATCCCAGCCAGGGCCTCCTCGATCTGATGACGGTCAGGGAAGCCAAGGGCCGAATCGCCGGCCTGAAAATCGCCATTATTGGCGATATCGCCCACAGTCGGGTGGCACATTCAAATATCATCGGCTTTTCCAAGATGGGTGCCTCCGTAGTGGTAAGCGGCCCGGCGACCCTGATCCCTCCCGGCGTCGAGGAGTTGGGCGCCAAGGTCAGCAAAACGGTGCTGAAGGCGGTTGAGGGGGCGGATGTAATCATGGCTCTGCGCATCCAGCAAGAGCGGCAGCAGGATCCTCTCTTTCCCTCCCTGCGGGAATATGCGAATTTTTTTGGCGTTACCCAGAAGGTGGTGGCGGTCGCCAGTCCTGAGGCGATCATCATGCACCCTGGCCCGATAAACCGGGGGGTTGAGCTTGATCCTAAGCTTGCCGATGGCAGCCGTTCGGTGATTCTGGAGCAGGTTGCCAACGGTGTGGCGGTGAGGATGGCCTTGCTTTATTTGATCATGGGAGGCGATTAGCATGCCCGGACTTATCCTTTTAAAGAATGGGCGGGTGATTGATCCGGCAAACGGCATTGATCAGCTTCTTGATCTGTTGATCGCCGGTGGCAGAATAAGCGCGGTGGCTCAGCCAGGCTCTCTTGCCGAGCAGTCAGGGTGCCTGGTTTATGACCTGGCAGGCAAGTGGGTGGTGCCTGGTTTGATCGACATGCATGTGCATCTGCGGGAGCCAGGTCAGGAGGACAAGGAAACCATCGCCACAGGAACCCGCGCCGCAGCGGCCGGGGGTTTTACCGCTGTGGCCGCCATGCCGAACACCAACCCGGTCAATGACAATCAGACTGTGACCCTGTTCATTCTGGCCAAGGCGGCGGAAGCTGGTTTTGCCAGGGTCTACCCGGTGGGCGCGATCAGCCGTGGGAGCAAGGGGGAGCATCTGGCGGAATTTGGCGAACTGCGTCAGGCCGGGGCGGTTGCCGTAACCGATGATGGCTTGCCGGTGGGCAATAGTCAGCTCATGCGCCGCGCCCTGGAATATGCGGGCAACCATGATCTGCTGGTCATTTCCCATGCCGAGGAGCTGTCGCTCAGTCACAGCGGGACGATGAACCATGGGGCCCTGGCCACCAGGCTCGGCCTGGGGGGAATCCCCTCTGTCGCCGAAGAAATCATGGTGTATCGCGATCTGGCCCTGGCGGAATTTACCCGGCGGCCCATCCATATCGCCCATGTCAGCACGAAAGAATCCCTGTCTCTGATCAGAAGGGCCAAGGAGAAGGGGGTGGCTGTTACCGCAGAAACAGCGCCGCATTATTTCACCCTTACGGAAACGGCGGTGGATGGCTATAACACCCTGGCGAAAATGAATCCTCCCCTGCGCACCGAGGCGGATGTGGCCGCAGTCCGGGAAGCCTTGCGGGACGGAACCCTTGACGCTATTGCCACGGATCATGCGCCGCACAGCGAGCTGGACAAGGAGAGGGAATTTGCTCTGGCGGCCAATGGCATCATCGGCCTGGAAACCGCGGTGCCGTTAACCTTACGGCTGGTGCGGGAAAATCAGCTTGAGGCCCGGAGGATGGTGGAGCTGCTGTCGGTGAATCCGGCCCGGATTCTTGGGGTGGAAGGCGGCGCCCTTTCCGTGGGGGCAGCGGCGGATGTAACGGTTATTGATCCGGAGAAGAAGTTTATTTTCAGCGAAGAGAGCATTCAGTCCAAGAGCAGGAATTCACCGTTTCTTGGCTGGGAGTTGCAGGGCAAGGCGGTGCTGACCATCATGGCTGGCAAAATAACCTGGCAGGAAACCTTGTAACCGTTCAGCAGCACCGCATCTGCTTTGTCATCGGCCTGGTCCGCATACCTTATGTTTAGAGCCCCTCGGGGATAGGGGCTTTTATCCAGCTTTGCTGGGATAGCGTACAGGCCTCTTTGTCGGCACTTCTGCCGACGATTGACACGCGCATCTACGGCACTGCTGAACGGTTACAGAACTTTCAACTCTTGACGTTGTTCAGCAGTCTTCCGACGATTGGCAAACAAATATCCTCCCTTGCGAGAAATTATACCCATGAAACTCCCTGTTCGCGACAATATCGCCAGCCTCATCCCCTATCCGCCGGGCAAGCCTTTAGAAGAGCTGGAACGTGAGTACGGCCTCACCGGCTCCATCAAGCTGGCCTCCAACGAAAACGCCCTGGGGCCGTCGCCCAAGGCCGTGGCTGCCGTTACCGACAGCCTGAAAAACCTGCACCGCTATCCCGACGGCAGCTGTTATTATCTGGCCCAGGCGCTGGCTAAAAAGATCGGCGTGGCTCCAAACCAGCTGGTTTTCGGCAACGGCTCCAACGAGATCATCCAGCTGTTGATCGCGGCCTTTCTCGCTCCGGGCGAAGAGGTGATCACCAGCCAGCCCACCTTTCTTGTCTACCAGAAGGCGGTTCAGGCCCAAGGCGGCGTCAACCGGGTGGTGCCGCTGGTCGGCATGCACCACGATCTGGAGGCCATCACCCGCCAGATCACGAAAAAAACCCGGCTGATCTTTCTTGACAACCCCAACAACCCCTGCGGCACGGTGTTCAGCAAGGAGGCCTTTGTCGCCTTTCTCGACCGGGTGCCGGATCAGGTGATTGTTGCTCTTGATGAGGCCTATGTGGATTTTGTCGAGCCGGGCCTGCGCCTTGACGCCCGGGATTATCTCAAGCACCGGGTGCCGGTGGTGGCTCTGCGCACCTTTTCCAAGGCTTACGGTCTGGCGGGCTTAAGGGTGGGCTACGGCCTGATGCACGCCGATATTGCCGACTATCTGCACCGGGTCCGGCAGCCGTTCAACGTCAGTCTGCCAGCCCAGGCAGGGGCTCTTGCCGCCCTGGCCGATGATGAGCATTACGAAAAAACCATCGCCTTCACCCGCGAGGGCATCACCTGGCTGAGCCACGAGGTGGAAAGACTCGGCTGCCGGGCTTTTCCTACCCAGACCAACTTTTTCCTCATCGATGTCAAGACCGACGGCAAAAAGCTGTACGAGGCCCTGCTCTATCAAGGGGTCATCGTCCGGCCCATGAACGCCTATGGCTACCCGGCCTATATCCGGATCACCGTGGGTCTGCCCGCAGAAAACCAGCGCTTCATTAAGGCTCTGGCCAAGGCGCTGGTTGAGGTGGAGCATGCTTGACCCCAAAGCCATTGTTACCATCGATGGCCCTTCAGGTTCTGGAAAAAGCACCATCAGCCGGGGGCTGGCGGCGAAACTTCACTTTACCTATCTGGACACCGGCGCCATGTACCGGGCGGTAGGACTCGCCCTGGAAAGGCAGGCCATTGACCTGGCCGACCCGGAATCGCTGGCGAAATGCCTGGCCACCATTGAGCTGGCCTTCAGCCCCAACGGCGACGACGATGTGCTGGTGCTGCTTAACGGCGAGGATATTTCCCAGGCCATCCGCACCTCGGAGATGGGCCTGGTGGCCTCGCGGGTTTCCGCCCAGCCGCTGGTGCGGGAAAAGCTCACCGCCCTGCAGCGGCAGTTGGGGGAAAAAGGCGGCCTGGTCGCTGAGGGCCGTGACATGGGCACCGTGGTTTTCCCCAAGGCGGCCTGCAAGTTTTTCCTCAGCGCCTCGGCTGAGGAACGAGCCCGCCGCCGCCAGAAGCAACTGGCGGAAAAAGGGCAGCTCGTGAATTATCAGGAAATTCTGGCGCAGATCAGCAAACGCGACCATGATGACGCCAATCGCGCGCTTGCCCCGCTAAAACCTGCGGCTGACGCCATTATGGTCGATTCTTCCAGCATGGATCCTGACGCAGTGCTTGCCTTCATGCTGGACAGTATTGCCAAAAAACAGGCAAAAGGAGGACGGCATGGCGAATAAACCCCGGGCCTTGAAGCGCAGACACCTGGTGTATTACCTTGAAGTCTATGATGATGCCGCCAACGAACTCCTGGGGCATCTCGTCGACCTGACCACCACCGGCTTCAAGCTGGTGAGTAAGCAACGGATTCCCACGAACCGGAACTACAGACTGCGGATGATGCTGCCTGCTGGGTATTTTTCGCAAAAAGATTTCTATTTCGAAGCAAAAAGCCTGTGGAGCGCTAACGATATCAACCCTGATTTTTACGACACAGGGTTTGCCACGTCAAAGCTGGAACTGAAAACCCAAAATATCATCCGCGATCTGGTGGATCGGATAAGTTTCAATGACTGAGCCCAAAATAGTCCTCGACTGCCGGGGGCTGACCTGCCCCCAGCCCGTACTCAGGGCCAAGGAATTGCTCGACTCCATGGCGCAAGGCGCGGTAGAGGTGCTGGTTGATAACGAGGCCGCCCGGAGCAATCTGGAGCGTTTCGGCAAAAGCCAGGGCCTTGCCGTGGCCAGCCATTCCGCCGGGGAGACTCATCAGGTAACAATCAGCAAAAGTACGGGCGAGGAGGCTTCCAAGGCGCCAGCCTCTGAGGACTACCGCTGTAACCTTCCCGGCACCGGGTTGATTATCGTCATCCCTGCCGAGACCATGGGGCGGGGCAACGAGGCGCTCGGGGCGGTACTCATGCGGGCCTATATCAAGACGATCAAGAGCCTCAGCCCCCTGCCCGCCAGGATCTTCTTTTACAATACCGGGATAAAAATCACCGCCAGCGAATCCGATCTGGTGGCCCCTCTTCAGGAGCTGGAAGGTCTGGGGGTAGAGATTTACTCCTGCGGCACCTGCCTGGATTTTTTCAATCTTAAGGACGATCTGCTGGTAGGCAAGACAACCAATATGTTCGAGATCATGGACGCCATGGCCCAGGCGGCCAGGGTAGTCAGTCCCTACTGAAGGCGGTTCTGCCTTCCTTCTTGATTTGCAGAGACAAGGTGTTTTATTGGTGCGCCCGGAGGGATTCGAACCCCCGACTCACGGCTTCGAAGGCCGGACATGGTTATGCGCGTTAACTCTTTGCAAGGCCAACATTTTCTGTAACTCTCTCGTAATTACAGGCAGTTGACTGTTTGTCTTTATTGATATTGTTTTTCCTCTTTTTTCATTCTATTATCCCCTGGAGGTTGGATATAGGGTTGGATAAAAAAAGCAGGGAGACAAAATGGGCAACGAACGTCATTCCACCAATTATCCCGGGGTCTTCTACCGAATGCGCCATCGGCTCGGTGG
>MGTC01000037.1:0-9078 GCA_001799255.1 Deltaproteobacteria bacterium RIFOXYD12_FULL_55_16
AAGGTTCAAGTGGTATTTCGGAGACGGCGAGGAAAGCAATGCGGGCATCCCCCCGCCCCATGAATATCTTGCCGGGGTGTACAGCGTCATGCTGGAAGTGGTGGACGCCTCTGGCCGGCGCTATACCGCGAGCGTCGGCATCGATGCGGCCGCTCCTGGCTGAGGAGGCGAATCCTGCGCTCTGGAAGAGCCGCGCCACCGCAAATAGGTTTCAACAAATTCAATCAACTTGAACAGGAGTGTTACAAAGTGATGCGAGTCGTTAACGCAGTAAAAGCAGCAGTTGTCTTGAGCCTTATTTTATTGACCGGCGTCCCGGCATTGGCCTTCGATGATGCCTCGACCGTCAGGGTTACGCGGGTGGACGGGGCGGTGACCCTCGATGGCGCGCCGCTCAAGGAAGGGGCCGTCATCAGCAGGGATGGCAAGGTCGAGGCCCCGGCCAATGCCGCCGCCGTGCTCACCTGGTCCAACGGCAGCATGGTCGAACTCTACCCGGGTTCATCCCTGGTGCTGCGCGGGGTCATTTTCGAGGCCGACCGAAAACTTGAGAAATCCCTGCTCACCCTTGAAAAGGGCCGGGTCTTCGTCAAGGCCCAGATCCCTGAGCATCTTTTCGCCCATTTCGAGATCAGCGCCGGCAACACGTCCCTGATGAGCCAGGGGGCTGAATTCGCCCTCAGTTACAACGAGAAGGGCAAGGAATTGACAGTATTGTCGCTGCTCGGGGTGGTCGTAACCGACCTCGGCGGCAAGAAGGTCCGGATCAACGAGGGAGAGCAGCTTGTCCATGCGCTCGCCGGGGCTGCCGGTTCACCGACGCCCCTGCCGGCGAAAACGAAAGAGGCTCTGCAAAAAACCTCGCAGCGTCTCGGTGGCAGCCTGCTTGTGGATGAAGCGTTGGGTTCTTCAGGCGGCCCCTTGGTGGTCAAGATCGGCGGGGGGCGCAACCGGCGGGGCAACGCCCCCTACACGGTTAAATTCAAAGCTCTTACTGGCGGCGGCAGCGGCAAACTCAAAGTGATCAATTGGCAATTCGGCGGCGGGGCGGGCGCCGATGGCCGGGAGGCGGAATACACCTTTACTCAGGGCGTTTATGTGGTGGTACTGATCGTGGAAGATGAAAACGGCCAGAAGGCCTCCGCGCAAATGAACATCTCGGTGGAACAGGATTGCGGCTGTTAGCGTCTTATCCTGCTCGCGGCGCATTTTCGGCGAGTAACCGTTCCCTGTCGAAGAGTATTTTCGCTCATTCGCGGCGGACATCCTGTCCGCCTGCGAGGTGGCTGCTGTCCCGCCCGTCCATGGACGGGACGACGCAGCCAAACCCGCGAAAACACTCTCCGACAGAGAACTCCTGTGGTGAAGTTACTTGGCAGAGCGATAATGATCACCCGGAAACCGAAGGACGGTCGATTTCCGGCCTCAAGCATTAAGGAGCAAACCTATGAGCGAACGAAGAGTTTTTATGAAAAACGGCTTGATCGCCATGGTTGGAGTCGCGAGCCTTGCCGTTGCCAGCGGTAAGGAAGTATCAGCCTCCACCCGGAAATGGGGAATGATCATTGATCTTAATCGGTGCTGTGGCTGTCAGTCCTGTGTGATCGCCTGCAAGGCGCAGAACAAAACGGTTGCCGGTTCTTTCAATACCAGGGTGATCTCCCTGGAGGACGGCAGCTATCCCAATTCACGGATCGCCTTCACCCCGGTGCAGTGCAATCAGTGCGAAAATCCGCCCTGCGTACCGGCCTGTCCCCTGAGCGCCACCTTTAAATTGCCTAACGGGATCGTAGTGACCGATTGGAACAAGTGCGAGGGGCTTGGCACCTGTGTGACCGCCTGCCCTTATGAGGCGCGCTTTCTTGACAAGCGGTACAAAGGAACCGAGGGCGGCAAGGTGGACAAGTGCGACTTCTGCCTGCATCGGCTGGAACAAGGACTCTTGCCCGCCTGTGTGGAGGCCTGCGACGCCAATGCGCGTCTTTTCGGCGACTTGAATGCCCCCACCGGAGAGTTTGCGGAATACCTGAAAAAAACGGAACTGACCTCGCGCAAGGCCGGGCTGGGGATCAAGACGGGTGTTCGTTATCTTCCCAATCGTCTGAGCAAGCAAGGAGGTGCGCTATGAAAGAGGAGCTTTTCAACCTGGTGAGCACCGGCTCTTCCTTGACCCGCCGCGGTTTTCTTAAACTTACCGCAGTAGTCTCCGCCGTGATGGCCTTTGGCGTTGATACGGCCAAGGCGGCAGTCAAGTGGCTCGACCCGCGGCGGGTGCAGAAATCAGCGGCAACGCAACTGGATCAGGGGGTCAAGGTTGTTCATTCTGTCTGCCTGGGCTGTAATGCGCGCTGCGGGGTACGGGCGGTGGTGGCAGACGGCAGGCTGGTCAAGCATGCGGGCAACCCCTATCATCCTTATAATCACCGGTTCGCGTCAATTCCTTACGACACCCCGGTTCGGGAGACGCTCGTCTTGCCTTCCCCGGTCTGCGGCAAGTCCCAGGATGCCCCCAATTATATCTACAATCCCTACCGGCTCATCAAGCCGCTCAAGAGGTCTGGCCCGCGAGGCTCCGGCAAGTTTGAGCCCATCGAATGGGAACAGCTGATCAGGGAAATAGCCGATGGCGGCAATCTTTTCGCCCATCTCGGCGAAAAGAGGGTGGTGCCGGGGATTAAGGAGCTTAACAGCGATGCTCCTATTCTTCCCGACGCCCCCGAACTGGGCTCGGTGCGCAACGGTTTTGTCTTTATCGGCGGTCGCGACCAGAACGCCCGGAAGGAATTTTCCGACCGCTTTGTCAAGGAAGCACTGGGATCGGTAAACCGTATCGGTCACGCAGACATTTGCGGCATCGGCTTTCGGATGGGTAACTGGGCCTTTACCGAGCGTAAAGAACTCGAGGTCAAGGCTGATCCGGTCAATGCTGAATACATCCTGGTCTTCGGCGCCAATATCTATGAGGCGGGTCAGCCGGGGGTGAATACCTATGGCGCCACCCTGGCCAAGAGATACTCCGATGGCAAGGTGAAATTTACTATTGTTGACCCCCGGGCCACCAACGCCTCAACCCACGCGGAGAACTGGGTGCCGATCAAGCCCGGCCAGGACGGCGCCTTTGCCATGGGGATGATCCGCTGGATCATCGAAAATGGCAGGCACAACAAGAGTTATCTTGCCGCCTCGCATCCGAAGGCAGCGGCGGCCTTGGGACATGCCTCCTACAGCAATGCGACCCACCTGGTGATCATCGATCCCGGTCACAAGAATTATCGGAAATTTCTCCGGGTAGCGGATCTCGATCCCAAGGCACCTGAAGAGGAGGGCAAGAAATACATGGTTCTTGCCCCGGACGACCGGCCGGTTCCCTTTGACACGGCGGGCGAGGCGGTTCTCGATGCCGACCGAACCGTGATGGCTGACGGCGGCCGGGCAATCAAGGTGGCGACCTCCTTTTATCTTATGCGGGAAGGGGTCATGGAGCACACGGTGGCGCAGTATGCGGCCCTGGCCGGGGTCGAGGCGGCGCAGATTGCCAGAACCGCCGAGGAGTTCACCGCCCACGGCACCAAGGCGGCGGTGACCCAGTATCATGGAGCGGGCAATTACCTCAGCGGCACCTATGCCTCCTATCCGGTGGCGATGCTGAATGCCATGATCGGCAGCGTTGACCGCAAGGGAGGTTATCTGAAGTCGGGTGGTGGCGCGGCCAAGTGGAACGAGGGCTTGTACGACCTGAAGGGGTTTGCCAGCAAGAAGAAAAGCCAGGGAGCGGCCATTTCCCGGGAGAAATTCGCCTACGAGAAGACGACGGAATTCAAGAAAAACGGCTATCCCTCCCGGCGGCCCTGGTTCCCCTTTTCCAGTGGCGGCCTCTGTGTTGAGGCGATGAGCGGCATCGACCAGCAATATCCCTATCCCTGCAAGATCCTCTTTACCTATTTTTTCAACCCTGTCTATTCGATTCCGGGCGGCGCCCGCTATATCGAAACCCTGAAAGATTCCGACAAGGTGCCGCTCCACGTCTCCATCGACATCACGGTTAACGAATCCAACCTCTACGCCGATTACATCGTGCCCGATGTGACCTACGCCGAAGGGCATTACGGTTTCCTCACCCCTCATGCGCCGGCGGCAAAATTCACCGGGATCCGGACTCCGACCATCGAACCTCTGACCGGCAAAACGGCGGACGGGCGACCTTTCTGCGAGGAGACCTTCCTTATCGATCTGGCCAGGGCGGCGGGGTTGCCGGGCTTTGGCGACCAGGCGATCAAGGATAAAAATGGCGGCCTCCACTCTCTGAATACCGCCGAGGATTACTATCTCCGGGCGATCGCCAATGTTGCGACCGGCGCCAAGGTTCCGGAAGCAGCGCCAGCGGAGGTGGAGTTTGTCGAAAAGAACTATCCGGTCGCCAGATTCAAAGGCATCCTGCCGGTCGGCGAATGGAAACAGGTCTGCTATGTTCTGGCCAGAGGAGGGGTGTTCAATACCCCATACGAAGAGGTTTTTGACGGGGAAAAGCACAAATTCGGGTTGAAGCGGGTCGTCCTGTACAACGAAGACTTGGCCACCACCAAAAATTCCATCACTGGCGAATATTTCTCTGGCACCTTGAAATACACCCCGCCCAGAACCCCGAAGGGACGGGACATCGAGGCGATCGACCGGGAGTATCCCTTCTCCCCGGTGACTTACAAGATGAATCTTCACAGCCAGTCGCGGACAACCTCCCATGCCTGGTCCATGGAGGTATTCCCGACCAATTATGTGGAGGTCAACGAAAAGGACGCCCAACAACTCAAGCTCCGGAACAAGGACAAGGTGCGGCTGGTGTCGCGCAACAATCCGAAGGGGATCGTGGGCCAGGTGAAGGTGACCCGGCTCATCCGGCCAGGCTGCGTGGGGGTGTCGCATCATTACGGACATACCCAGATGGGAGCCTCGGCGCTGCCCATCCGGCGGGCGGCCGAGGTGTTCCTTGGCGGCAAGAGGGTGGCTAACGCTAAGGGCTTGAAAGGCGATGCCCGGCTTGGCGCCGGCCTGCCGTTCAACGCCATCTCCCGTCTGGATGAGGATTTCGCTAACACGCCCCTGGTGGAAGTGTGCGGCGGCATTCCGGATTTCAGCAGCACCAGGGTAAAGATTCAGAAGATCTGAAGATTACGCGTAAACCGACCGTTGGGGCAATGCCTTGCCGGCGTTGCCCCAACGGTCAGCCACGGAGTAAAGTCACTATTCACAAGGAGGAGGCAAGATGTTTGGTCTGGGTATGCCTGAACTGCTTATTATTCTAAGCATCGCCTTTCTGATCTTCGGCGGGCGGAAACTGCCGGAGATTGGTGAGGGACTTGGTAAAGGGATTAGTTCCTTCAAAAAAGCCATCCGGGGCACGGACGAGGAAAGCCCTCAGTTGTCCGGGAAAAGTACGGAGCAGGGGGAGTAATATGATGAATGGCAACAACCGGGAAACAACCGGATATATTGAAGCTGTCTGCACCAGCCTGAAAAAGGGGATGGTCAAACATGAAGTCGAGGAGATTATCCTGGAAGAAAACTGGGGTATTCACGATGATGCCCATGCCGGCATCTGGCACCGGCAGGTTTCTCTGCTGGCTGCCGAACGTATCGGCGAGATGAAGAAAGTCATGCCCCGGTTGCCCCACGGCGCCTTTGCCGAAAACATCATCACCCGCGGTCTTGACCTCAGGGAATTGCGCCTTGGCGAACAACTCGCCATTGAGGGAGGCATTCGCCTGGAAATCACCCAGATCGGCAAGGAATGCCATAATGACGGCTGTGCTATTAAAAAGGCCACCGGCAAATGCATCATGCCGGAGGAAGGAATCTTCACCCGGGTGATAAAAGGCGGCGCCATCAGAAAAGGCGCCGTGATTGAAAGAATCGCCTGCGCAACAAACCAGACGGCTGCCCTGCCGACATAGTTTTTACTCTTCGGTTTCGTTTGTTGGGGGGGCTATTCTTCCTGGTCGTTGTCGGCACAGGGGAAGTCGTGTTCTTTCAGCTTCCGCCAAAGGGTTCCCCTGCTGACGCCCAGCAGTCTGGCGGTCTCCCTCTTGCTGCCTCCCTTTGCTTCCAGAGTTTGGGCAATGAGTTCTTTTTCGAAAACCTTGATCTTTTCTGGCAGAGGAAGGTTGTTGTCCGTTGACAGCAGGTTTTCCTGCGCTTTCGTTTTTTTCAGCTCGCCACTTCGTCCCATGGCCTCCGGCAGATCGCCAGGCTCTATGACGCCGCCCTTACAGAAGGTCATGGCCATCTCCAGCGCATGTTTCAGTTCCCTGACGTTGCCTGGATAATCGTAGGCCATTAACACGCGCATGGCTGCGGTGGAGACGGTAAGATTATGGTTGTCTGTTTTGTTCGCCATCTTTTTCAGAAAATAATGCATCAGAGGAAGGATGTCCTCCCGCCGGTGACGCAGGGGTGGCAGGGTGACGGGCAGGACGTTGAGCCGGTAATAGAGGTCGGCCCTGAAACGTCCTGCCTCCTTTTCCTGTTCGAGATCCTTGGCTGTAGCGCAGATGATTCTGGCGTCAATCCGCACCTGTTCATTGCTGCCGAGCCGTTCGCAGGTTCGGTTTTCGACCACGTGCAACAGCTTGGCCTGCATGGGCAGGGGCATGTCGCCGATTTCATCAAGAAAAATGGTGCCGCCGTGCGCTGCTTCGAATTTTCCTCGACGCCTGGCGGTGGCGCCGGTGAACGCCCCCTTTTCGTGACCGAAGAGTTCTGATTCGATCAGGGTTTCCGGAATCGCGGCGCAGTTGACCATGACAAATGGCTTGTACTTTCGTGGGCTTAGATTGTGGACGGCTAGCGCTACCAGTCCTTTGCCGGTGCCAGATTCACCGTGGATAAACACTGGCAGGTCGGGCCTGGCTGCGGCGCTTATTTTTTCAAAGATTACTTCCATAGCCGGACTTGCCGACACGATCTCCTCGAAGACCCGGCATTGCCGCACCTCTTCCTTTAATCTGCAATTTTCCAATTCCAGTTCCCGCTGGTGCAGAAAACGGGCGATGGTCAACCGCAATTCCTCGGGATCAAACGGCTTGGAGAGATAGTCATAGGCCCCTTCTTTGATGGCCTCGACCGCTGTCTTGACTTCGGCAAAAGCGGTGATCACGATCACTCCGGTTTCTGGCGCGCTTTTTTTAACCCTCCGCAATACTTCCAGGCCATCAACGCAGGGAAGACGCAGATCGGTGACCACCAGATCGAAAACCTCCCGCTCGATCAAGGCAATGCCGATGGCCCCGTTTTCTGCGGTCACCACTCGGTAGCCGGCCGCAGTGAGGTCATGTTTAAGCCCCAGACGAACGGAATGTTCGTCCTCGACCAATAGTATCTTGTTCATCAAGTTCCCAAGTCTGATTTTTTATTGTAAAATCCGTTTGTCGCGGCGGTCATCATGTCAGCTGCCACCGGCAAGGCCGATGTCTTGAATTCCTGAACCGCTCAAAGCGGTTGACAATCTGGAACCACCTAAGGGTGGCTATTCAAATAAATTCAGTTGGTCAATGTGTTGATCTTCGTGCGCCTGCTTTTGGAAATATTCTCGCACGGCATCTTCGTTCTTGCCAACCGTTGCTTCATAGCAGCCTCTGCCCCAAAAATGCTGTCCTGCAAAATTATTCTTTCGACCCTGAAAATTCCGGGCGATCTCAATCGCACTTTTGCCTTTGATAAAACCTGCAACCTGAGATACTGAATACTTGGGTGGAATGGAAAGCAAAAATAACGCTGACTATTTTGGGGAATCACCAAAAAGTATCGGTACCGAAAAGGGTAAAGGCCGGGTCAATGGTGACCAGGGCGAGAAATTCAATCTCGCTTTGGGCCGCGAGCATCCTGTCAAAAGGATCACGATGGGCCAGACTGTATGCTCCAGCTCGTAAACTATGCAGGTAGTTGACCGGGAGATGCGAGAAACCGTCGGCGGCCACCAACTCGCCGAAGCGGCTGGATAGGCCTGGCAGATCATTGAGTTTCCCTATCCGTTGTTTGGCGGCAATTTCCCAGGCGCTGGCAGCGCTTACAAAGATTTCATTGCTTTCATTCAAGATGGCTTCTCGCGCCGCCGGTGACAATTTGGGGTCATCGGTAAACCACCACAGCAAGGTATGGGTGTCGAGTAGAAGTTTCATCTTCCCTCCCAGGCATCGAGTTCCCCACTGGGCAAAGGGTCAAAAAAAGCATCTCCTACCTTGCCCTTGAGGCGGCCAGGCTGTCGGCTTCCCGAATCAGGAGCCAGGGGAACCAGACGTGCATAAGCTTTTCCGGACTTGGCTAGAATAATTTCCTGCCCGGCATGGGCCTGGTCGAGCAAACGCGAAAATTGGGTTTTTGCTTCATGGACATTGACGATTGCCGACATAAGAGCCTCCTTATTGGCTTCTAACAGGACTAAGTCGTATGACTAAGTCTATAGAGGTGGTACTGGTAAGTCAACCATAATTTCCGAAAAAATATTCTTTCGCCTGGATTTGTTTTGTGTTCATCAGAGGTAAATACGGGATCGCTCTATTAAGGCCAGTGGATGCGACCTTGAGGATTCATCATCTTCTTCTGATGTTTATTGAAATTGTCGATGTTTTATGGCAAGAGTTTCCTGTGACGTGTCAGGAAAATATACCCGTAGATTATCAGGTTCGCCGCAGCAAGGCCCAGGCCAATCAGATAACGCCATTCGATGGTGAGGTTTTCGGGGTAGAGAAACATGACGATGTAATGCTCGATGAATCCTCCCGTATAGCCAGACTCGCCGCCTCGTTTGCGCAGAAAGTTTTCCAGCGGCGTAAGCGGGCAGGTCAAGTCCGCCCATTCGATCGCTATCCCCCAGAATACTGCGGCAAGATGCACCCGGAGGATTGCTGGGAGGCGCAGCACCAGCAGGCCTCCCAGCACGGCGAAAAGGGTGAAGGCGAGATGCAGCAGCAGGATGCAGTCGGCGGCTGCGCGATAGATCATCTTCTGCTTTTGTCCTTCCTCGCGGTTTGCCACGAGTGCGGTTTATTTAATAACAAACAGGTAAACCCCCGGCTCTGCCGGGGG
>MGTC01000038.1 GCA_001799255.1 Deltaproteobacteria bacterium RIFOXYD12_FULL_55_16
CAGCCACAGTAATCCATCTGGTTCCGCGTAAGGGATGATCGCCAAACCTGCCGGAAATGATCTCGCGGGTCGGAGGAAAATCCATCCCTACTCCCCCGGAACTGGCTACGATCAATGAAAAATAACGCCTGCCGCGACCAGCATCGAGTGCCGCGACAGCGTAGGAGTTGGCAGCGCCCCGACTAAAACCGTGCAACATCACCTTGCGCGGTTGCCCGCCGAGTTTTTTCAAGATGGAATCTACTTCCCTGTAGATTTGATGCGGCTTCAGGTACGAGTCGTTGGCGTCGCTCTTGCCGTTCCACCATTGCAGACAGATCAGGCCGATATTGCGTTCCTGCAAAAACTTATGCCAGATGGCAAGATCATCGGTAGCAAAACCTTTGCTCCCATGCAACGAAACTATCCAATGTGACGGCTCAGAATTATTTGGTTTCCAAACCGCCAGGAAACTCTGCCCGTCTGAGGTGGGAAACACTTGAGGATGGAGCTTTTCACTATCGGCGTACCAGCGTCCTTGCTGCGCGAGTTGAAATACCGCAGAGGCACCCGGTGGCAGATCAGCCGAATGGACGATCATTGAATATGTGCCGAGCCAGCAGGTCAGACAGGCAGTCACCAGACGCTGGATATTTTTTCGCGTGAATTTCATCGTTACTCTTTCGGTTGTAATTGTTTAACTGGCCAGTCAGACGCATTATGCGCCTTGAAAGTCATGATGTTAAATCTGCCCCCAATGGTCTTCCCACCCCGCATTATTCCACCATCTTCAACATCCCGTCGATGGTGTTCAACCCGCCCAGCCAGAAGGCCGGATCATCCAGATCGACGCCGAAGGGCTTGAGCAGTTCAGCCGGGGTGTTGCTGCCTCCGGCGCGCAGCAGATCGAGGTATCTGGGGACAAAGGCCGCCGGATCTTCCTGGTAGAGATTGTAGAGGGCCAGCACCAGCAGCTCGCCAAAGGCGTAGGAATAAACATAGCCGGGGGTGTTCAGAAAATGGGGGATGTACGACCACCAGAGGCCATAGTCCTCCCGCAGGGTTACGGAATCGGCAAACATGGCTCGTTGGGTTTTCAGCCAGTACTCGGCCAACTGCTCCGGGGAAAGTTCGCCGCTCTCCCGCCGGGCGTTATGTACCGCATGCTCAAAGCGGTTCATGGCAACCTGGCGGAAGACCGTGGCAAAGATGGACTCCAGCTTCTGACAGATGAAGGCCCTGCGTTCCTCAGGGTTGGTCAGCAGCTTGACCTGGGATTTGAACAAAAGCAGTTCGGCAAAAACCGAGGCAGTCTCGGCCAGAACCAGGGTGGTTGAGGAATTGTAATAGCCGTTTTCAGCGGCCAGATACTGATGCACCCCGTGCCCCAGCTCATGGGCCACGGTGGAGATGTCGCGCAGGCTGCCGGTATAATTCAGCAGCACATAAGGATGCACCTCCGGCACACAGGGGTGGGCAAAGGCCCCGCCGCGCTTGCCTTCGAGGATCGGGGCATGGATCCAGCGTTTTTCAAAAAACAGGGCGGCTATCTCTCCTATCTCTGGAGCAAACTCGTGAAAGGCGGTCAGCACCATCTCCCTGCTGGTCTGCCAGTCTACTTGGGTCGTGGGCAGGTGGGGCAGAGGGGCGTAGCGGTCGTAGTCGTACAGCTCAGCCAGGCCGAGGATCTCTTTCTTGAGCCGGTAGTAGCGCTGAACCATGTCGTAGCGGCTGCTGACCGCCTCGACCAGCACCGTGACGGTATGATCCTCCAGTTCGTTATAGAGGTTCATGGAGCTGACCCAGGAATCATAGCGGCGCAGCCGGTCGTCGATCATCTTCTCGGCCAGCAGGGTGTTGAAGATATGACTCAGAACGTGGAGCTGGCTGGCGAGCCCAGCGGTGAGTTCATCGGCCGCCTGGGCCCGGACTGCGCGCTCCGGGCTGTAGAGATCGGTCAGCACCTCCTCTTCAGTCCGCTGTTTTTCCCCGAACTTGAGATGCCCCATGACCTTTTCAAAGAGGTTGCTCCAGCTGGAGCGGCCCACCGGCGCCTTTTCGATGAGCAGGGTTTCCTCGGCCATGGACAGGAGATGCCGGGCATAGCGCCGCATGCTTGCCAGATGGTGGCGGTAGTGACGCAGGTTCTCGTCTGCCAGCAAGGGGGTTGCCGCGCCGTCTTCAAGCTTGCTCCATTCCAGCTCGAAAAATACCGTCTCCCTGCCAATCCGGCTGCCCGCCTCCTTGATCTTTTGCAGGAATGCGCCAGCCGGAGCGTTCTGGATCTGGGTGGTAAAGTTGAGAAAGGCGAAGGTGGCAATCCGGCCCATCAGGGTTTCCAGGGTTTCCAGGTGCGAAACCAGAGCGCAAAGCTCGCTCGCCTCAAGACCTGCGACCCGGCCCGCGTATTGCTCCTTAAGGGCGCAGGCCTCCTGCTCGCAGCAGGCGAGGTCGGTTTCGATCCGGGGATCAGCAAGTCCCTGGTAAAGGTCGCTCAGCTGCCAGATAATCCCGGTGGTGCCGAGTTGTTCGTTAATAGTGGCGCTCATGGTTTTTGCTCCCTTGTCTGCCTGAAATTTTCCTTCTGCCTTCTGTTCCTGAGGGATGCTTCCGGGGTCAGATGCCCAGATCGTGGATTCAAGTTCGAAGTGCAACTCCCAGTGCTGAGGCAATATAGCGCATCGTCATGTCAAAAAACACCTCAAATTGCTGGCCAGGACGGGAATCCGCCCCCGTCGATCCTTGAGATGACAAGTCAACTCTTGACAAGAGCCGGTATTCTGGTTGATATAGCGGGCAACGATCAATGATGATTATCTCATCAGGATTCTGGCAAAGATCGAAAGGAAAGCTGAGATGAAGAAGAAAATCACTGTTGCCGCCCTGATCTGGATACTGGGAGCTGGCCCCGCCTTTGCTTCTGGCTATCGGGTGCCGGAACAATCCACCAATGCAGTCGCGCTCAGCAGCGCCTGCGTGGCCAATACTCCTGGCGCCGATGCGGGTTATTACAATCCGGCCAATATGAGCTGGCTGGAAGACGGCTGGCATTCCGACCTCAGCTTCACCTGGCTTAAGCTGGCAAGCATTGATTATGCTGATAAAACAGATTCCAGCCGAAACGATGGCTCCAGAACAGAAAACTTTATCCTGCCGCAGTTTCATCTTGTCTCGCCACGCTACAACAACTTCCGCTTTGGTCTTTCCGTCGTCTATCCCTTCGGCCTTTCTCAGCGGCGGGAATCTCCGTTCCCCCGGATGACCGCGGAAGAATTTACCCTGCAAACCTACGAGATCAACCCCAGCCTTGCGTACCAGGTAAACAGCCAGCTTGCTCTGGCCGCAGGAGTTCGGGCGATTTACAGCACGGGCAGGGTAAAAAGCAGCGACACCCTCGGTTATCTTGCTTTCGCAACGCGGGATCTCGAAGGCACTGGCCTGGATTACGGCTACAACCTGGCCGTCACCTATAAACCAATCAGCAACCTTTCTCTGGCGGCAACCTACCGTTCCAAGATCAATCTGAAGCTTACCGGAGAGGCTACGCTTGGTATTGGCGGCGCCACTGTTTACAGCAACCGTGATGCCGAGGTTATGGTGCCTGCTCCAGCGGTACTTTCCCTGGCCGCAGCCTACACCTTTAACAAAACCACCGTAGAGTTTGCCTACGACAAAACTTACTGGAACGCTTATGACAAGCTGGATTTCAATTACGCAGTCTCCCTGCTTAGCATTGACCCCAATCTGTATAATCTTTTCGATGCCCCAGTGGCAAAAAACTGGAGCAACAGCGAGGCCTTTCACCTTGGCCTGACCCACAGGCTGAACCGAGACTGGACGATAATGGCTGGGTTCGCCCTCGATCAAACCCCGATCCCGGATCAGACCTTAGGCTTTGAACTACCGGACTCCAAGGCAATAGTTTACTCCCTTGGGGCGCGCTACCAGCTTAACGACCGGCTCCAGATTGGCGCGGCCTATATGTACTCTGACAAGGAAAGCCGAACCGTAACCAATGCCGGAGGCATCGACGGCACCTTCACCAATGCCGCAGCCCAACTGCTCAATATCGGGCTGCAATACCGCTTCTAAAGTGACCATAATCAATGACTGAACCCACGGCGGTTTCCGCCTCCAATTACCCCCCGGATGTTCATTGTCTCAAATCAGGCGACCGGGAAATCTTTCTCATCGGCACGGCCCATATCTCCCGGGAATCCGTAGACCTGGTTCGCCAGGTTATTGCCGGCGAAAGACCGGACTGCGTCTGCGTCGAGCTGGACGAAAAACGCTACGAGGCTCTGGCCAAGCGCAAGACCTGGGAGCTTCTTGACCTGCGGGAGATCATCCGCAAGAAGCAGCTCTCCACCCTGCTGATCAACATGATCCTGGCCTCTTACCAAAAACGGCTCGGCGATCAGATGGGGGTCAAACCGGGCACCGAACTACTGGAGGCGGTGCAGGAAGCGGAGAAATACGGGATCCCCGTAGCCCTCTGCGACCGGGATGTGCGAGTCACCCTGCGCCGGGCCTGGCAATCCACCTCGTTCTGGCGCAAGAATTATCTGCTGGCCAGCATCATAACCAGCATGTTCGAAGAGACCGAAATCACCGAGGACAAACTGCGGGAGCTGAAAGAAAGCGATGTGCTTTCCGAACTGCTGGCTGAACTAGGCCAGGCCATGCCCGAACTGAAAAGGGTGCTCATTGACGAACGGGACACCTTTCTGGCCGAAAAAATCAAGGCCTCCACAGGCAAAAGGCTGGTGGCCGTGGTGGGAGCCGGACATGTGGCCGGAATAAAAATAGCGCTTGGCGAGGATCGCAGCGAGCAGATGGAAGAGATCAACCTGATCCCCCCCGTTTCCAAGGTCTGGGAGGTGATTGGCTGGGCCATCCCCGCCCTGATCGTGGCGGCCATGCTTGGAATCGCCCTTACCAAGGGCGCGGAGGTGGCTGGCGACAATCTGCTCTTCTGGATTCTGGCCACCGGCCTTCCCGCAGCCCTCGGGGCCATCCTGGCGCTGGCCCATCCCTTCACCATCTTCAGCGCCTTTGTGGGGGCGCCCATCACCACCCTTTTGCCCATCCTCGGCGTGGGACATGTCACGGCCTTTGTTCAGGTTATGAGTCAACCGCCGCTGGTTATAGAGTTTGAAACCGTTCTTCAGGATATGGCCACCTTTAGCGGCTGGTGGCGCAACCGACTGTTGCGGCTTTTTCTGGCCTTTACC
>MGTC01000039.1:0-2349 GCA_001799255.1 Deltaproteobacteria bacterium RIFOXYD12_FULL_55_16
TGAGACTTCCTTTTATTCCCGGAATTGTCAAACTTTGCGAGTCCCCCGGCAGAGCCGGGGGTTTACCTGTTTGTTATTATGGCAATGGCAAAAAATATGTTTTTGTTCCCAGCCCTGGCGGCAGCCACACTGGCATTAAAGGCCGGGGCCCCGATATAGATGGCGTCAGCGCCACTCTCCACCGCCGCCTCAAAGGCCTCGATGGTGCCAGCCGGGGCAAGCAGTTCCATGTTTTGTGCAGGTTGTTTTTCCATGGGCGACACTCTAACAGATTAGGGATTTAGAAGCCAGGAATCAGAATTCAGTAGTCAGGAGTCAGTAGTCAGGAGGGCGTATCCACGCGGTATTCTGAATTCTGATTTTTTCTTGCCCGCTCTTCCCAAAATGATCTATGGTAGAATCTAAAGGTCAATCATAAAAGCATTGAAGAAGAAAAGACGCGCATGGACCAAATTGATCAAGATATATTAAAGCGGCTGGCCGCTAAATACATCTGGTGGAAAGCCCCGGATGAAGCGGTCAGGCAGCCGGAACGGGTAGTGGCGCAGGTGATGAACATCGGCGACTACGATGATGTTCAGATGCTCGCTGCTCAGGCCGGTGAAGACTATCTGCGAGAAGTCCTTGCCCACGCTGAGATTGGCCAATACAATGGGCGATCATGGTTCTACTGGCATTACCGGCTGGGGTTGGCCGGTCTGGGTCAGGTTCCCACGATGCCCTGGAAACGCATCGTATGATCCCGTCGTGCAAAGCCCACATGGAAGTCCTGCCCCCGGCCCAACAACGCCTCTGGCCTATGTTTCGCCCGGCTCAAGAGCTTGGTTTCGTGTTGTATGGCGGCACAGCCATTGCACTGCGATTGGGCCACCGCACCTCGGTTGACTTTGATTTCTTCACCGACAGATCACTGGACAGGAAGGCCATGAAAGCGGCCTTCCCGTTTCTCGCAGGAGCCACCGTTCTGCAAGAACAACCCGAAGCCATCACCGTGCTGGTTCCCGGAAGCGATACCCCAAACGAGTATGTCAAGGTATCATTCTTCGGAACCGTCTGCTTTGGCCGCATCGGTGAACCGGAATTGACCGAAGACGGCATTCTGCAGATCGCCTCATTAGACGACCTGATGGCGACCAAGGTCAAGGTTATTTTACAGCGAATCGAAGCCAAAGATTATCAGGACATCGCCGCGATGGTTAAGGCAAACGTCAGTCTTGCCAAAGGCTTAGCATCGGCTCGGACGCTGTACGGCCAAGATTTTCAACCGAGCGAAGGTCTCAAGGCAATGGTCTATTTTGAGGGCGGCGATCTGCATACCCTTTCTTCTGCCGAACAGCAAATACTCATCCAAGCAGCAAGTGCGGTGCGAGATCTACCAGTAGTCAGCATTGCCTCTCGTGTGTTGGGATTCAGGAGTCAGTAGTCAGAATTCAGTAGTCAGTAGTCAGTAGTCAGGAGTCAGTAGTCAGTAGTCAGTAGTCAGGATTCAGTATTCACCACGAAGGGCACAGAGAACACGAAGATTAAAAAATTGTAAACCCTTCGTGCTCTTCGTGTGCTTCGTGGTAAACAAAACTTAACTATTCAGTAGTCAGGAGGGCGGCTGCACGCAGTATTCTGGATTCTGAATTCTGATTTATTCTTGCCCGCTCTTCCCAAAATGATCTATGGTCTAATCTAAAGGCCAGTTATAATTTAGAAGGATTCTGACTCCTGAATTCTGACTCCTGACTCCTGAATTCTGACTCCTGAATTCTGAACTCTACCCCCCGGACAGGCGTCATGCCCAGCCAAGCCCCCCACGATCCTTCAGCCGCATCCAGGGCGGAACCGCTTTCCGAACCCGTCGCTGTCACCACCTCCAAGCCGCTGCTGTTGCTGTTCGCGGTCTTGGCTGTGGTCATCATGGCCATAGGCTGGGGAGTGTACGGCTATCTGGCGCGCCAGGTAGAGGCCCAGAAAAATGCCGAACTGCTGACCATCGCCAGGCTCAAGAGCCAGCAGATCGCAAGTTGGCTGGACGAACATGACATCGAAGCCAAACTCATGGTGAGCAGCCCTTTTCTGGAGGAGACCGTGGCGCAGTGGCTGAAGGCCCGCGACCCGGCAACGGCAAGCCAGATCAGGCAGCGACTCACCGACTTCCTGGCCGCCTACCCCTCCTCCCAAAGCATCGTTTTACTCGATGCGCAAGACTCTGTACTGCTCCAGGTTGGCGAACCGCATCTGCTGACCCCGGAACTGCGCAAGGCTGCGGCCCAGGCCCGGCTGCAACATCGCGGCGGCAGAACCGATCTTTACCGCGCCGACTTGCTCCTCCCCGAACATAGCCACCTGGATTTCGTCGCC
>MGTC01000039.1:2375-7612 GCA_001799255.1 Deltaproteobacteria bacterium RIFOXYD12_FULL_55_16
TCCCCACAAATTCCTGTTTCCGTTCATTCAATCCTGGCCAGTGCCCAGCCTCAGCGCCGAGACCCTGTTGGTGCGCCGTGATGACGACCAGGTTCTGTATCTCAACGACTTGCGTTTTGCTACAAACACCGCGAACAAGTTACGGCTGTCTCTGTCCCGGGCTGCCACCTTGCCCGCCGCCCTGGCGGTGCTCACAGGCGGCAGCGGTAATTTTCGCGGCCAGGATTACCGCCTGATACCCGTGCTCTCTGCCTACCATGCGGTTCCTGGCACCACTTGGATGCTCATCGCCAAGGTGGATCAAGCGGAGCTGTCCGCGCCCCTGCGCATCTATGCCTGGTTGCTCGCCACTGGGGTGCTGGCCGCCTTAACCGCCACCGGCAGCGTGGTGCTGTATCTGGCTCGCCGCCGCGAAACCGCGCAACGGCTAGCCTTGCTGACCCTGCGGCAGCAGCAACTGGATGCCATACAGACCAGCGAACGCAAGTTCCGCACCCTCATCGACAACCTGCCGGACATCGCCTGGCACAAGGATGCCGAAGGGCTTTACGTCTCCTGCAACCGGCGTTATGCCGAGGCCCTGCACCTGGCCGTCGAGGCCATCATCGGCCATCGCGACGAAGACTTCTTCCCGCCCGAACTGGCCGCCAAATACCAGGCCGATGACCGGCTGGTCATCGAATCCGGCCAGGAGTTAAGCACCGAGGAACATTTGCTCCAAAACGGCAAGTCGATCTGGCTCCATACCCGCAAGGCCAGAATACTGGACAACAATGGCCGCTGTCTGGGCACCATCGGGGTCGGGCGCGACATTACCGAACGCAAGCATCAGGAAGAACGTACCGCCGCCTTGCTTGAGCTGTCCACCTCCACAGAAACTGACGAGAAGACCCTGCTGCAACAGGGGCTGGACAAGATGCAATATCTGACGGACAGCCGCATTGGTTTTCTTCATTTTGTCAGTGAAGATCAAAAGGAGATTGAACTGGTCACCTGGAGCAGCGATACCTTGACGCACTACTGTCAGGCTGCTTTTGACCGTCATTATCCACTTGCCTCTGCGGGGATCTGGGTGGACACGGTTCTCTTAAAACAGCCAATCATCATCAATGATTACGCCACGGCCCCCGGCAAGAAAGGGCTTCCCGCCGGACATTCCCCTTTGCAACGCTTTATCAGCGTGCCGGTATTTGAAGGGCCGCTGGTACGGATGATCGTCGGGGTTGGCAATGCCGCCAGGGATTATGACGGACATGACGTTGAAACGCTAAAGCTCTTCAGTTATGACCTGTACCGCATCGTGCAACACCAGCGTGCCGAAGAAAAAATCCGCCAATTCACCATCGACCTGGAGCAACGCATCCTCCAGCGGACCGGCGAGCTGGAGGCCGCCAACGCTGACCTGGAAGGCTTCAGCTACTCGGTGTCGCACGACCTGCGTGCGCCGCTGCGCGCCATCGACGGCTTTTCCGCCATCCTGCGCGAAGACTACGCCCAGGCCCTGGACACGGAAGGCCAGCGTCTGTTGCAGGTGGTGAGCGACAACGCCCGAAAGATGGGGCAACTGATCGACGACATCCTCGCCTTCGCCCGCGCCAGCCGACATGAATTACAGATGATCCGCCTGGATATGGCCGCCCTGGTGGGCGAGGTCTGGCAAGGCCTGGAACCGCAACGGCAGGGACGCGACTTCGACCTGCGCCTGACCGATCTGCCCACCGCCTCTGGCGACCCCGCCGCCATTCGTCAAGTCTGGCAGAACCTGCTGGGTAATGCGATAAAATTCACCCGAGGCCGGACACCAGCGGTGATCGAGGTCGGCGGACGCACGGAGGGTGCAGAAAACCTGTATTACCTCAAGGACAACGGCATCGGCTTCGACCCGGCCTATACCGCCAAGCTGTTTGGCCTGTTCCAACGGCTGCACGGGATGGACGAGTTCGAAGGCACCGGCGTCGGCCTGGCCATCGTCAAACGCTTTGTCCTCAAGCACGGGGGCCGGGTGTGGGCAGAAGGGCGGGTTGGCGATGGGGCGACGTTCTGGTTTAGCCTGCCGAGGGAGGACGGGGAGTAACGATTCACCACGAAGGGCACAGAGAACACGAAGATGAAAAAAAATAGATCAAGCGTTTCAGATTGTAAACCCTTCGTGCTCTTCGTGTGCTTCGTGGTAAACAAAATCTTAACTATTCACCACGAAGGGCACAGAGAACACGAAGATGGAATTTGATCTACTTTCGAAACAGGTGATTGGGTTTGCGATCGATGTACATCGTGAGCTTGGGCCTGGTTTGCTGGAGTCAGCCTACGAAAAGTGTTTGGCCCACGAATTGACGGCGCATGGCCTCGAATACGTTGTTCAAATGGTATTACCTGTTGAATACAAGGGGTTACACCTTGATTGTGGGTATCGGGTGGATCTGATGGTGGAAGGCAGGCTGATTGTCGAATTGAAGAGCGTTGACACCCTTCAACCGATCCATGCTGCCCAGTTGCTGACTTACCTGAAGCTCGCGCATATCAAAACAGGCTTACTGATCAACTTCAATACCAGGTTATTGAAAAATGGAATCAAGCGTTTCAGATTGTAAACCCTTCGTGCTCTTCGTGTCCTTCGTGGTAAACAAATCTCAACTATTCACCACGAAGGGCACAGAGAACACGAAGATGAAAAAATAGATCAAGCGTTTCAGATTGTAAACCCTTCGTGCTCTTCGTGACCTTCGTGGTAAACTAAATTCTAATATGGAGACAACCATGAATCCGGACATTCTGCTGGTGGAAGACAATCCGACTGATGCTGAGCTGACTCTGCGCACCCTGAAGAAACATAATCTGGCCAATCGTGTCGAATGGGTGAAAGACGGGGCGGAGGCGCTCGACTTTCTCTTTGCGCGCGGTGACTTTGCTGCCCGCGCCGATGCGCCACAGCCACGGGTGGTGCTGCTCGACCTGCGCCTGCCCAAGGTGGACGGCATCGAGGTGCTGCGGCAGATGCGTGCCGATGCGCGCACCCGCCTGACCCCGGTGGTGGTCCTGACCTCGTCCAAGGAAGAACGCGATATCATTGCCACTTACCAGTTAGGGGTGAACAGCTTCGTCTCCAAGCCGGTGGCCTTCGGCGAGTTCGCCCACACGGTGGCCGAGCTGGGCATGTACTGGCTGCTCATCAATCAGGTACCGCCGCCGCCAGGAGGCGAACAAGCATGAGCGAAGCGCTGCGCCTCCTGCTTCTGGAGGATTCCCCCACCGATGCCGAGTTGAACGAAAGAACCCTGCGCCGGGCCGGTCTCGAATTCACCGCCCTGCGGGTAGAGACCATGGCGGCTTTCACTGCCGCACTGGACGAATTCAAGCCGGATCTGATCCTGGCCGACTACCATCTCCCAGGTTTTGACGGCATAGCCGCCCTGGCCATCGCCCAGAAGACCGCGCCGGAAATCCCTTTCATCTTCGTCACCGGCGCCATGGGCGAGGGACGGGCCGTGGAAACCATCAAACAGGGGGCCATCGACTACATCCTCAAGGATCGCCTGGGCCGTCTGCCTGCCGCAGTGCAGCGCGCCCTGGAAGAAAAGGCTCTGCGTGCACAAAAGCGCGAGGACGAGGCGGCCTTGCGCCGTAGTGAAGCCAGCCTCAACGAGGCCCAGCACCTCGCCCAGATCGGCAGTTGGGAACTCGATCTCGCGCACGACCGGCTGCTCTGGTCCGCCGAAACCTACCGCATCTTCGAGATCGATCCAGCGGCCTTTGGCGCAACCTACGCCGACTTTCTTGACGCCATCCATCCCGACGACCGCGATTTTGTTGATCACGCTTACACCAGCTCACTTAGCGATAATCAGCCCTACGACATCGTGCACCGCCTCCTGCTGCCCGACGGGCGAGTAAAATACGTCAACGAGCGCTGCAATACCCAGTTCGATGCCGCAGGCCAGCCCCTGCGTTCGCTGGGCACGGTGCAAGATATCACCAAGCGGCAGGCGGCGGAAAACGAGATCAAGCACCTCAATCGCACCCTGCGCACCATCAGCTCCTGCAATCAAAACCTGGTGCACGCCCGTTCGGAAGCGGATCTGCTGCAAGCCATCTGTCGCGACATTGTCGAAGTCGGTGGCTATATCCTGGCCTGGGTGGCCGTTGAGGCGCCTGCCGGCATGAACACGCCGCTGGCCTGGTACGGCAACCAAGCGGTGCATCAGACCCATGCTAAACTAGACAACGACCCCAAACATCTGCGCCACTGCCTGGTGAGCGCCGCCTTGAGCAGCCGCCGCACCCAGGTCTGCAACCAGCTCAATACGACACCCGAATGCGACTTTAGTGAACTGAGCGAACTCGGGGTGCAGTCTATCCTCTCCATGCCCCTGCTCAACGACGGGCAGCTTCATGGCGCCCTGACGATCTTCTCGACCCAGCCGAACACCTTTGACACTGCGGAAGTGACGCTGATGGAAGAACTGGCCGCTGATCTGGCCTATGGCCTCGCGGCCCTGCGGATGAGCAAAGAGCGCGACCTTTACCTGCGCCACTTCGAGCAGGCGATGCAGAGTACGGTGAAGGTGATGGCCCGCACCCTGGAAATGCGTGACCCCTACACCGCCGGCCACCAGCAACGGGTGACCGCGCTGGCGCTCGCCATCGCCAAGGAAATGGCCCTGGATCTTGACCCCACGCAAATCGAAGGGCTTAAATTCGGCGGCATGATCCACGATATCGGCAAGATCAGCGTACCAGCGGAAATCCTCTCCAAGCCCGGCAAGTTGACGGCGATTGAGTTCCAGTTAATCCAGCAACACCCGGAAACCGGGCACCAGATCGTCGCCGATATCGACTTTCCCTGGCCCATGGCGCAGATGATCGTCCAGCACCACGAGCGCCTGGACGGCAGCGGTTACCCGGCCGGACTCAAGGGCGAGGAGATCATGCTGGAGGCGCGCATCCTCGCCGTCGCCGACGTGGTCGAAGCCATGTCCTCGCATCGTCCCTACCGCGCCAGCCTGGGGATGGAGGCCGCCTTAGCCGAGATCGAACGCGGCAGCGGCTTGCAATACGACGCTGCTGTGGCGGCGGCCTGCCTCAAGGTGGTACGCGGCAATGGCATGCGCTTGCCGGAATGAAAGGGGAAATTCAGGAGTCAGGAGTCAGGAGTCAGGAGTCAGAATTCAGTACTGGACTTTAGAGTTTCGCGATCTTTGAAAAAATCTGCCAGAAGCAGAAAAAAGTATTGACAAGAC
>MGTC01000040.1:0-2318 GCA_001799255.1 Deltaproteobacteria bacterium RIFOXYD12_FULL_55_16
GAGTCCGGCCTTCGGTACCAGTAGTAAAACCGGCACAGTCCGGGGAAGTCCATAAAGCCCGCCCCTGAAAAGGAAAGCGGGCTTTTTTACGTCTCGTCAGCTCCCGCCGTTTCCCAGGTGTTCCTGTGCTTCTGTTGGTATATTTGTTGGTGCCTGTCTTCGGGCGCCCTTGTTTACTGCGCCGGTTTTTCCCCTATCCGGCAGGACGGGTAGTCCGATCATTGCTTGGCAACCCGGTTCCGGCCTTCCTGTTTGGCGAGGTACATGGCTTGATCGGCGTGATTGAGCAGGGTTTTCGCATCAGTTTTCTTCTTGTCCAGGAAGGCTACCCCGAAGCTGGCGGTGACCCGGCCGACCTGGGGGAATTCATGGCTTTCGATGCCGCCCCGCAGCTTTTCCGCGAAACCTGCCGCCGCCTCGCCGGTGGTGCCAGGCAGAAGAATCATAAATTCTTCTCCGCCCCAGCGGGCCAGAATATCGGTGCGTCGAACCGTGCCGCCCACCAGTTGCGCCATCTCCTTAAGCACCAGATCTCCGGTCTCATGGCCGTAATCATCGTTGACGCGCTTGAAATGATCGATATCGAACATGATAAGGGAGAGCGGCTCAAAGTGCCGCTGGCGGCGGGCTATTTCCCGATCCAGAAATTCCGTGAACCGGCGGCGGTTGATCAGTCCGGTAAGTTGATCGGTGCCGGCCTGATAATCTTTCTCCTTGAAAAGCCGGTCGATAATCTCCAGCAGCTTGTTGAAGGCCCGGGTAATGATGCCGATTTCATCGCGGGTGCGCAACGGGATTCGCCGACTGAAATCCTGCTGTTTGCTGATCAGGTCGATCTCTGTCAGCAGATGGCTTAAAGCGCTCAAGATGCCGCGCACCGTATGAGCCACTAGCGCCAGGGTGAGACTGCCGAGCAACAAGACCACGATGGTGTAAATCAGCAGCCGTTGGCGCAGGGCGTGGAGAAAATTGTCGTTGTCGGCGGTGGTCAGGGCCAGGGAGCAGTCTTCCACGGCCTTGAGCTGATCGATGGCCCTGGTCGCCAGCCGGAACCACTCATCTGCGGAGATTTCTGACTGCGCAAGCTCGCCCCTGGCTGCTGTCTGTATGGTCTGCAAAACCGTGTCTACCTCAGGGCCGCCAAAGCCCTGGTTGTATTCCGTCAGGGTTTTGGCGGCGGCGTCACGCCGGAACTGTCGTTCATATTCATAAAAAACGGCCTGCAGGCGGGCTACTTCCGCAGTCGTCTCACCCCGGTTGGCCGCCGTTCTCAGGGCATAGTTGATCTTGGCCCTAATCTGCCCCAGATACTCCTTGATGAACATCAGCTGGACATGAGCAAGCAGATTGTTATTGAGTACGGCATATTCTGACAGCCGGGCCAGGTGCCCGACTCGATCGAGCAGCTCTTGAATCAGGTCGGAATAAGCCAGATGCGCTTCCAGATGCGGCGTTGCCCCGGTCAGAATCTTTTTCCGCATCTCCGGCAACTGGTGCAGCAACCGGGCAAGTTTTGTTTCTTTCCTGATTATGGCGGCAACTTGAAGATCAGTGTGCGCCTGCTGCTCGATTAACGCCGTGCGCTGCTTTGGCGAGGGTGCCGCCAGAAAACCGGCGCTCATCCCGCGTTCCTTCTGCAACTCGTGGATCAGGGAGGAAAAGTCTCTGGTTACGGCCACCGTTGCTGTCACTTGCTGTTGTTGCCGATAACGGGCAAACTCCAGCGTATAGCGGTCGAGCAGCAAAAGGCAAAGGCCGCCGACTGCCAGGATGCCGATTAAAATTATCCGAGCCCTGATGGTCATGATTTCCTTATAATACGCCTGGCTGTATTGGGGAGCAGAAAAGCCTTCTTCAAGGTGAAGCTCGCAAGCTCATGGAAAAAAGGCGCTGCCCGGATGAAGGGTACAGCGCCAGACCATGGAGTGACGGCAATCTCAGTCGACTTTTTTCAGATTCATGCCGCAGCGGCATTTGCCAGGCTGGCCGGAGACGGTGTTGCACATACAGGAACTGCCGCAGTTGCAGAAATAGAGGCCTGAGCCCTTGAGATTTACCCGCTTGATTGGTTTGCCGCAGGAGCATTTGCTTTGCTCCTGAGGGTTGAGACTACAGGTGCAGCCCTCTTCGCACTGGCAGAGGATGGCTTCGTCGCCTTCAGTTTTCAGGACGTGACCCCATCTGAGCGGCGCGCCGCAGCGACAGGCCCCCGGACTGGCCTTGACGGTGTTGCAGGCGCAGCCCGTGCCGCAGTTGCAGGTATAGAGTACATCCTGCCGCTGCTGCGACTGTCCGGGCTGGGCCTTTGTTTGGCCCTC
>MGTC01000040.1:2364-8590 GCA_001799255.1 Deltaproteobacteria bacterium RIFOXYD12_FULL_55_16
TGCCAGTTCAAGGAAAAAAAACGAAGTGTTCCCGGTTGAGACTGGCCTTGAACCTGAAGAAGTGACACTCGGCTTGCCTGCCGGGATTATGCTTGTCAAGAAGCGACAAACAGGCTAAATATAACCGTTTTTCAGCGAGATCTTTTGACAAGTGTCCAGACCCCAGATAAGGCAGGCAGGCCTGTGAAAGAAGTTCAGGATTATTACTTCAAAAAGGCCAGAAAAGAAGGCTATCCCGCCCGTTCGGTGTACAAGCTGGAGGAGGCCCAGCAGAAACACGGGCTGCTGAAAAAGGGCGACACCGTGCTTGATCTGGGCTGCCAGCCGGGGAGCTGGTCCATGTACGCAGCCCAGGCCGTTGGCCCGCAGGGGCTGGTGGTTGGGGTTGATCTTAATTTCGGGCAGATCAACCCCAAGGGGCACAGCGCCAGATTTGCCTTCCTGCACGGCGACATCATGACCAGCGAGGTGCTGGAGCGGGTGCGCGCTGTCTGTCCAGAGTTTGCCGTGATCATCAGCGACATGGCCCCGCGCACCACCGGTAACAAATGGGCGGATCAGCAGCACTCGCTGGGGCTTTCCCGGCGGGTACTGGAGATCGCCCAGGAGATGTTGCGGCCGGGCGGCAATTTTTATTGCAAGGTGTTTGAGGGCGAGGATTTCAAGGCCTTTGTGGATGAGGTTCGTCCTCATTTCAACCTGACCAGGATAGTGAAGCCGAAAAGTTCCCGTCCGGAAAGTCGGGAGGTTTTTGTGCTGGGGATGGGTTTGAGAAAATGAATAATGCAGAGTGAAGAATGCAGAGTGAGCTGTGCTGGGATCTGGGGTAAATCTCCTGGTCGCCGCTGCTGATTTGGCTGGCATTTAATTTTTAATTTTCAGGAGAAAATAATCATGTCCGGACATTCAAAATGGGCTAACACCAAACATCGGAAGGGCGCCCAGGACGCCAAGCGCGGCAAGATGTTCACCAAGCTTACCAAGGAAATCGCCGTGGCTGCCCGCATGGGCGGCGGGGATCCAGAGGCCAATCCTCGGTTGCGCGCCGGCATTATCTCGGCTAGAGCCGTGAACATGCCCAAGGATAATATCGATCGGGCCATCAAGAAGGGGGTCGGCGGGCTGGAAGGGGTGAACTACGAGGAAATCACCTACGAAGGCTATGGGCCGGGCGGGGTGGCGATTCTTGTTGACTGCCTCACCGACAACCGGAATCGAACCGTGGGTGAGGTGCGGTTCTTCTTCGGTAAATCCGGTGGCAACATGGGCGAAACCGGTTGCGTTTCCTACATGTTTGACAAAAAAGGCTCCATCCTGGTGGAGAAAGGGGCGATGGACGAGGAAAAGCTTCTGGAACTGGCCCTGGAGTCCGGGGCGGAGGATATGATCGACGATGGCGATATCTTCCAGGTGCTGACCGCGCTCGATGATTTCAACGCGGTGCGGGAGGCCTTGGAGAAAGCGGGGGTTGTCTTTGTCGAGGCCTCCATCTCCATGATTCCCAAGAACACCATCGAGGTTGCCGAGGAAAAGACGGCCATCTCGTTGATGAAGCTCATCGACAATCTGGAGGATTTTGACGATGTGCAGAAGGTGCATGCCAACTTCGATATCCCCGATGAATTGATGGAAAAGATTTCCTGAGCATGACCCCGGGCAAAACCAAGGCAGGGCAGGAACCCGTCCGCATTCTCGGGATTGATCCCGGCTCGCGCGCCACCGGCTACGGGGTGATCGACCGGCAGGGTCAGGCTCTTGCCTTTGTTACCTGCGGGGTGATCCGAACCTCGGAAAAACAGCCGTTTCCCGAACGGTTGGCCGAGATCTACGATGGCATCCGTGAGGTTATCGCCGTCTATAAGCCGCAGCTGGCTGGGGTGGAGGATATCTTTACCGCCATCAATCCCCGCTCGGCCTTGAAGCTCGGCCATGCCCGCGGGGTTCTTCTCCTGGCCATCAGGCAGCATGGCCTGCTGCTGGAGGAATACAGCCCCCGTCTGGTGAAGCAGGCGGTGGCCGGATACGGGCAGGCCTCAAAAGAACAGGTGCAGCAGATGGTTCGGGTTCTGCTTAAACTTTCCGCCGCGCCCAGCCATGATGCGGCTGACGCCCTGGCTGTCGCCATTTGCCGGGCTAACTATCAGCTATAAGCTTACAGCGATCAGCTTTTTGCTTCTCTTCTTGCAAAAATTCTTCCATAATAGGCGCCATCATGATTGTTGAAATCGCAAAAAAACCGCGATTACAACGGGTATCACTTTGTAACTCTTCGATTTTGTGTCACGATCCTGTTAACTTTTTCCTTTTTTTGTGAGTTCATCATGATTGCCAGCCTGCGCGGAATACTTTTTCAGAAACTGCCGGAATCCCTCATTGTTGAGGTGGGCGGAGTGGGCTATGAGGTTTATTTCCCCCAGAGTGGCCATGACCGGCTGCCAGGGGTGGGGGAAGAGGTTTTTCTCCATATCCAGGCGGTGATCCGTGAGGATGCCTTCAATCTTTATGGCTTTCTTGAACCGGCGGAAAAGGAGATGTTTCAGTTGCTGAACACGGTTTCCGGAATAGGGCCGAAGCTGGCCATGCATATTCTGGCCGGGATCTCTTCGGCGGATCTGGCCCGGGCTATCCTGCACGATGAGCTGGCCCGGCTGACCCGGCTGCCCGGCGTGGGCAAGAAAACTGCGGAACGGCTCTGTCTGGAGCTGAAAGACAAGGTTCGCTTCGTGCCCGAGGCGCTGTCTGTGTCTTCACCTGGCCTTGCCGCGCCGGACGAAGACGCGCGGGTACACGATGCGCTCTCCGCCCTCCTCAATCTTGGCTATCCCGCAGTGCGGGCCAGGGAGGCCTTGGCTATAGTCCGGCAGCAGGCAGGGGCTGAGGCCTTTGCCGCCCTGCGCCTTGAAGAACTTCTCCGTCAGACCTTGAGGGCCCTGGTGTGAATCACGAAGAACGGTTGGTTTCTCCGGTGGCCGATCTGGTCGAGCCGGTTGATCATGCGCTGCGGCCCAAATTGCTTGCTCAGTACATCGGCCAGGAGCAGCTGAAGAGTAATCTCGGCATTGCCCTTAAGGCGGCGCAGGCCAGGGGCGAGGCCCTGGATCATGTTCTGCTGCACGGCTTTCCCGGCCTGGGCAAGACCACCCTTGCCTATGTTATCGCCAACGAGATGGGCGCCAATATCCGGGTGACCTCCGGCCCGGTGATCGAGCGGGCCGGCGATCTGGCCGCCATCCTTACCAGCCTGCAAGAGGGCGATGTCCTCTTCATCGATGAGATTCACCGCCTTAACCATGTGGTTGAGGAGATCCTCTATCCGGCTATGGAGGATTATCAGCTGGATCTGATCATCGGCCAGGGGCCGGGGGCGCGCAGCGTCAAGATGGATCTGCCGCGCTTTACCCTGGTGGGGGCGACAACCAGAACCGGCCTGTTGACCCCGCCGTTGCGGGATCGCTTCGGCATGGTGTTGCGCCTTGATTTTTATACCCCTGACGAGCTGGTGACTATTGTGAACCGCTCGGCCCATCTCCTGGGCGTGCCCATGGACGAAGGCGGAGCCATGGAGATTGGCCGCCGTTCCCGAGGTACCCCGAGGATAGCCAACCGGCTGCTCAAGCGGCTGCGGGATTTTGCCGAGGTCAAGGCCCAGGGGCGCATCACGGCTCAGGTGGCGGATGAAGCCCTGAATATGCTGGGCGTGGATCAGGAAGGTCTGGACGAGATGGATCGCCGGATTCTTTTGACCATCATCGACAAGTTTCAGGGCGGCCCCATTGGCCTGGAAACTTTGGCCACCATGGCCTGCGAGGAGAAGAGTACCCTGGAGGATGTCTACGAACCCTTTCTCATTCAGATGGGGCTCCTGATGCGCACCCCCAGGGGCAGGATGGCGACCCCGGCGGCGTATGCCCATTTTGGCAGGGCCTTTACCAGACGGCAGGATGCAGAGCTGAGCAACGGCGAGGCCGCCATGCTGCCGTTTTAGGAGTCGCTGAAAAATAGCGGACTATGGGGTGTCAGAATTCAGAATCCAGAAGTCAGAAGAACAACCACAAGTAGATCAGATGATGCAGCATTTTTTCTGAATTCTGACTCCTGAATTCTTCCAGTTAGACAAGGATCTAAACCTATGATCGGAAAAAAACTGACAGTCCGGGATATCATAAACCTGAAGGGAGCCGGAGAGAAGATCGTCATGCTGACGGCCTATGACGCCAGTTTCGCTCGCTTCCTGGATAAAAGCGGGATTGAGATTGTTCTGGTCGGCGATTCTCTGGGCATGGTGGCCCTTGGCTATGAGTCTACGGTGCCGGTGACCATGGCGGAGATGCTGCACCATTCCAGGGCGGTAAAGCATGGGGTGGAGCGGGCGCTGCTGGTTGGCGACATGCCCTTTCTTTCGTACCAGGTCGAGGCGCGGGAGGCCATCAGCAACGGGGGGCGTTTTCTGAAAGAGGCAGGCTGTGACGCGGTGAAGCTGGAG
Organism: Deltaproteobacteria bacterium RIFOXYD12_FULL_55_16; assembly: GCA_001799255.1. Lineage (GTDB taxonomy): Bacteria > Desulfobacterota > Desulfobulbia > Desulfobulbales > Desulfurivibrionaceae > Thiovibrio. The sequence goes on from MGTC01000040.1 coordinate 6,848, forward strand.
GGCGGCCTGGAAATCTGCGCGACGGTGGCGGCCATGGTTCGGGCCGGGATCCCGGTGATGGGCCACATTGGCCTGACCCCGCAGACCGCCGGAGCGCTGGGCGGGTACAAGGTGCAGGGCCGGGATGCCGAATCGGCCCGGCGTTTGCTGGCCGAGGCCAAGGGGCTGGCCGAGGCCGGAGCCTTCGCCCTTGTCCTGGAGTGTATCCCCGATAAGCTGGCCGCCGCTATCACCGCAAGCATCGCCATCCCCACTATTGGTATCGGGGCCGGGGCGCAGTGCGACGGGCAGGTGCTGGTCAGCCATGATCTTTTAGGCATGTTTGAGAAGTTTGTGCCAGGGTTCGTGAAGCGCTACGCGGATCTGGCCCCGCAGATCGCCGGGGCCATCGCGGTTTTTCGGGATGAGGTCAAAGGCGGCGTGTATCCGGACGCTGAGCACAGCTTTGTCATGCAGGGGGAAGTGGCGGATCTGCTCAGGCAGGATAAGGGTTGAGCAGAGGTTTATTACCGAGGTTTCAGGGGCGGGTTCAAGGGCTTTTATTTGACGGAGTGGGGTGCAGAGATGACGGAAGGTTTAAATCGCAGGCAGTCGGTTCGGGTTACGGACAGAGTGATGCTGGCAATTCATCCGGTTTCTCCAGAAAAGATGCAGGCGGTTGCCCAGGATTTTCAGCAGGGGATTTCTCCTTACAACCAGGAAGGGCTTGCTGATCTCCAGATGTTCATTGGCGCCCAGAACGCTCTGGCCAAGCTGCGGGAGCGGGATGTGGAGCTGGCGGATTATTTGCAGCATCTGGACAACAAGATGAACCTGATGCTGAAGCAAGTCAGAGGGGGGCAGAGTCCTCTGGATGCCATGACTATGCGCAAGGCCGATCTAAGCGCCAGTGGTATTGCTTTTTTTACGGATCTCCCGTTCAGGCTGGAGGAGATTGTCGAGGTTCATCTTGCCCTGCTTCCCTCTTATATCTATGTGTATTCCTTTGGTAAAGTTATCGCCTGCGATCCGCCTTCCGAAGAGGAAAATTCTGCCTGCAAATTCAGGGTCTCGCTGGAGTTTGTTTTTCTTCTGGGCGAAGACCGGGAAAAAATCATCCAGCATACCTTCAAGCAGCAAAGCCTGGCTCTGCGCAACCGCAGGCTTAATCCATGATGGCGTCGCAAAAAGCCCGATCTACTGCGTTGCGGCGCACTTTTACTTATTCGGCATACCATCTGTATGGCCTCATTCGCAAAAGCACATCGCGCCTTGGATATCGAACTTTTAGCTTAGCCATCTTAAACGGTACGATGGACTTTTTGCGAGTCCATCAACCCATGCGTGTTTCCTGAACCATGCGAGAGATTGACAGCAGGCAGATTTGCCAGGCCGTGCGTGATCTGGCCATTGCCGCAGCCCATGACCTGGAGCCGGATATCCTGGAGGCCTTGCTTGCCGCGCGCGACCGGGAAACCGGGGCGCTGGCCGGCAAGATCCTGGATCTTCTCCTCAGCAACGCCGATATCGCCAGCCGGGAGCGGATTCCGCTGTGCCAGGATACCGGCACCGGCCTTCTCTTTCTGGAACTGGGTCAGGAGGTTCACATAACTGGCGATCTGCATGAGGCGTTGCAGGAGGGGGTGCGGCTAGGTTACGAGGAAGGCTATCTGCGCAAGTCGGTCTGTGATCCCCTGACCCGCCAGAACACCGGCACCAACACCCCGGCCGTGGTGCATCTGGAGGTGGTGGCCGGCGACCGCC
>MGTC01000040.1:8598-43641 GCA_001799255.1 Deltaproteobacteria bacterium RIFOXYD12_FULL_55_16
TGGTTCGGCAGGTGCTTGACCGGGTGGTGGCTGCAGGCTCTAATCCATGCCCGCCGCTGATTGTCGGGGTTGGCCTGGGCGGATCTTTTGAAAAAGCGGCCCTGCTGGCTAAAAAAGCCCTGCTCCGGCCGGTCGGCGAGAAAAGCGCGCGTGCGGATGTGGCCGCGCTTGAAGAGAGGCTGCTGCGGGAGATCAATGCCCAGGGGCAGGGAGTGCATGGCTTTGGCGGAATCACCACGGCCCTGGCCGTGCATATAGAGGTCTTTCCCTGCCATATCGCCAGTCTGCCGCTGGCCATCAATATCCAGTGTCATGCCCATCGGCATAAAGAGATAGTCTTGTAGAAACTGAGTGCCGAAGGCTGAGGACGGTAATAATTATGTCGTTACTATGCAGCGAACCTGCTTTTTTTGCCAACCTGCCCGAGGTGAGGTTGCCTTTTACTAAGGAGGCGCTGGCCTCTCTCAAGGCCGGTCAACTGGTAAGCCTGAGCGGGATGCTTTACACCGGGCGGGATCAGACCCATCGCCGCCTCTGCGCCCTGCTGGATGAGGGCAAGGAACTGCCGGTAGACCTTGCCGGGCAGCTCCTCTATTATGTCGGCCCCAGCCCGGCCCGGCCCGGTCGGGTAATCGGCGCGGCAGGCCCGACCACCAGCTATCGGATGGACAGCTACACCCCGCGTCTGCTTGCCTTGGGGCTTGCGGCAACCATGGGCAAGGGCGCTCGTTCCGCCGAGGTGCGCCAGGCGATGCTGGCGCATGGCGCGGTGTATCTCGCCGCCATTGGCGGGGCCGGGGCCTTCCTGTCAGGCTGCATCAGGAAGGCCGACCTGGTTGCCTTTGCCGATGCCGGGCCGGAGGCGCTCTTCCGCTTCGAGGTGGAAAACTTCCCAGCCGTGGTGATTAACGACCTGGCCGGTCGTGATTATTATGCGCTGGTTGCTGCGGGCAATAAAAAAGGAGAGGGCTGAGCCCATATAACGTCTGTTGACAAACAGTAATCAACAATAGTACGTTCTGAACCCGTCACGTATTTTCCGGTTGGTATTTCCCGGAAAAATCCGCTATGCTTATATTGAGACCAGAGAGCAACGCCCTGGAGGAATGCCATGGAAAGAATCACCCTCAAGATCAATGTTCCTGTGGATATTGAGGAAAAAGAGGGTGTATTTATTGCCTCTTGCAAGTCGCTGGATGTTTTCACCCAGGGCACGACCATGGCCCATGCGGAGCAGAACATTATCGAAGCCCTCGATCTTTTTCTTTCCATGTGTGCTGAAATGGGAACGCTTGAGCAGGTGTTGAGCGCCTGCGGCTTCAAGCCGGAAAAGAATAGCGTCGCTCCGCTCAGCCCGCATGGAAAATACGTTGACATCCCCCTCCCCTTTATCTGTGCGAACCACAACAATACCCTCAGCAAATGCCACGCATAACCAGTGTCTCCTGGGAAGTGCTCGAATGTGTCTTTATTAAAGATGGCTTCGAATTCTCCAGATAAAAAGGCGACCACCGGGCGTATTCCAAGGCCGGCATTATCAGGCCGCTGATCATCCCCACATACAAATCAGTGGGGCCGGACATCATTACTTCGCTGATGCGCACCGCCAACATGAGCCGGGAACGGTATTTCGAGCTTCTGGCACAGTGTTGACCGAAGTGCCATTCCTCTGGGCATCTCGTTGACCAGATAGAGGGGATCGGGAACAGGCACGAATGGTGCTGGTTTAAGAATAAACTCCTTTGTCCCCTCTGTCCGGCTTTGTCCCTTTGTTTCTTGCGAACAACTGATTGTTAAAGCTGAGTTGAGCAGCTTGCCTGCTCAAACGAAACTTATACCCCCTGGGTGCAACCAAGAAAAAAAATCTCTGCTAAAATGGTTTAACTCATAAGTGCAAAGTCATTTTGACGCGGAGTTGCCCATGAAGCTGCCCGATCTTCCGTTATCCATGCGTATCACCAGCAGCGCCATGATTCTGGTGGCGTTGGGCGCCCTGACGCTGCTGTTCGTCGAGGAAGCGCATCTGCGTGCGGTTTATTCCGGCCAGCGCCGCGCCCAGCTGGAAAAGGCCTTCCGCACCAACGAATTGCGCCTGACCCAGGCCTTCGTCACCCTGCGCCGCGACGTGCAGTTTCTGGCCAACACCCCGCCTGTTTCCGGCATCATGCGCGCCGCGCGCAATAAAGGTTACGATGCCCGCGACGGCAATACGCGGCAGCAGTGGGAAGTGCGTCTGCAGCAGATTTTGGCCCCTTTTTTACTGGCGAATCCCGACTACCATGAGGCAAGCTATATCGAGGTCGCGGATCAGAACCGGGATATCCTGCGCCTCACCAACCACGACGAACAGATCAAGGTAGATACGTCCTCCCGTCCCCACTCCAAGGCCGAGATTGATAATTACCTGGCCACCCTTGCTCTGTCTCCCGGCCAGGTACATCTTTCGAACTTCGATCTGCATCTGGGCGGGGACAAAAGCAAACATCATGAATTTTCGATCATTCGCGCTTCAGTTCCGGTTTTTGACAGCGAAGGAAAAGTTTTTGGCCTGATCGTACTCAGCATGGATATCAGTTCCTTGCTGTAAATCACCAACGCCGGCTTACCTGCGGATGTCTTAACCTGCGTCGCCGACCGGCAGGGCCGGTATCTCCCCTGTCCGGATGCGCTTGATATTGCCGAGGCCGGGAACAAGATGGAAGTCCGTAAGGATTTTTCCAGCATTGCCACGCTGCTTGAGACACACTCACCTGATTTCCTGTCATTCCAAAGAGTGGCAACCCAGGCCCATCCATACTATCTTACCGCCGGCCGGTTTCATTACAACCCGGACGACCCCGCCCAGTTCCTGTTATTGATCTATCGCGTTCCCGACATGATGGCGCAACAGTTTACCACAATTCCCCGGAACCATATCCTGGTCGGCTTTACAACCCTGCTCCTGTTATGTGCCATCCTCCTGCTTTTCCTGCGCCGCACCTTCTCGCCGCTTAAAGAGCTTGCCGTCGCTGCCGATGCCATCACTGCGGGTACCGGCAAGGTCTGTTTGCCCGCCGCCGGCGGCGGAGGTGAAATCGGCAGCCTTATCACGGCAATCAACGCCATGCTGACCGCGTTGTCCCTTCGGGAGCAGGAAATAACCCGGATCAACGCCGGGCTGGAACAGCAGGTTGCCGAACGCATCCATGAACTGACCGGAGTCAACAATCGGCTGGTCGATGAAATGCGCGAGCGAGAACTGATGCTGCGCAAGGTCGAAACCCTGCTGCAACGCAATCAGACCCTGATGCAGACAGCGATGGACGGCATTCACCTCTTGGACATGCAGGGCAATCTGGTCGAGGCCAACCCGGCCTTCTGCCGGATGCTCGGGTACTCGCAGACAGAGATTGCTGGCCTCAATGTTACCGACTGGGATGCCCAGTGGACTGGAGAGGAGTTGTGGCCGCGGTTCCAGAAACTCATCGGCGGAAGTACCCTTATCGAGACCGTACACCGCCGCAAGGACGGCAGCACCTTCGAGGTTGAAATAGCCTGCTCAGGAATCGAGATCGCAGGGCAGGGATTTCTGTACGCGGCAAGCCGCGACATCAGCGAGCGCAAACGGAGCGAAGCAGTACTTAAACAGCACCAGATGATCATCGAAACTGCCCGGGACGGTTTCTGGCTCATCGACATGCACGGCGTACTCCTGGAAGTCAACGAGTCCTACGCGAAGATGTCGGGCTACGCAATCGATGAGCTGGTGGGCATGCACATCAGCCAGCTCGAGGCTAAAGAACAATCGGTACGGGAGGTTATGGCGCACATCGAGCAGCTGATCAGCCAAGGCTATGAGCGCTTCGAAACCAGGCACCGCCGCAAGGACGGCCAGGAAATCGACGTCGAAATCTCTGCCACCTACCAGCCGGAGGCGCAACAGATCTTTGTTTTCTGTCACGATATCACGGTGCGGAAAAGGATCGACCTCGAATTGCTGCACAAACAAGACTTGCTTAATGAGGCGCAGCGGCTGGGGAAACTGGGCAGCTGGGAACTGGACTGGCAGAGCGGGGTGTTGCTGTGGTCGGATGAAGTTTACCGGATATTCGAAATTGACCCGGCCCGGTTCAAGCCCTCCTACGAGAATTTCCTGCGGGTGATCCACCCGGAGGATCGAGAGATGGTGGATCAGGCCTACCGGCAGTCGCTTGCGGACTACCAGCCCTATAATATCGAACACCGGCTGCTGTTTAAGGATGGCCGCGTCAAATGGCTGCGTGAACACTGCACCAGCATCTTCGGCGTTTCGGGCGAGCCGTTGCGTTCGCTGGGGATGGTGCAGGACATCACTAAACGGCGACAGGACGAGGAAGAGATCCGCTCTCTGGCCTTCCATGACCAGTTGACCGGACTTGCCAACCGGCGCTACTTTCTCGAATGCTTCAGCGCGGCCCTGTCCGCCTCCGCCCGTCATGACAGTTACGGAGCGGTATTGTTTCTCGACATGGACAATTTCAAGACCTTAAACGACACCAGAGGCCACGAGGCCGGCGACCTGATGCTGATCGAGGTTGCCGCCCGCCTCCGGGTCGCCATCCGCGACATCGATATAGCTGCCCGCTTTGGTGGAGATGAATTCGTTGTGCTGATGGTCGAAGAACTTGGCAACGACCGCGACGACGCCTTGCGCCGGGCTGGTCTGGTCGCCGAAAGAATCCGCGAATCACTGGCGCGACCTTACACAATCAACGACTTTGTGCATCACAGTTCACCCAGCATCGGCGTTGCCCTTTATCACGGCAAAAGGTATTCGATGGATGCTTTGTTGCAGCACGCCGACGCCGCGATGTACCAGGCTAAGCATTCGGGCCGCAACAAGGTGTGCTTCTTTGAGGCCGAATAATACCTGAAATACATCAGATAATGCGGTTACGGGCCACTGGGAATCCAGGCGGGCTTGTCGAGGCCTGAATGTTCCTCTGTTTGTCGTGCCGGTCAACGGCCTGGCCGGTCGTGCTTACTTTGCGCTGGTTGCCGCAGGCAATAAAAAAGGAGAGGGGTGAGCCTCTCCTTTTTGTCTCAGCAGCTGCCGCCTGAGAAAACGAAATTACTTCTTGCCCAACACGTTCAAGCCTTTGAGCAGGGTGAGCGCGGTATTCAACTGCTGATCCTTGCTTGGATCATCAAATTGCGGTTTCTCTTTTGTTACTGGGCTGGTTTTTCCCTGGGGTTTTGGCTTTTCCTCGGTCTTTGTATTTTCGTCCTGTTGAGGCACCTCTTCATTAAGACCATTGCCGATGTGACGTTTAAGATCCTGTTCCCGGAGGTATTTCGGTTTTTTGCCTTGTTCATCATCTTTGTCATCATTTTCGACGGTCAGATAGATGGGAGAGGGGACAACAATGTCCGGGGTAATGCCCTTTGCCTGGATCGAGCGTCCGCTGGGGGTGTAATATCTGGCCGTGGTCAATTTGAGGCCAGCTCCGTTTTCCATGGGAATGATGGTCTGCACCGAGCCCTTGCCAAAGGTCTGGGCGCCGATGATCACCGCTTTCTTGTGATCCTGCAGGGCGCCGGCCACGATCTCCGAGGCGCTGGCGCTGCCTTCGTTCACCAGCACCACCAGGGGGAAGCTGTATTTGCTGCCCTTAGTGTTATGGGCATAAAAGACGGAGTTCTGTTCCTTGATCCGGCCCTTGGTGGAAACAATTACGCCCTCATCGATGAAGATATCGGCAATCTTTATGGATTGATCGAGAAGTCCGCCCGGGTTGCCCCGTAGATCCACGATAAGCCCTTTTACCTTTCCTTGTTTTTCCAGATCGGTGAGCGCTTTTTTGAAATCAGTCGTGGTCTGCGCCTGAAAATTGGCGATGCGAATATAGGGATAGCCTGGTTCCAGCAGTTTGGATTTGACGCTGTGGATTGGGATAATATCACGGATCAGGGTTATCTCCTTAAGATCGGCCCAGCCCTTGCGATGGATGGAGATGGTCACCTCCGTGCCTTTCGGTCCCCGTAACCGTTTTATGGCCTCCATAAGGCTCATATCCTGGGTCTGATCATTGCCGATCTTGACGATTTTGTCGCCCGCCTTGAGCCCTTTGGCAAAGGCCGGAGTTCCTTCGATGGGAGAGACAACCGTGAGAATGTTGTCCTTCATGGTTATCTCTATGCCGATGCCGCCAAAATTCCCTTGGGTTTCTGTCTGCAACATCTTGTAATCGTCAGGCTTCATGTAGGAAGAGTGAGGATCCAGAGTGTTGAGCATGCCCTTGATCGCCCCTTCAATGGCCTTCTTGCTGTCCACCTCCTCAACATAATTTTCCTGAACCAGATTGAGTACGTTGGAGAAGGCCTCAAGGCTCTCATAGGTATTCTGGGTTGTCGCGGTGACTATTGAGTAATTCCAGGCCAGCAACGAGCCGGTTGCTACACAGAGGGAGACAATGATAATTCTTATAACCGACCGTCTTGTCGAAATTTTCATAACTGGTCCTTAACCGGAAAATGCCAAAGTTGGGTTGAGTATTGTTGCTGAGGAAGTTAATGGCTTGCATTCTAGCATGTCTCCTGCCAGGAAACAATGATTTATCAAAATTTATCGTGACTGCGCAGGAAGCAGGTAACCTGCTGGTATATTTATTGGTATTAGCTGCTTTAGTGCTTCAGATTTATGGCAGCCTGCCGATATGTTTTTCCTGAACAAGTTCACTGTCCGTTTGCCCCGGTGATCCTCTTCCGCCTCCTGACGTTGTCTGACGATTGCCGGACAATACTTCGTAACTTGAAGAAATAAGGAGGGTGAAGATGCAAATCTGGCCCGAAAATTCATCCCAGAGATTGTGGGGTTAGCTGATTTGAGATTTTTACAAACTTCTTTATATCTGTCGCGGCCCCATAAACTGTTACTTTTGGGTTCGCTGTTTTTTTGCCTGCTTGCAGCGCCTCATATCGCCCTGGCCGAAAACTTCACGCTTAATTTCAAGAATACGGAAATTGAATCGGTTATCAGTGCGGTGGCCCAGATCACCGGGAAAGCTTTTATTATTGATCCTGCGGTAAAGGGGAATGTGACCATTGTCTCTTCCAGGCCTTTGAGCGCAGCCGAAGTCTATGCCGTTTTTCTCTCCACCCTTCAGGTTCATGATTTTGCCGCCGTGGAGGCGGGCAAGGTGACCAAGATCGTGCCCCTTGCCAAGGTCGCTCAGGATCTGGTGCTTACCGCCAATGCTGATCAGCCCATGAACCTGCCAGAGGATCAGATTGTAACCCGAATTTACAAGCTGCAGAACATCCAGGCCGAAAAGCTGGCGCCTGTTCTCCGGCCTCTGCTCAATGCCCGCGCCTGGCAGATTTCGGCCCTGGCGGTCAAGGAAGGCAATTCCCTGGTCATTACCGAGCGGGCCGCCACTGTTGAGCGTTTTTTGCAGATTGTCCGCCGCCTGGATCAAAATTCCGCCGACGGCGGGGTTGAGATGGTGCGACTGGAGTACGCCGATGCCCGCGAGGTGGTTTCGATGCTTACCAGTCTGGAACTCGGTTCAGGTCGGCTCTCCGCCGACCAGTTGCGCCTGGTCGCCGACGGGCGCACAAACAGTATCCTGATGCAGGGCGACGAGCCTCATCTGCTGCGAATCAAGGCGATGATTTTTCAACTCGACACCCCCCTGGCCCAGGGCGGCGACACCCAGGTGGTTTTTCTCCGCTATGCCAAGGCCAAGAACCTGGCCCCGATTCTGGTTGGCATGGATCTGCCGGACACTGCTGCGCGGCCCGACCCTGTCGCCTCCCCCAAGCCCGGAGGTATTGCCGCCAAGCAGCGCAGCGCGGTCAATATCCAGGCCGATGAGGGAACCAACGCCCTGATTATGACCGGCCCGCCCGCGCTCCTCCAGGCCTTGCAGTCGGTAATCCGGCAGCTTGATGTCCGCCGGGCGCAATTGATGATCGAGGCGGTAATCGCTGAGGTTTCCACCGACAAGGGGGTTAATCTGGGCATTCAGTGGTTCGGGGCGGCGAACAACAATCACGCCGGGATTATCGGCAGCGCCAATTTCCCCAATTCAGGCGTGGGAGTAAGCGGAGTCGCGGCCCAGGATTCAGCCAGCATTACCGCTCTGACTAAACAGAGCGGTTTCAATCTCGGCGTATTAAGTGGCGCAGTCGATATTCTCGGCACAAAGTTTCTCAATCTTGGCGCCTTGGTCAACGCTCTGGCTACTGACGCCGACACCAATATTCTCTCCACCCCCAGCCTGGTAACCATGGACAATCACGAGGCCGAAATCATCGTTGGCCAGAACGTCCCCTTCCTCACCGGCAGCTTTACTCAGGCTACCACCGGGGTGGGCGGCAGCCCTTTTCAGACCATTGAGCGCCGGGACGTGGGTATCAAGCTTAAGGTCAAACCCCAGGTTAATGAAGGCGATATCATCCGTCTGGATATTGCGCAGGAGGTTTCCAGCGTTGAGCCTACCTCGGTTAGTTTTGCCTCTGGACTGATCACCAACACCCGCAACATTACCACCAGTGTTCTGGTGGAAGACGGCAAGGTTCTGGTTTTAGGCGGCTTGATCAAAGACGATGTTCAGGAAACCGTGGAAAAGGTGCCGCTGCTGGGTGATATTCCGGGCGTTGGCGCTCTTTTTCGTTATACCAGCACCAAGCGGGGCAAGCGCAATCTGATGGTTTTTCTGCGTCCGGTTATTTTGCGCGATCAGAGCATGAGCGGCCGGATCTCTCTGGATAAATACGACCTGATTCGCAAGCAGCAGCTGGAGCGGGAGCAACAAACAGGGGTCAGATTGCTGCCCGGCCAGAAACAGCCGATGTTGTCGGATTTCAATGCCTTTGAAGGGCTGAATTTTAATAAATTATCGGCAGAGAAACCAGCGGCTGATTTGCCGCCTGTTCCCCTGGCCCAATAATGCCGGGCAAGCCTGGGATGGACTGCAACCTGAGCCATTAGGATAGGTATTTGTCTTGACTGAACCAAGCATCAGCATACGTCCTTCCTTCTCCTTTGCCAGGCGACATGGTGTTCTGGTCGCCGACATTGAAAACGGGAGAGCCAGGGTTTTCAGTCGCGTTGGGACAACCCCTGCGGCCCTGAGCGAATTACGCCGTTTCCTCTGCCTGCCGCTCAAGGTGGAAAGTGTCAGCCGCCAGCGTTACGAAACCCTGCTTCAGGAAACCTATGCAAGCAGCGCCGACAATACTTCGTTGATCGCCAATGATTTCGGCGAGGATTTCGATCTGGCTGCCATTGCCCAGCAACTGGCCGAACCGGAAGACCTGCTGGAAAGCCAGGATGATGCCCCGATCATCCGTCTGATCAATGGTCTGCTCACCCAGGCGGTCAAGGAGAACGCCTCCGATCTGCACATCGAGCCCTTTGAAGACCGGCTCCGGGTTCGCATCCGGGTGGATGGTATTTTGCAGGAGATCATGCAGCTCAACCGCCTGGTGGCCCCGGTGGTGATCTCCCGGCTCAAGATCATGGCCCGGCTGGATATCGCCGAAAAACGGCTGCCCCAGGATGGCCGGATTTCCCTGAAGATTGCTGGCCGCCCGGTGGATGTCCGGGTTTCCACCATCCCCTCCGGGCATGGCGAACGAGTGGTGCTGCGTCTGCTCGACAAGCGGGAGGGACGCCTCGACCTCGAACAGCTTGGCATGGCTCCGGCCACCCTGGCCCTGATGGACAGACTGATCCACCGAGCCAACGGGATTCTTCTGGTCACCGGCCCCACCGGCTCGGGCAAGACCACTACCCTTTACGCCGCCCTCCTTCGTCTCAACGATAAAAGCCGGAATATCATGACGGTGGAAGATCCTATTGAATACTATCTCGACGGGGTCGGCCAGACCCAGGTCAACGCCAAGGTTAAGCTGACCTTTGCCCGTGGGCTGCGGGCGATCCTTCGCCAGGATCCCGATGTGGTCATGGTGGGGGAGATCCGCGATCTGGAAACCGCAGAGACCGCAGTTCAGGCCAGCCTTACCGGTCACCTGGTGGTCTCCACCCTCCATACCAACACCGCAGTGGGAGCGGTCACCCGTCTGCGCGACATGGGGATCGAGCCCTTTCTTCTTTCCTCCACCCTGGTTGGGGTTCTGGCGCAACGCCTGGTTCGAGTGCTTTGCCCTCACTGCAAAGAGCCCTATACCCCGATGGCCGCCGAACTGGCCGATCTTGGTCTAAGTGATAAAACACCAGGCGACAGTGAGTTGCTGCCAATTTATCGGGCGGCGGGTTGCGAACTTTGTCACCACCAGGGTTATTCCGGCCGAACCGGAATTTACGAGCTGATGGCCTCTGATAATCATTTACAGGCAATGATTCACAACAAGGCTGGCCAGTATGAAATTGAAAGCTATGTGCGGAGCAAAACCCCTGGCATCCGTCAGGATGGCTGGCGGCGAATCAAGGCGGGTGATACCACCATTGCTGAAGTCTTGCGGGTTACCCAGGAGGATTGATGGGCGCCTTTGAATACAGCGCTTTGGACGCCGGGGGCAAGAGCCGCAGGGGGGTGCTGGAAGGAGATACCCCTCGGCAGGTGCGGCAGCAGCTTCGGGAAAAGGGCTTGCTGCCCATGGCGGTCAAGCCGGTGGCCAGGGGAAAAGAACGGCCTGCGCTGGGCCGCTTCTTCAGGGGCCATATTCAGGCGGCAGATCTGGCGATGGTCACCCGCCAACTGGCAACCCTGATTCACTCCGGGATTGTTTTTGAAGAGGCCCTGGGGGCGGTGGCTGAGCAGTCGGAAAAGCCCCGGCTTAAAAGCGTGTTGATGGCGGTGCGTTCCCGCCTCCTGGAGGGTCTCGCCGTTGACCAGGCTCTGGCAGAGTTTCCCGGTGCTTTCCCCGAACTTTACCGGGCGACCTTGGCCGCCGGGGAACAGGCCGGGCATCTTGACCTGGTGCTGGAGCGGTTGGCGGATTATACCGAAGCACGCCAGCAGTTACAGCAGAAGGTTTTCCTGGCGCTGCTGTATCCGGTCTTGCTTACCGGCGTGGCCTTTACCGTGATTGCCGCCATGATGATTTATGTAGTCCCCCAAGTGGTGAAGGTTTTTGCGCATACCGGCCAGAAGCTGCCACTGTTGACCCGCCTGCTCATCTTTTTCAGCGATTTCCTTCAGCATAACGGAGTTTTTCTCCTGCTTGCCCTGGCAGCCCTCATCTTTTTGGGCAAGATCCTGATGAAACGGCAGGATGTCCGCTGTCTGATTCATCGTCTCCTCTTGGGCTTGCCGCTGATAGGCAAGTTCATCCGCACCCTGGATGCGGCCCGTTTCGCCCGTTCTTTCAGTATTCTTATCGCCAGCGGGGTGCCGGTTCTGGAAGGGTTGCAGATTTCTTCCCGGGTGGTGACCAACCGGACCTTACGCGAAGCTCTCGACCGGGTTCGGCTTAAAGTCCGGGAGGGGGCAAGTATCCATAAATCGATGGCCGCCGAAGGTTGTTTCCCGCCGTTGACCATGCACCTGATCGCCAGCGGCGAAGCCAGCTCCAATCTCGAGCAGATGCTGGAGCGGGCCGCCATCGCCCAGGAACGGGAAACCGAAACGGTACTCTCGGCGAGCATGGGTCTTTTTGAGCCGGTGATGATCCTGATTATGGGCGGGGTAGTTCTGACCATTGTTCTGGCCATCCTTCTCCCGATATTTGAACTGAATCAACTTGTCCGATGAGCAACTCGCCAAGGTTTGCCAAAAACGGCTTCACCCTGATTGAAATTCTCATCGCCCTGGCGGTGCTGAGCATCGTGGCGATCAGCGCGGTCAAGGCCTCAGGGAACGCGATCAACAATATTTATTATCTCAAACAGCAGACCTTCGCCCACTGGGTGGCGATGAACAAGGCCGCCGAACTGGAACTGGCCCCGCAGAGCCTGGAACAGGAAAAAAAGGAAGGCCTGGCCATGATGGCCGACAAGCCCTGGGGCTGGGCCATCATGGCCCATGAAACTTCGGAAACGGGCCTGCGGCGGGTGGAAATTCTGGTCTGGGCCGAGAAACGGCAGGGCGAACCGGCGGCAAGGCTGACCATGTTCCGGAGGCGCTGAGTGCGGATGAATTACAGGCCAAAACCCAAGGTCGGCGGCTTTACCCTGCTGGAACTGCTGGTGACTCTGGTTCTGTTCGCGCTGCTTTCGCTGCTTACCTACAACAGCCTGCGGGCGATGATTGACAGCCGCCAACAGACCAGTCTGGAGGGCGAGCGGCTGGCGGCGCTCCAGATGACCATGGCGCGGCTGGGCTTGGATATTCAACAGGCTCAGGCCCGGGGCGTCCGTGATGAAAATGGCGACCCTCAACCCTCTATGCTCTATGGGACGGGGAAAGGTTTTGAGTTCACCAGAAGCGGGCAAGCCCATGCAACCCCTGGCCGGGCCAATGGCAGTCCGCAGCGGCTCCGCTACCTGCTGGTCGATCACGATCTGATCCGGGAAAGCAGGCCTTTGCCGGATTGGGCGCGGGGGACAACGATTTTTCCGCAGACGATGCTTGGCCAGGTCAAAGGTTTTGATCTTCGCTTCCTTGATAAGCAGGGCGATTGGCATAATCAATGGCCATCTGAGAAGATGATTGTGGCTGACAGTGTTGAGTCCGAGAACAGTCTGCCGGCGGCGGTGGAAGTCTGGTTGGAGCTGGAAGACTGGGGCAGTTTGCGGCGGCTTTTTCCTTTGCCTGCCTGGCAGGGGCCATGAGCGTAAACCCCTGCCCGCCCCGGTTGTTGCGCAACCAGAAAGGGGCGGCTCTGATTGCCGCCCTGCTGGCCGCTGTCCTGGTTACCACCCTGGCCTCGGCCATGATTTTCACTCAGCAACTGGATATCCGCCGCAGCGCCAATATCATGCATGGCGATCAGGCTTATCTCTATGCTCTGGGAATGGAATCCTGGGCGGCCCTGCAACTGGGCCGGGCCAAACCAATGATGGAACGCGAGTCTCTTGACCGGGATCTTACGCCGTTCATGGTGGAGGGTGGCCAGCTCAGAGGCCGGATAGCTGATCTTCAGGCTCGGTTCAATATCAACAACCTGATCCTGATCGGCAAGGAAAATCGGGAGCAGCAGCGCTTGCAGTTTCGTCGTCTCCTGAGGGGATGCGGGCTCAATGAAAGGCTTGAGCAGGCGGTTTCGGCATGGATGGAAGGTGAACCGGCCCGGCGCAAGATGAAAAGGCCCATGCTTGACCACCGCGAGCTGAGCCTGATTAACGGTTTTGACAACAGGGCCTGCGAACAATGCTTATGGCCATTGCTCAGCGCTCTTCCCGAGGCAACCGCCTTGAATGTCAACACCGCCCCTGCCCAGCTGCTGGCCTCGCTCTCTGACAAGCTTGGCCTGGGCGGGGCTGAACAACTGGTGGCAGGCCGAACTGGGCGGGGTTATGCTAACCTGGCGGATTTTCTCGCCCAGCCGGCCTTGGCGAAAAGCGGCCTGACCGCCGAGGCTGTCGGCTCGCTGACCCTGCAAAGCAATTACTATCTGGTGCAGACCGAGGCCGCTATCGGGCAGAGCCGGGTGGAGCTTTACAGTGTTCTCAAACGCGAAGCTGATACAGTCAGGGTTATTAGGCGAAACAGATAAGGCTATGAAAAAAATAATTCTCCGGTTGGACAAACAGGCCCCGGCGCATTGCGCCTGGGTGAAAATCGAGGCGGATGGTTCGTCGATGCCTGGCAGGGGAGGGCTGGCCGAACTTGCCGCCGGGGCGGAAGGGTATCGCTTGCTGGTTCTGATTCCCGGCGCCGAGGTGCTGTTGACCAGGGTGACTCTGCCGCCGGGGAAGCGCAGGCAGCTGCTTGCGGCCATTCCCTTTGCCCTGGAGGAATCGCTGGCCGCTGAAGTGGAAGATCAGCATTGCGCCATCGGGGTTGCCGATGATAAGGGCGCCCTGGCGGTGGCGGTTATCGCCCGCGTCCGCCTGGGGCACTGGCTTGGCCTGTGTCAGGCCCAGGGCCTCAAGCCGGTCTGGATGAGTCCGGATGTGCTGGCCCTGCCCATTGCCGGAGCTGGCCGTGCTATCCTGCTGGAGGCTGACGGCCCGGCCTTGATCCGCCTTGGCGCCCAGGAGGGTTTTGTGCTGGAACATGACAATCTGGCCATGCTTGCCGGCTTACCGGGGGTAAGCTCCGAAGCGCCTTTCCTGCTCTTGCATGAGGGAGAGGCGAACCTGCCAGGGGAGTTGCTTCCTTTGCTCGGCGAGCGCCGCCTGGTTACAGAGGTTACGGCCCTGTTGGCCGAGGGGCTGATCGAAAAAGAGGCGCTGAATCTTCTTCAGGGAGCTTATCTCCCCCAGACCCAGTGGGAGCGTCTCTGGCCGAGCTGGCGCTGGCCCGCCTTTTTACTGCTGGCCCTGCTGCTGGTTCAGACTGGGAGCAGTGTTCTGGAAAACAACCGCCTGCGTCGTTACGAAGAACAGCTGCGCGCCGAAATAACCCAGGTTTACCGGCAGAGCTTTCCTGAGGCCCAGCGGATCGTCAATCCCCGGGCCCAGATGGAGCACCAGTTGCAGATCCTGCGGGGCAATGGGGCAAAGACGGCTGCCCCGCGCAATTTTCTGCGTTTACTGGAGCAAAGCGGCCCGATCCTGACTGCGGGCGGAAGTCTGCCCCTGCGCGGCCTGCGTTATCGCTTAGGGGAGCTGGCTCTGGATCTTGAGACCAGCGATCTTCAGACGCTGAATGACCTCAAGGATCAATTGAGCAAGCAGGGCCTGACGGTTGAACTTGGCCCGGCCATCACCCAGGCTGGGCAGGTGCAAGCCAGTTTGCAGCTCAAGGAAGGCCGGTGATGAAAAATCCGCGCTGTCAAATTGAAGACTGGCTGAATACCTTATTGGTTAAAGTCCCTGCCCGGCAGCGGCCTCTGCTCTTTATCGGCCTGTTTTTCCTGTCTCTGCTGCTGGTCTGGCTGCTCCTGCTGGCCCCTGTTTCTTCTGCCGGCAGGAAGCTGCGCCAGGAGATCGGGGTTCAGGAACAGGAACTGGCCTGGATGCGGCTGGCGGCGCAAGAGATAAAACGGTATGCCCTGGACACCAGTCAGGGCGCTTCTTGGCAGGCCACCATTGAAGACAGCGCGCGCCGGTTCGGGCTGGCTCAGGCTGTGCGGCGGATCGAACCTGCCGCTGGCTGCGGGATCCGGGTCTGGCTTGAAGACGCCGTCTTTGACGACCTGCTCCGCTGGCTGAGCCAATTAAAACAGGGGCCTGGTCTGGAAGTGGTGGAAATCGTGGTGGAGCCTGGCCGGATCAACCCGGCCAAGGTCAACGTCCAGCTGACCTTGGCCAGAGGCGATTGAATCATGTTTGTCAGGATGCCTGCCTGGGGAAAAGATATCCTTTGGCCTCGGCTCATGCGCCTCAGCACACCTTGCCAGCCTCTTCCTGGCGGCTGCGGCGCCCTTGGACAGTTACAGTTTAAAAAAAACAGGATCGAGAGAGGAGAAAATTGATGCGGCCAACTGCAACAGGAAAAATCGGAAGACAGGCGGGTTTCACCCTGATCGAGATCATGGTGGTGGTGGTAATTCTGGGCATTCTGGCGGCGGTGGTGGTGCCCAGGATCATGGATCGGCCCGATCAGGCCAGGGCAATCAAGGCGGCCCAGGATATTCGAATTATTGAAAATGCCTTGCGCCTTTACCGGCTGGATAATTTTGCCTACCCCTCCACGGAGCAGGGTTTGGAAGCCCTGGTGACCAGACCCGCCATTCCTCCCGAGCCCCGGCGCTGGAAAACGGGAGGCTACCTTGACCGTCTGGCCCGCGACCCCTGGGGTAACGAGTACCAGTATCTCAATCCTGGTCAGCACGGCGAGATTGATATTTTTTGCTACGGCGCCGACGGTCGTCCTGAGGGGGAGGGAATCAATGCCGAAATCGGCAACTGGAACATCGAGTAAGAAGGGGTTTACCCTGCTTGAGCTGCTGGTGGTCGTGCTGATCATTGGCCTTATGCTGGGGGCTGTCGGTTTTTCCATGGACAGCAGGGAGAAACAACTGGAACTTGAGGCTGACCGCCTGCTGGCATTGTTGCGCCTGGCCCAGCAGGAAACCCTGCTCACCGCCGACGAAATCGCCGTTGCTTTTCACAGCAGAGGATATGTCTTCCTGCGCCGGGAAAAAAACCAGTGGCTGCCAGCGAGGGAAGATCTCTATCGCCCCCGCTTACTCGATGAAGAGCTGCAACTGACTCTCCGTTTCCCTGAAGATGGCCCCAATCCGGTTTCGCTGCCATCCTTCGCCTGGAAAACTGAAACGGCAACCAGCGCTGATTTTGCGGCGGCTGGCCACGCTCTGCCCCGGATTGATTTCTTCTCCGGCGGAGAAATAACCCCCTTTGAGCTGAGCCTCGCCCTGGCCTCCAGCGCCAGAAAGATTATGATCAGCGGCACGATGCAGGGAGCAATTGCGCTCCGTTGAAGATTGCTGCTGGCGTGTTGCTCATCTTGCAACAGCCTCGTCTTTTTGGGAAAGATCGGAGGGTTGATTGTCGATATCCCCCCATTCTGTCGCCTTGGGCTTTCTTTGTTCGTTGTGATCTGCCAGAACCAGGGTTTTCAAGCGCCCGGACTGACGCAGAATCACCCGATCAGCGAGAATCGCCGCGATGGTGGCATCCCCCGGCACCGTGTCGCCGAGACCATATACCCCTTCCTGCCCCTGTCGGCCATTTTCGGAGATCACCGCCAGGCTTCGCGCCTTGGAAGTTGAAAACATCAGGCCATTGAGCACCAGATTCAGGCTGGCTTCTGGAGCTTCGCTCATGTCCGCCTGTGAACCAGCCTGCCCAAAAAGATGCAAGCCCGCCAGTTTCTCCCCGAGAGCCGCAGTCCCGGTGTCAGTCATCCGGGGGGCTTGGTCAGTGGCAGCGGGTGTGACGAGGCCTGCGGGGACAATTCTTGGCAGGGGCGCAAACAGAGCCAGGGCGAAAGAGAAGAAAGCCTGAGAAAGCAGGAGGAGCAGCAGAACGAAACAAAGGTTGCGCAGCCGACCAGGGTTGCCTTCTTTTCCCACGAGCAGCCGCCAGCTTTTGCGGGCCAGAAACATCGTCTCCCAAAGGCCGTTTCTAATTACAGCAAACGAGGCCGATTTCATCCGCTTCCGCAGCCATGCCATGCTTAAAGCCTTCACGTTTGCACCGCTTGCAGAATTCGTCACGTCCGGCATTCTCAGGGCAGCCCCAACAGCCTGCTCACCCGTACCGCCTTGTCCTGCGCCAGCTTGGGGATGATCTTTGCCACAGCCTCCGTCTTCATGGCGCGTAAAATCTCCACCGCCTCGCCATCTTCCATCTTATCAAGCAGAGGAGCCACCTTGGATGGGCTCATGCTGCTGTAAATCTTAATCAGATTTTTAAACTGCTGGTCTTTACCTTTTACCGCCCCGCCAAGCTGACCCTTGAGTTCTTCCTGCAGGGCATTGAGCTTGGTGTACTTTTCGTCCACCTCTTTATTCAGGGCGGCCAGTTCCTTTTCCTTCTCGGCCATCGCCTTTTCCTTGATGGCCAACGCCTCTTCCCGCGCCTTCAGAGCAGCGGAAACGGAAATCTCCTGGGGCGTAAGTTTTACCGCAGATTTCTCCTCGGTAAAAGCGGGAATGGTCATCGCCATGCAGAGCAAGACGATAAGAACCTGTATGATGCGCCTGCGCTTGCGTTTTTCCATAATTTCATCCGAAAAGGGCCATGACGCCCCCTTGTCCCTGCCTAAAAGAGTCTGCTCTTACGGCCAAAACGAAGCACCATCTGCTCGTCTGCTTCCTTTTGCTCTTTCTTTAGTTCGGCCAGCAGGAATTTCTGATAATCCCGCTCCCTGGCCTTTTCCATAACCTTTCTATCCTGCATCTTGCCGGTCAATTCTTGCCTGGCCTGAACAACCGCTCCCTGCCCGATCTCCACCAGGGCACGCCCAGCTTCAATCTCCTGCTCCTTGCGGAAGATGCCTTCCACATAAAAAGCAAAGAGCGGGGCCAGCATCTGCCGCTGCTTTTTTTCTTCAAACTCGGCAATCAATCCCTGCCGCTCCTGCTGCAATGCGGCAAGGCGCAGCCTCTGCTCCTCAAGAAGCGTAAGCACCCTGGCCAGTTTCTGCTGGGTAAGCTCTTCCAGATTCCTTCGCAGGCCAAGGACTGTTTCAAGTTTGAAATGATAGGCCATTGTGTCCTCTCATCATTTACCTGAAAGACCGTGGTCTTCCGCAGCAAAAATCGCCGCCAGTTGCCGGGCGCTTTCGGCAAAGGAAACCTTTTCTTCCACCGGCTGCCTGAGATAGTTATTCAAGCGGTCGATCATGGCAATGGCGTTATCGATTTTCGGATTGCTGCCCCTGGCATAGGCGCCGATATTGATCAGGTCTTCCGAGCGACGATAGGTGGCCATGACCTCCAGAAATTTATGAGCGACCTGCACCTGCTCCTTCGGCACCACATCGATCATACACCGGCTGATGCTGCCCATGACCTCGATGGACGGGTAATGTCCCTGGCTTGCCAGATCCCGGCTCAGGATAATATGGCCATCCACGATGGAGCGCACCGCATCGGCGATAGGCTCGTTCATATCGTCGCCCTCCACCAGCACCGTGTAGATGCCGGTGATACTCCCCTTGCCCATGCAGGTTCCGGCGCGCTCCAGCAATTTAGGGAGCTGCCCGAACACCGAGGGGGTATAGCCGCGCGAGGTGGGTGGCTCGCCAATGGCCAGGCCGACCTCCCGACTGGACATGGCAAAACGGGTGACAGAATCCATCATCAGAATCACATCGCGGCCACGATCCCGAAAAAACTCGGAAATGGCCGTGGCAAGATAGGCCCCGCGCATCCGCACCAGGGGCGGCTGATCCGAGGTGGCCACCACCACCACCGAACGGGCCAGCCCCTCCGGGCCCAGATCCCGCTCGATAAAATCCTTCAACTCACGGCCCCGCTCCCCGATCAGAGCGATAACACTAATGTCGGCCGCCGTATGCCTGGCGATCATACCAAGCAAGGTACTTTTCCCCACCCCGGAACCGGCGAGAATCCCAATGCGCTGGCCCTTGCCCAAGGTCAGCAGGCCGTTGATCGCCCGCACCCCCACGTCCACCGGGGCAAAGATCCGTTCTCTCTCCATGGGGTTCAAGGGCTCGGCGTACAGTGGATACTGCATCTCGGCCCGCAATGGCCCTTTGCCGTCCATAGGGTTGCCCAGACCGTCAATAACCCGGCCCAGCAGGGACTCGGCCACCGGCACCCCGGCCTGCCCACCCACCATCCGGATGGCGCTGCCCGGCTCAACCCCGCGCATCTCGCCCAGGGGCATAAGCAGCACCCGTCCTTCCCGAAAGCCAACCACCTCGGCCAGCACTGTGCTCTTGCCCTTGAAAACCGAAACTTCGCAGATGCTGCCCACCGGAATCCCCGGCCCCAGGCTCTCCAGAACCATGCCAATGACCTGGCTCACCCGACCACCCACGCTGACAAGCGAGGTATCCTGGGCAACCTGAAGACAGTGGGAAAGGTTCATGGGATTATTTACCTTTGGTAATTGTTCAGACTGAAGGTGCTTAGGCTGAAGGCTGAAGGCTGAAGGGGTAAAGACTAAAAACCTTCAGCCCTCAGTACTTAGCCCTCAGTACTCAGCACTCATTCCGCAGCCAGGGCCGCAAGAAAAGCCTGCTCCACTGCGGCATACAACCTTGCCTTGCCGTTTTCCAGGGTGGCGTCGATCTCGCCGAAATCTGTCTTCAATAAACAGCCGCCCGGGGCAAGACTGGAATCCTCAACCAGCTGGATCCGGTTCTTGCCCTCAATCAACCGGGGATTTTCCAGGCTCGCCTTTTCCAAGCGCGCCAGATCATCAGCATGCAGATGGATCTGCACCGTGGAATTTTCCACCACAAATTCCATCGCCTTTTTGAGGCAGGCCTGAATGACCAGAGGATTCACAGAGGTCTCGTGGTACACCAGTCGATCCACCATGGCGGTGATCAGGGAGAGGATGCTTTCCTCATGCTGCCGCAAAACCTCTGCCAGTTCCCCATCAAGGGCGGTAAACAGAGTGGCAAGCTCTTGCAGCCTCTCCTCATACCGGGCCAACCCTGCGGCCTGACCTGCGGCCTCGCCCCTGGCCAGCCCCTCGGCATAGGCCTCCTGTCTGAGGCTTTCCGCCTGATCCCCTGCCTGGCGGATAATCTCCGCTGCTTCCTCCAGGGCGATTTCCTGCGGCGACCTGCGCTTTTTAAACTCCTTGGCCTCAACGCTGCCTGGCGGAGTCTGCCAGAAGTCCTCAAAGGAGAGAAACTCGTCTGTCTCCAGGCTGGGCGCGGTCTGCACCACCCGATCCTGCTGCAACTTGATCACCTTAGACAAATTCATCCTCGCCGCCACCGCCGCTCATGAGCTGGATCTTGCCCTCCTGCTCCAGACGCTTGGCGATCTTGAGTATGGATTGATGGGCGCCCTCAACATCCTTTATCCTGGTCGGCCCCATGACTTCCATGTCTTCCTTGAGCATTTCCACGGCCCGCAGAGACATGGCGCCAAAGATCTTGGTCTTGAGTTCATCGGAAGCAAGCTTGAGAGCCAGCTTCAGGTCGTCGGTGCTGACCTCCTTGAGAATTGCCTGAATGCCACGATTATCCACGCCAATGAGATCTTCAAAGACAAACATCAGCCGACGAATTTCCTCGGCCAGGGTTTCGCGCTGTTCCTCAATCCCCTCGAGGATAGACGCCTCCAGGGCCCGATCGGCATTGTTCAGGATCTCCGCCACCGCCGCCACCCCGCCGAGACGCTGGCCATCCATGCCTTCGATGGAAAGCAGCTCATCCTGCAACACCCGATCCACATCGACGAGAATTTCAGGACTTATCTTGTCAAGTTCCGCCATCCGCATCATGACTTCCACCTGAATCTCGTCACTTAAGGCCATGAGGATCTGGGCCGCCTGAATCGGCTCCAGCACAGAAAGAACCATGGCCACGGTCTGGGGATGTTCGTTGCGCAGAAAGTTGACCAGTATCTTGGGTTCGAGCTTGCGGGCCTTCTGAAAAAGGGTCAGCTTCCAGTCCGAGCGGATCTCGTCAAGCATCGCGTTGGCTTTTTCGCTGGACATCGCCCGCTTCAGCGCGCCTTCCAGCAGCTCGTTTCCGGAGAGGAAGATGTCGTTGTCGCCGCTGTCGGTCTTGAACTCATTGACCAGAGCGGTCAGATCCTCTTTATCAACCTTATCGATCCTGGCCATCTGGCGGCCAACCTGCTTGATATCTTCGGGATCGAGCCTCTTGAAAACCTGGGAGGCAAATTCCTCCCCCACAGTGAGCAGAAAGACCGCCGCTTTTTCCGGGCCGGTGAGCGCTTCGCCGCTCTTTTTCTCAGATTTGCTCATGGATCAGGCCTCTTCCCGCAGCCAGCGGCGCACCAGATCCGCGGCCCGGTCAGGATCGCTCTGGGCCAGACGGTAGATCCGCTCCTGGTCGGTAAGCCCACGCGGAGCAAGACTGAAGTCCTCCTCCTCGCCCGCAAGCCCAAGCCCGCCAGCCACAGGGGCATGCCCGCCAGGCATAGCCAAGGTTCCACCACTATGGGTCTCTGTCTGCCTGGTGGTCAGAAGTTTCATAAACGGCCTCACGATAAAGAGCATAACCAGAACCGCGACCAGCAGATAGACCAGAGGCATCAGCAGCCATTCCGCCATGCCCCGCCATTTTTCCATGGCATCCGGCTCTGGCTCCGGCACGGAGGACAGAGCAAAAGGCAGGCTCGCCACTTCCACCTGATCGCCCCGTTCTTCATTATAACCAATGGCATTCTTGACCAGCTTGTCCAGATTCTGCATTTCTTCAGGGCTGCGCGGCTGATATTTCAGACTGGTCTTGCCCTCCTTGTCGACACTCTTTTCGTAAGAGCCATCGACCATGACCGCAATGGACAGCTTCTTAATTCCCCCGCCTTTTTCCTGCGTATGCCTGGTCTGTTTGCTGATCTCGTAATTGCGGGTGACATTGTTGCGATTGTTTCCGGCCGTGCTTGCCCCGGCCCCGCCCTCGCCGGCAAAGGTGGCCAGCTCGCCCTTGACCCCAGGGATCCCCTCGGGACTGCTGCCGCCGCCCTTATCGTTTTCCAGGAGCATCTGTTCGCTGCGCACCACCTGGCCCTCGGGATCAAAATTTTCCTCGGTGCGCTCGACCTTGTTGAAATCTATTTCCGCAGTGACCCTCGCCCTGGCCCGGTTGACGCCAACCACCTCCTCCAGCATGGTTTCCACCTTCTGCCGCAGGGTGTCTTCAATCTTTATCTGGTACTCCAGCTGGTTGCCGGTGAGTACCCCCTCGCCATCCCCCTGTTTCCGGTAAAGCAGGCGGCCACTGGTATCGACCAGGGTGATATTGTCGTTGCTGAGCCCCGGAACAGCGCTGGCCACCAGATTGACAATGCTCTGAATCTCGTGCTGGCTGAGTTTTTCCCTGCCGCGCAGCTTGACACTGATCGAAGCGGTGGGGGGCTTTGCATCCTCAATGAATACCGACTCCTTGGGGGTGGCGATATGAACCCTGGCCTCGATGACCTGCTGAAAATTCCGGATGGTTCTTGCCAGCTCGCCCTGCAAGGCCCGCTGATAGTTCAAGCGCTGGACAAAATCGGTCTGCCCGAAGCTGGTCTGGTTGAAGATCTCAAACCCAACCCCGCCGCCCCTGGGCAAGCCCTCGCCTGCCAGGGTCAACCTTACCTCATAGACCTGCGAGGCCGGAACCATGATAGCTCCGCCGTCGGCAGACAACTTGTAAGGGATGCGCTG
The DNA here is from genome assembly GCA_001799255.1 of Deltaproteobacteria bacterium RIFOXYD12_FULL_55_16. Classification (GTDB taxonomy): domain Bacteria; phylum Desulfobacterota; class Desulfobulbia; order Desulfobulbales; family Desulfurivibrionaceae; genus Thiovibrio. The sequence continues at coordinate 31,373 of MGTC01000040.1, forward strand.
ATCCTTGAGCTTTGTCAGAACCTCGCCGGCATCTTCCTGGTTCAGCCCGGAAAAAAGAACCTTGTAGGAGGTTTCCTTGCCAGCGGTGGTCAGGCTCAACAGCCCGCCAAACACCACGGCGATCACCACGGCCCCAAGGATCTTCTGGGTCAGGCTCAGGCCCTTGGCAATGGAAACGATCTGCGCAAGAATTTCTTTCGGGGTAGCCATATTTTCTTCCTTTGCCTGTAACTATCCAGCTTAATGCCGGAATTGAATGAAAACCACGAAATGTAACTGTTCAGCAGTGCCGCAGATGCGCGAAAGAGGTCTGCGACGTGTGCTATTGCACATGAGCAGGCCGATGACAAAGCAGATGTGGTGCTGCTGGATAGTTACCTTTGCCTAAGAGTTTCAACTGCCTGCTAAAGCTGCATCCTCATAATCTCACGGTACGCGTCAATGACCTTCTGCTGCACCCTGGTCATCAGCCGGAAGGAGATGCCGGATTTTTCCATGGCGATCATGGTTTCATGGATATTGGCGTGTTCACCTGCGGCAAGTCCTTTCACCAGCAGATCAGCCTCCTGGTTCTGGCCGTTTACCTCGGCGATTGACCGGCTGAGAATCTCGGAAAACCCCGGGCCTGCAAGGCTTGAGGCGCCGGAAGACTTCAGCGGTGCTGCGCCGGGCAGACTGACTGGCTGCATGATAATATCTTTCATCTGTATACCTCCAATTGCGCCTGCGTTGCTTTACAAATAAAGCCCTGCCTCCTGGGCCCACACTACCTGCCGATCTCCAGGGCCTTAAGCGCCATATTTTTGACAGCATCCAGGGCCGTGACATTGGCTTCATAGGAACGCCGGGCGCTCATCATGTCCACCATCTGCTCAGCCACGTTGACATTGGGAAAACGCACCACCCCATTGACATCGGCGTCCGGATGCGTTGGATCATAAACCTCCTTGAAGGGCGCCTTGTCTTCGCTTACCTGCACTACCTCAACCTTGCGCAGCCGCTCGCGGGTGGAGTTGAGCGCATCTTTGAAATTAACCCCCTCCAGAGGCCTGGCCGCGAAAACCACGGATTTGGCCTTGTACGGCCCGCCTTCGATGGTTCGGGTGGTATTGGCGTTGGCCAGATTCATGGCCGCGATGTTGAGCCGGGCCCTCTCTGCCGTAAGGGCGGAGCCGCTGATCTGCATGGCGGTTAAAGTATCCATCTGTTATTTGCCTCCCTCGTCAATGGCATAGCGCAAGCCCTCAAATTTTTTTCCGATGCTCTTGGCTACCGCCTGAAACATCAATTGGTTTTCCGCCATCTTCACCATTTCCTGATCCAGATCGACCGGTCTTTTCTCATTAACGAACTCTCTGGTTCTGCTGGCAGCCATGGCATCAAGCTGTATATGCCCCTTATTGGTTCTGGTCAACTCTCCCTGGCCCTGCATCACACTCTGCATAACCTTGGCAAAATCAAGCTCCTGCCCCGTATAGCCTGGTGTTTCCAGATTGGCGAGATTGGACTGGATAAGCCCCTGCCTCTCCTGCCGCAGACTGAGCGCCTGGCGCATGGTTTCAATATTGCCGTCGAACAGTTTATTTATGGGCATATTATTCTCCTTTGCTGAGCCAGCTAATCTGCCAGATTGTGATGCAAAAAAAATGCCAACAAGTACTATTCTTCACGATGATGACAGATCAGAAGAAATTACCGCTTTCACCAGGGACAAAGAAAGACCGCGAGCAGGGCGCAACCGGAAAAAAAATTACTGGAAGATGTTGAAAAAAATGGGGGCAACTTGATGAAATTAAAGAATAAAAGATCAAGCTGAGCCGGAAGGGCGGCCAAAGGCCATGGGCGTCACTCGATCATGCCTTGAGCCCGATATTCATGCAGTTTATTGCGCAGGGTGCGAACACTGATCCCGAGAATTTCGGCCGCATGTGTCCGATTATTGTCGTTTGCCTGCAAGGCCCGCAGGATCATTTGACGCTCAACCTCCCGCAAGGTCTGCATGCTGATCTCCATGGCCGCTGAGGTGTTGGCTGCCGCCACCGCAGAATGCCCGCAAGCCTGGGGAGCAACCGCCGCCGCAGAGCCAGAGCTTGGCGGCGGCTCAACGTCATCCCAGAAATCCCAGAGATCCAGTTCCTGGCCCTGGGAAAGAAGCATGGCCCGCTCAATCAGGTTCTCCATCTCCCGCACATTGCCAGGCCAGTCATAATCGGCAAACCTGGCCCAGACGGCGGCGGAAGGCTTTTTCTCCGCCTTGCCGTATCTGATCGCATATTTTGAAATAAAAAAATCCACCAGCAATCGGAGATCCTCCCTCCGTTCCCGCAGAGGCGGCAGCTTGAGGGGAATGACATTCAGGCGATAATACAGATCCTGGCGGAAGGCGCCTTCCTTCACCGCCTGTTCCAGATCACGGTTGGTGGTGGCCAGTACATGCACATCAATCTTGCATGGGGCTCTGCCTCCCAGCCGGTCAACCTCTTCCTCCTGAAGCACCCGCAGGAGTTTGGCCTGGAGATGCAGGGGGATCTCCCCGATCTCATCCAGCAGCAGAGTACCGCCGTCCGCCAGCTCGAACTTTCCTTTCTTGGTGGCAATGGCCCCGGTGAAGGCCCCTTTCTCATGGCCAAACAGTTCGCTTTCCAGAAGCCCTTCCGGCAGGGCGGCGCAATTCAGGGCGACAAACGGCCCGTTTCGCCGCTCGCTTTCCTGATGGATGAAACGGGCAAAAACCTCCTTGCCCGTTCCTGATTCACCAAGAATAAGCACGGTGGCCTTGCTGGAGGCCACGCTTCTGGCTCTGTCCATAAGCTGCAACAGCTTGCTGTTCTGACCGATAATCGGTTTTTCAGAGAGGGGCTGTTCCGCCCCCTGCTTTAGCCCCGGCCTGCCAGCCGCTTGCGGCAGCCTGCGCGCCAGGGCAAAGAATCTGGCCACCGTCTCCTCAACAACCTCCACGGGAAAGGGCTTCAAGAGATAATCAAAGGCCCCCTGCTTCATGGCCTGCACTGCCGTATCCACCGTGGCGAAACCAGTCATGATTACCACCGGCAGCTCTGGACGCAGCGCTTTAACCTGGCGCAAAAGCTCAAGGCCATCCATGCCCGGCATCTTTATATCAGTAATCACCAGATCAGGCGCTTGCCTGGCAATCATCTCCAGGGCCATCCGGCCATTTTCCGCAACCATAACCTCGTGCCCATTGCGGCTCAGCGCCTCGAAAAGGGTAACCCGCATGTTCTGTTCATCATCAACGATCAGTATTTTATGGCTCTGTTCGGGCATCGGCTCTGGCATCTTTTTTTCTGCTGGTTTCTGTTTTCGCCCCTGATCTCATCGGCCGCGCCCAGACAACAGGCATCTCTTGCCGCTCTCATCTGGCGCTCTTTTTCGATCTTCTTCCCAAATCGAGATCAATCTGGTTCAGGATGGCTTTCGCTTTTTTCTTGAGAAGCTCGTCCGGCCCGGCCTGTGCCTTCTGGAGATGCCCGCGCCCTTTTTCCGTTTCCCCGGCCCTGCGCAGCAGCTCGCCCAGCTGCAGGTGAATCTGCTGGGCGGCCTTGCTGTCCTTGGGCATGTCCCCATCGACTCCGGCCAGATAGGCGTTAATGGCCGCTTTCGCGTCCTGCCCGGCCAGCCCGTCGCCAAACTGCCGGTACCAGCCCTGCGAGGCTTCGGCATCCAGCCCTTGCTTCTGGCGTAAACGCGACAACGCCTCAACCCCCTCGGCATACAGACCGAGAGCGGCCAGCATCCGCAGGCGCGCCTCCACATAGACCTTTATTTTTGCCGACACAGGCGAAGCTGCCGAGGCCCTGACATAACAGGCCAGAGCCTCGCTCTTTTTCCCCTGGATCTCACGAAGCTTGCCGTTCAAGTAATGAAATTCCCCGACATATTCCGTCTCCCGGTAGATGTCCAGGCCATGACGGATCACCCGGTCGGCGGCAGGCAGATTTTTCTGAAGAAGATAAACCTCGGCTCGCCGACCATAGAGATCTGCCTTGTCTTCATCGGCCAAGCTCAGACCCTGGGCCCGGAAATAAACCGCCGAGGCCTGATCAAGCAGCGACAACGCCTCAAGCGCCTGGCCAACCAGATAGAGAAAGCGCCCGTTATCCAGGGCGCTGACCTGACGGTATTCGGCGGTATACAGTTGATAGAGCTTGTCATATTCTTTCCGGGCCAGAAATCCCTCTCCAAGATAGAGCAGAATCTTGCCGGAAAAATTCTCCTTTCTCCCTGGGGCAACCCCGGCCTTTTCATGACGCAGATAATTTCTGCCAAGCTCAGCGGCAGCCTCGGCGTTATTACGGGTCTGATAACGAATGAACAGAGCGCGCCGGGCATCCTGGGTAATGGCCTCGTCAGGATAAGCCTCGATCACCGCCAGGAAAGGCTTGTCTCCCTCTGGATCGGCCAGGTCAGAAGCCTTCTGCCCCTTGATCATACTCCTTTCCGGGTCATCCAGATACTCAGCCCGCCGGAACCTGGACAGAGCCGCAAACCGGTCGTTGCTCGTCCTGTCTTCAAGGATACGCTCATAAAGCTTCAAGGCTGTAAGCCCATCCCCGCCGCGTAAATAACTTTCAGCCAATTCAAAGAAGATCTCTCTCCGGTCAGGCGGGTTCTCGGCCAGGTTCAGATAGTGAAACAGTAATCTCCTCGCCTCTTCCTCCCTGCCCAAGCGCAGATAGATAAAGCCAAGCTTGCGCAGCAACTCCGGGTCGCGGTGGTGATATTCCGGGTATTTTTCAAAAAGGATGGCAAAGGTCTTCAGGGCCCCGACATGATCCTTGCCAGCGGCCATGATCTCGCCCAGACCAATAAGGGCTCTGGCCACAATATCCTCATCGCCGGACTCGGAAACCTTCTTATAGATATCCTGCGCCTCAGCCACCTTTCCTGTGGCCAAAAGCGTATCCGCCTGCGCGAGCCGCACCCGGTCCTGCAGGGGAGACTCAGGATAGCGCTTGGGAAAAAGCTTGAAATAGATAAGCGCCTCTCGATAGAAGCGCATCCGGTAATGAGCGTAACCAACCTCAAAATACGCCTCGGCCGCTCTTTTGGCCTTGGGGAAATCAGCGCCATATCTCCGGAAAATGTCGCGAACCCTGCCCCACTCTGGCGTTGCGTTTCGCAGGGCCAGTTGCTTCATGCTTTGGGCCGCCTGCCAGAGCGCTTCTTCCGCCTGCTCCGTCTCCCGGAAGTTTTCATAGTACCGCTGATACGCGGAGGCGGCCTTGGCCAGATCTCCGGCCTTTGCCGCCTTCACCGCCTCCTGCCAGACTACCGCCGGGTTTTCCACCCGCACTACCGCCGCCTTCTTCGGAGGCGGTGGCGCGGCCTCTTTTTTACTGGCCCGGCCCTGATCCGGCAAAGCCACTAGCACGAGAAGGGCAAGGCCGAAAAGAATAAAGACCGGCAGGGCAGGAAGGAAATGAGATAAATGGCTTTTTTTCATGATTTCTTTTACGGGAGTCAACGCGAAGCGGCTTGCCTTATTACCCCGTGCCCGGCTGTAACCAAAGAAGGTGCGCACCTTTTTTCTACGCCTCGACAGAAGAGGAGGCCAACTTGAATCGTTTCATCTTTTCAATGAGGGTGGTTCGGTTTACATGCAAAAGTTTGGCGGCCCTGTTCTTGACCCAGTCAGTCTGCTCAAGCGCTTGCAAAATCAAGCGTCTTTCAAAATCAGCCAGCAGCTCGTTAAGAAAAAATCCCTGCCCGGGAATTTCTTCAAACCGCTCGGCAGGGACGTCTCCGACCTCCAGCAAGCGCTCCGGCAGATCAGCCAGGGACAGCACCTCAGCGCCAGCGAGAATCACCATGCGTTCCAGCATGTTTTCAAGCTCCCGGACATTGCCTGGCCAGGCGTAGCGCGCGAACCTGCCCATGACTTCTTCCTCCACCCCCTTGATTTTCTTCTTCCGGAGCCGGTTAAATCTGGCCACAAAATGTTCGACCAGCAGAGGAATATCCTGTCGCCGCTCCCGCAGGGGCGGCGCCTCGATAGGGATAACGTTAAGGCGGTAATAAAGATCTTCCCGAAAACGCCCGGCCTGAACCTCCTGCTCAAGATCCCTGTTGGTCGCGGCAACCACCCGAAAATCCGAGCTGATGGTTTTGGTGCCACCAATCCGCTCAAACTCTTTTTCCTGAAGAACCCGCAGCAGTTTCACCTGCAACATGGGGCTCATCTCAGAAATTTCGTCAAGAAAGACCGTGCCTCCGTTGGCCAGCTCAAAACGGCCAAGCCGGGTTCGAATCGCGTGGGTAAACGCACCCTTCTCATGACCGAACAACTCGCTTTCCAGCAGTTCTCCTGGGATAGCTCCGCAATTCACCGGCACAAAAGGGCCAGCGCCGCGAACCCCTTCATAATGGAGAGCCTGGGCGATCAGCTCTTTCCCGGTGCCTGATTCGCCCCGAATCAACACGGTGGTTTCGGCATCGCAGACTTTTTTGATCAGGGAAAAAACCTGCCGCATGGCGCTGCTGTTGCCGATGATGGCGGCGCAGCCTTTCCCGGCCTTTACCGGGAGCTGAGCAGCGGAGGAAAGCTGACTGCGCACCCCAGCCTTAGCAAGGGCGAGATCAAGAAGACTTTCACTCACTGGCGTCTCGAGGTAATCGACAACCCCGGCCTGCAAGGCAACAACCACATCATTGACCGACGGCTCGCTTGCCACTACGATAACCGCCACCGAGGGGGCAATTTCCTGAAGATCAGCCAGAAAAGCGCCATGAGCCTGAAGCGAGGCTCCCGCCAGAAGTATTGCCTGGCACTGGTTTTCTTCAAGCCAGCGCCGGGCTTCCGCCGTGGAACGGATCACGATCAGGGCCAGATTTTTTTTCTGGAGAGCCTTGACAAGTTCCGGGAAATGCCCGGAAGAATCAAGGAGCAGCAAGGGGTTATGCTTCATGGCACCATTATGAATTTTATGTTTTCTTTTAATAAATTTCACAGCTTATGTTCTTTTGTATACATTATTCATAAAAAAAGTGTCAATTTTTTTTCACATGCTATAAATTATCAATCATTATGGCTTATTGTAGTCTGGCCGCCATCCGGGTGGAGGTTTTTCCCGTTCGACTGAAAAAGGTTTTTTTATGCCCAGAGATGCAAGCACTGACAAGCCCCTGGTTGAGCTGGTAAACATCACCAAGATCTATCCGCCTGATATTGTCGCTCTGGAAGACGTTTCCCTGCGGATTTACAAGGGGGAGATCCTTTTTCTTACCGGCATGAGCGGGGCGGGCAAAACTACCCTGATCAAACTGCTTTTCTGTCTGGAAACGCCCACTCGCGGCCTCATCGAGATAGCCGGTCGTGATCTTTTCCGGCTTAGTCCTGTTGGCATCCAGCAGATGCGTCAAAAAATCGGCGTTGCCTATCAGGATTTCCGGCTGCTGGATAAACAAACCGTTTTCCAGAACATTGCCATGGCCATGGAGGTGACCTACGCCAGCGCCAAGGAGATCAGGGTGCGGGTCGGGGAGTTGCTGGATCTGCTTAACCTTGCCAGTAAACGCAATAAACCTGTAGGCGAACTCTCCCGAGGAGAACAGCAACGGGTGGCTCTGGCGCGGGCCGCAGCCAACCGGCCCACCCTGCTTCTGGCCGACGAGCCAACCGGCAACCTTGATCAGACTACAACCGAATTGGTTATCAATCTCTTCCGGCGCTTAAACGAAGAAGATGGTTCGACCATCGTTGTTGCCACCCATGATGAGTCGATTTACGCAAAAACAGAACACCGGGTCGTAGAGCTTCACAACGGGCAACTTGCCGCTCATCTCGAGCAGACGCCGCGACAGGTCGAACTTTTCTAGTAGTTACCGCTGAGCCCATCTTTTTACGGGAACCAGAATCAAGCTCGTTTTCCTTGCCAAGGAGTACCAGGCCATGCAGTTTCTGACCTATATCTTATGCCAGACCGGAAAAAATCTCAGGCAGACCTGGGGGGCTCAGGTCATGACCCTGCTGACCGTGACCCTCTCCGTGCTTATTTTTGCCTTTTTCTTCCTCATCTACACCAACATGCTCAGGGCCAGCGCCCAGCTCGGCGACGATGTCCGTCTCATTGTTTATCTGGATCAGGAGGTTACAGAGCAGATGCGCCCGGTGCTTGAAACCAGGATCCGTGATTTCGGGCCCGTGGAAAAGATCGTGTTTGTCTCCCGAGCCGAGGCCTTTGCCCGGCTCAGCGCCCAGATGGGCAAGGAAAAGGATGTTTTAAACGACCTGGGCCCAGATTTCCTCCCACCCTCCCTTGAAGTATACCCCCTGAAAAACCTTAATGACCTCAGCAAGATCAACCAGTTTTCCGACTTTCTTCAAACCCTGCCTTATGTGACCAAGGTTCAGTCCGGCCTTGACTGGCTGCAACGCTTCGGCTATTTCACCAGCCTTCTCCGGATCGTGGTGCTGTTAAGCGGCAGTCTGCTCATTATCAGCATGACCTTTATCGTTTCCTATACCCTCCGCCTCACCGTGCTTTCCAGGCAGGGCGAGCTTGAAATTCTCAGGCTGCTTGGCGCCTCCAGCGCCTATATCCGTCTGCCTCTTCTGCTTGAGGGCATGTTGCAGGGGGTTCTGGGCTCAAGTCTGGGACTTGCCGCCCTGTATATCCTCTATCAATGGATTGTCAGCCGCTTCAGCGGCCCAGGCTTTCTGAAACTCTTTGAGTTCACTTTCTTCCCCTTTGAACTCACGGCCGCGATCCTGCTGGCCGGCATTGTGCTGTGTACGGTCGGCAGTCTTTTCTCAATCCGCAGATTTATCCGCATCTGACTTATGATTTCCTTTTTCAGCCGCCCCTATTTTTCGGTCTGCCTCCTGACTCTGACCCTGGCCCTCTGCCTCGGGCAACACCTTTGTCTGGCTGCGGAGACACTCCAGGTAAACTCCAGGATCATCGAGGAACAAAAAAAGATCCAGCGCCTGAAAAAAGGCATTGAAGATCAGAAATCCAGGGTGCAGACCACCAATAAGCAGGAAAACTCCCTGCTTACCGAACTGGATCGGCTGAACGGACATATCCAGGATGAAAGCGACAAACTCAGCAGCCTGAATAAGGATCTAAGCAAACACGAACAGCTCCTGGCAGCCAAGCAGGATGAGGCCGTCCAGGCAAAAGAGGCCAAAGAACAGGCGAAGCTCCATATCAAAAAACGGCTTAATTCCTTTTATCGGCTGGGAGATATCGGTGTGCTGAATGTTATCTTTTCCACCAGCAAGCTGCCTGATCTTCTTGCCTTTCGCGAGTATTTCAATATCCTGCTCAAGCGAGACCAGGATGTTATTCAGGAATACCGAAAAAAAATGGCAACCCTTGCAAAAACCCAGACCGATCTTCAGCAAGGAAAGCAGGCCCTGGTGGAAAACATCGCCAGGGTCAAGGGGCAGGAAGAACAGCTGGCCGCCACCCGCGAGGAAAGAATGCGTCTGCTGCAAAAGGTGAAAACCGAGAAGAAACTTTACCAGCTGGCTCTTACAGAGCTGGAAGAGGCGGCAGACAGGCTGACCAGCACCCTTGAGCAGCTTAAGGCCGAAGCAGCCAAAGCCCGCCAGAAAGAAGCTCGCTCCAAGGAGTCCCGCCCTGCCAGCCTCCAGAAATCTCAACCAGACAACCTCGGCTTTGCCGCCCAGAAAGGGCGCCTTTCTCCCCCGGCGCCGGGCACGGTTACAACCATGTTCGGCAAGAGCGTCCAGGGGAAATTCGGCATTGCCACCTTTGCCAACGGCATTGATATCAAGACAACGCCGGGCACCAAGGTCACCGCCATCTTCGAAGGCAGGGTAATCTACGCCAAATTTCTGCGCGGCTATGGCAATCTGCTCATCATTGACCATGGCCAGCAATATCTCAGCCTCGTTTCCCGCGTCGCGAAATTTTTCAAGGAGGAAGGCGACACCGTTGCCAGGGGGGAGGTGGTTGGCATAATGAGCGACCAGGAAGGCTTGCTGGGGGAGGGCCTTCATTTTGAGATCCGCCATGGAACCAAGCCGGAAAACCCGCTGCTCTGGGTAAACAACGCCAGCCTCACCATCAGGGCAACCCCCAGAACCTCCCGCTGAGTTTCACCCTGTCAGTATCGATAACGAGCCTCTTTTCTTCTTCTGATCAGCGCAAATAGTATTGACAATAATCCAGTATCGGCTATTTTGTTTGATTCATTCTTCGTAAAAGAATAGGGCCTATAGCTCAACTGGCTAGAGCCACCGGCTCATAACCGGTCGGTCCCTGGTTCGAATCCAGGTAGGCCCACCACACCAGGCCAGACCCCACAGAGCAGGGATGTATCGCACGTGCAACATCTAACTCAATTATTCATCCAGGGACATGTTTTGGGGAAACCAGGGCAGGGTTCCGGACACAAGGTGCGACCACATAAGGTTAGCGCCTTTTTTTTATTTTACAGTTTTTTTAAACGAATTCAGGATGCCTGAAGAAAAATTATCCACCACCACGCTTCTCTCGATTCTCAACTCCATTGCCCCGTTCGCCATGGCTGAACCATGGGACAACGTCGGGCTGATGGTGGGGAATCCGGATCAGCAGGTCACCGGAATCCTGATCGCCCTGGATCCGACAGAGGCGCTTCTCCACGAAGCCCTCTCGCAGAACCTGAACACCATCCTCACCCACCATCCCCTGATCTTCCATCCCTTAAAAAATATCCCCGGCAATACCCCCATAGGCCGCCTGCTGAAAACAGCCCTGAGCCACGATCTTGCCCTTATTGCCTGCCACACCAACCTAGATCTTGCGCCCTTCGGGGTCAGCAACGCCCTGGCGGAAAAACTTGGCCTGCGCGACACGCGACCGCTCAACGGCCCGGAGACCGCTGGATCAGGACAGACAACCGGCTTCGGTAAAATCGGCCATCTGCCCGCGCCTCTGCCAGCCGGACAATTCCTGAACCTTCTGCTGACCGCCCTTGCTGCTTCAGGACTCCAGCTTGCCGGCGCGCTGCCGGAGATAATCCATACTGTGGCCCTCTGTGGAGGCAGCGGTTCTGATCTGGCTGAAACCGCCTGGAACATGGGCGCTCAAGTCTACATTACCGGCGAGGTAAAACACAGCGTGGCTCGCTGGGCCGAGGCCGCAGGCTTCTGCGTGATTGACGCCGGCCATTATCCGACCGAAAACCTAATCGTGCCGACCCTGGCGGAGATCTTAAAGAAATCCTGCGCGGCTAGAGGATTTACCCCCATAATCACCATCGCTAAACAGGACAATCCCCTGCAATGGCTTGTCCTGGATGATAATAACCCCGCCCCGATAAACGGGATAAGGGGCCGTTATAAAATAGAAATGTAAGGGTTGTTTTTTAACGGCCCCTAAATTCTGTCAACCAATAGAACCATTGAGGAAGCACCATTGAAAGCAAACATCTCGCATCTCAGGGAACTCCAGGCCATTGATCTGAAAATCAGCGCCCTGGACAAGGAAATCGCTGCTGGCTCCGCCGAAATTGACAGCCGCAGCGCCAGTCTTGAAGGTCATAAGGACATCATTGTCCAGTTAACCGCAAAAATCGCCGTCTGCGAACAGCGCCGCCGTGAACTGGAAGGAGAACTCGAAGACGAACAGGCCCGGATCACAGAGCGGCAGGCCAAGCTGATGAATGTCCAGACCAATCGTGAATACCAAAGCATGCTCAAGGAAACGGAAGACGCCAAAAAAGCGAATACCCAGCGGGAAGAAGCTGCTGTTCAGCTCATGGAGCAGATCGAGACCTTGACCACGCAGATCGAGGAAGAAAACAAGATCTGTGAGGAAGATGAAAAAATGCTGGCCGAAGACATCGCCGCAGTTGAGAAAAAGGCCAGCCAATTTACCGCAGAAAGAAACAAAATCATGAAGAGCCGTGAGAGCATGGCCAGCGCCATCTCCGCCAGTCTGCTGAAAAAATACACCTCCATCCGAGACAAACGCAACGGTCTGGCGATTGTCCCGGTAACCGGCAGCGTCTGCCGGGGCTGCTTCATGAACATCCCGCCGCAGCTGTATAATGAACTGATGAAGGAAGATAAACTCATTTCCTGCCCCACCTGTCACCGCATCATGTTCCACGAGACCGAAACCGGAGAGGAATGAGGGCAACCCGCTGAAAAGCCTTGACCTTTTCCGGTTCTGCCTATAGTTGTGTCAGTGTGGGGAGTGGGTGCATGGTCGCTGGCGGGAGGTTGCCGCCAGAGGAAAGTCCGGACTCCGCAGGGCAAGGAGGTTCGTAACCCGAACTGGGGGCGACCCCGA
>MGTC01000041.1:0-34039 GCA_001799255.1 Deltaproteobacteria bacterium RIFOXYD12_FULL_55_16
GAGGACATCTTTGCCGCTCGCTGTTCGTGCCATAGTCTCACCTCCGTTTTGGTGAGGGTATTATAGCATATTTGATTTAGAAATGGAATAAGTTATCAATACTGGAGTTTGCCCAAAACCTTGAATTTTCGTCCGGCCCGTTACCGCTGTGGGATGAAACGACGGGCGTCTTTCAGGAGGAGCAGAAGTTGGTGGTGTTGCAAGGGGCGGAACGGGGGGCAGGACTCAGCAGAAAAAAGCGGCATGGTTGGAGGTGAAAAGCGGCGGATCGCGGTGAAGAATCCGGGCAATGGCCGGGTGACGCTTGAACTCCTGGTCGAGAAACCGCCGGATTTCCTTGCGCGACCAGCCTCTGGGATGTTCGAAATCGGTGTACAGGGAGAGGTCGCCCCCGTAAAACGCGCTGCGCGCTACAGCTGGCGCTTCCGGGCTGCCGACGGGCATGTTGAACACGGCCAGATTGAGAAAGGTGATGGCCTGGTGATGCCGGGCCACAAAGTCCAGGGTGTGTCGCGCTTCGCTCAGGGATTCCGCAGGGGTGCCGAAGAGCAGATAGATGTAGGTGGCAATCCCGGCCGCAGCCAAGGTTTGCAGAACCTTTGCGCTCAGGGCCAGATCCTGGCCCTTGTGCATGGCCGCCAGCACGGACTGATCGCCTGATTCCAGACCCAGCTTCAGCATCCGGCAGCCGGAACGGCGCAGGGCCTGGCAGAAATCAATCTCAGCCAGCAGGGGGCTGATCCGGGCAAAGCCGTACCAGTCGAGGCCCGGTGGGTCGGCGGCCAGGGCCTGCATCAGAGCCGGGCTCACCGCGTTGTCGAGAAAATGGAGCAGGGCCGGCTGGCCAGGCTGGCTGGCGGCCTTGAGCCTGGCGATATCCGCCAGCACCGTGGCCGGGGGAAGCTGTTGATAGGGGTTGCCTTCGGCCTTTTCCGGGCAGAACAGGCAGCGGTTCCAGTAGCAGCCCGCAGAGGCGGCATAAGGCAGGATGAGGCCGGGGGCCAGATAGTTGGCCAGCGGCAGGCCGGAATAGGAAGGGGTCTGGTGAGACGGGGAAAAATCACCGGCAAGGAGGCGGATCAGCGCCTCTTCTCCTGGCCCGGCCAGGCAATGATCCACCAATCCGGCAAAGGGGCTGCGAAAGTTCGGGTTGCGCAGCCAGGAGGTAACCAGCCCGCCGCCTAAGGCGATGGGCAGCCCAGGATAACGTTTTTTAAGAAAGCCCAGCATGGCAAAGGTGGTTGGGGCCTGACTCAGGTAGTTCAGGGAGAAGCCAATAAGGGCAGGGCGGCTCTCTTCAATAAGACCAGGGAGCCGGGCCGCGAAATAGGGAAAGAAGATGTTTGCCTCCGGGTTCTCGGCCGCCCGGATAAGATCGGCGCTGCTCAAGGGAGAGAGTCCCTGTTCCTGATAGTTGGCCAGGCTGAGGGCCAGATGGTGTCCTCGACCGCTCTGCTCCAGCACCCGGTTGACATCCGCCACCGCCCGCCGGTAGCGGGAAGGATTCTGGTACAGTACCGGGGTTCGCAAGGCGGCCAGATTAGCGTTGAGATTTCTGCCCGCGCGCAGGCTCCAGGTGTCCGTGCCAGCAGGAGAACCGGCAAGCAGGAACAACTGGCCTTCCAGATTAGCGTCCAGCAGGGTGCAGGGCAGGCCATGCCCGCGTAAGGCTCCGGCCAGACGGGCAATCCCGGCGGGAGGTTCGCAGGCCTTGGCGGCGGGGGGATGGATGAGAAGCATGGGAGTGAAGATACCCGAATTAGGGCGGGAACGCCATGAGCAGCTGAAAAAAACGGGCGCTTAAATGAGCGCCCGCAGAGAACCTGTTGTTTACAAAAAAAGGCGGCAACTATTCAGCGTTGACCCAGAAATTGGAAAAACCCAAAAAACGTAACTGTTCAGCAGTGCCGTAGCTGCTAGGAAAAGGCCTGCGAAGTGTGCTTTTGCACACGAGCAGGCCGATGACAACGCAGATGCGGTGCTGCTGGACAGTTACGACAGGTGGCAGACCAGAACCGGGCAATCCGCATAGCCGATAACCCGCTCGGTGACGCTGCCCATGAGCAGGCGGGTCAAGCCTTTCCTGCCATGGGAACCCATGACGATCAGGCTGGCGGAGATTTCCGCCGCCATGGCGGTGATGGCCTGATGGGGTTCGCCGTCGCGGACGAACAGCTCCGTCTGCACCCCAAGATCACTGGCCCATTTTTTGACCTTGTCCAGAACCTTGTCCGCTTCCTGATACAATTCCTTCACCACCTCCTGACCAACCGCGTAAAACTCGTCATTGGTATAGACCACGGAAACGGCGGAAAGCCTGGCTTTCCGTTCCTGGGCAATCTCTAACGCCCTGGCCAGGGCGTTGTCGCAGCAGGTGGAGCCGTCCGTGGCCAGCAGCAGGTTCTCCCAGGAGAGCCTGCTGTTTTCCGGGATCACCAGGACATCCTTGCTGGTATGCCCGATGACCCTGGCGGTGACGCTGCCGATGAGCGCCCGTTCCACTGTGCCCTTGCCCCGGCGACCCATGACAATGAGATCGCAGTTCTCCTCTTCGGCGACCTGGACGATCTGCTCGTAGGGTTCGCCCTGTTCCAGGTTGCTCAGGATGTGAACCCCCTCCTGATCCGCAATGCGCTTGGCTTCGGCCAGCAGCTCAAGCCCTGGCCCGGTGATGGCCTCCTTGATATTGGAAACCCCGATGAGGTCCAGGTCTCCCTGGTAGGAAGGAACAACAGCCAGCACCTTGATCCAGCTCTTGTCCTCCCTGGCCACCTGGCTTGCCAGGGAGAGGGCGTTTTTAGCAGAGGGAGAACCATCATAGGCAACGAGAATCTTTCGATATTTAGCCATGATTGACTCCCGCGAGGGCCCTTTTGCTGTGGCGGTCGGCGGTCATCCCCTTGACCATGGCCACGATGATGATGAGAGCGGCAGAGCCCAGGGCAGTAACCAGAGACCAGAAGCTGATCCCTTCGAGCAGGGCAAGAGTGCCCGCGTCAATGGGGCTCATCAGGTCAAGATCGATCAGGTAACCGGGGATCTTGACTCCACGACTGACCGCAACGATGAGCATGGTGGTGGCCATGACCACCTTGATGATGTAGTCCTTGACATAGGTGGTGCCTAAGGCGCCGAGCTGCACGCCGATCAGGGAGGTGGCCAGGAGCAGCAGGGCGAGGCGAATATCGATCAGACCGGACAGGCCCCACTGCACGGAACCCCAGGCACCCATGACAAAGGCGATAATCAACTCGGTGGCGCTGGCCACCATGGCGGAGGCGCCGATCACATAGATCATGCCGGGGACGCCGACAAAGCCGCCTACGGCGATGGTGGCGGCGAGCATGCCGGTGAGCAGGCCGACCGGGATGGTGATCCAGGCGGAGATGGTCACCTTGGCGGTTTTGAAGTGCATCATGGGGGGGAGATTGATCTTCTGCATGGCAATGGCCAGTTTGCTCACGGTCTCTTTGCCGCCGCCCTTGGCGAGCTTCCAGGCATCATAAAAGACATAGCCGCCGACAAAAACAAGAACCACCATAAAAACCGCGCTGATGTAGAGGTTGGAGCCCGCGCCGCCGAATTGATTCAGGATGTGTTTCTGGATCTTGATCCCGATCTGCACGCCAATGACGGCGGTGGAGGCCATGACCAGGCCGAGCTTGATATCCGCCTGACCGTATTTCCAGCGCTTGTAGGCGCCGACCATAGCCTTGGGGAATTTATGGCACATGTTGCTGGCCACCGCCACTGCGCCGGGCACGCCCAGAGACATCATGGCCGGGGTCATGACAAAGGCGCCACCGGAGCCGATGAAGCCGGAAAGCAAGCCGCCCACCGCGCCGATAACCAGCAGGGCAAGAAGCTTGCTGACGCTCATGTCTATAAACATGATGGAGACATCCTTCATCACCTTGTCAGCAGCGGCATGTTTGTCCAGATTGATCAGCACCTTCTGGTTCATTTTCATGTCCTCGGGCTGCATCTTCTCGCCCAGGGTAAGGGTCATAAATTCCTTGGTGTCATCTTTCTGAAAGACAAGGGTGCGCTCTGCGGCATTCACTTCGGTGATAATGCCTTTGAGCATATCCTTGGACGGCCCGTCCCCAGCGGCCAGGGCCGACTGGGCAACCATGGCCAGGGGAAGCAGGGCGAACATGAGTATAAACAGTAACTTTTTCATGAGGGTAGATCTCCTTTAGCTAAGCTGGGCAGGTGTTTATTTTTTTGCTTCAAGACCAAGGGTGCTCAGCAGGTTGCTGGCAAAGGCCCCGTGGATGAAGGAAAAGAAGAAGGCCGCCCCTACCGGGTACACCCAGCGCCAGCCGCCCATGGTGAAGATCTCGGTGACCAGCTTTTCGTTGGTAAAGAGCAGGACATAGGCGGAAATCGACAGCATCCCGAAAATAATGGTTTTTGAGTATGGTTTGGGTCTTCCCGCCGGAACCGGAGATTTACCGGCCTGCTTTTTAGCGCTTTCACTCAGAATCTGGCGGGCGGTGTCGCCTTCTCCTGCCTCGGCAAAGGCGATAGCCGACATGTTTTTGTCAAAGGTGGTGAGGTTCATTTTTGCTCCCTTTTTGCTTGATATTTCTAGTTATAGTGTCAGACTCTGCCCGATCCCGCGTACATCACGACAGGACAGTGCAAGGCCTGAAATTTGGCGATCATGTTTTCTTTTGCCTTGCGGCAGCTCATGCCGTCTGGCTCCAAGACATCGAAGACCACGCAGAGGATATCCCGGCGAGCGCTGGCATGGCGAAGCAGCTCATCCGCCAGACAGCCCAGCCCGCTGACCGGTTGATAGATAACGCCCTTTTCCTGCAAGGCGGTATTCAGGGCGACGAGGGGCTCTTTTTCCTGATTCAGCCAGGACGCTGTTTCGTTCTCCGGCAGGCGCAGCATGTGGAAGATCTCCAGGCCGCCGCCAAGACGCTGGCAGAGGTGCAGGGCGTAGCTGATGGTTCTGGTCGCAATCTCCGGCTTGTCGGTTCCCAGAAGCACCCGTTTGCGGGCATTCTTGCTGGTTGTGAGGAACTGGCGCGCCGTCTCGAATTCGCCGGCCTCGGCAAAGGTCGCCGCAGTCATGGCCTCTTCAAGTTTTTTGAACATTGTCGTCAGGGCGCTCATGGGGCGTGCCAAGGTCAAGAGTCTTCGCTTCAATGGGCGGAGTGGCGCGCCACGATCTGGCCGCCAGTCATCTTGGTGTTCTGCTTCGTCTGCCTGTTCAGCGCCGCTTTCCTGTGGCCAAGGCATTCTTGCGCCAGTTCCGGTTCATTGGCCTCGGCAAAGGTGATGGCCATCATCAGGCGGTCGATTCTGGTCAGGATGGTGTTCATGATTTTTCTCCCCTGGATATGGATGTGGTGATGAAACAGGATAAATTTTCGGTTGCTCTTGCCTGGTTCGTTGAGCAACAAGTGTGCCAGTCTCTGGTTTTTATGGATTATCGTTTTATTTCGAGCAGTTATCCTGATTGGTGGCTGCCAGGCATGATGTTTCTGTTTCGCAACATTATTTTTGTTGATAAAATAATTTTTAATAAAATCAGAGAGATAATCTGGTGTTGCAACAATAAAGATGGCGTTGCCAAATGCAACCTCTGGACTTTGTTTTTCGCTGGGAGTATGGTGTGCCTGAAGAGAAAAAAGGAAGATAAAACATGTTTCAGCTCGGCATCCGCAAAAAGATCACCTATGGCTTCTATCTGTTGCTCCTCCTCATGATGGGCTCCGCTGTTCTGACTTATGGCATCGTCAAGCGGGTGGAAGAGCAGGTGGCCTTCGGCGAGGTGGTTGAGGATTTTTTCAATACGACGCTTGAGCTGCGCAGGTTTGAGAAGAATTATTTTCTTTACCGGCAGGAAAAGGATTTTCAGGAAAATCAGCTTTACTGGCAGAAGGTCAGGGAGCTCTTTGCCAATAACGCGGCGGCCCTGCGCCTGACAGTTTCCGCCTTGGAGCTGGAGCAGCTGGGAAGGGTGATCGAGGCCTATAACGGAAACATGGCGCAGCTTCATGCCCATTACCTGGGGATTGTTCAGGGAGTGAAGTATCCCGGAAGCGGTCAGACCCAGGAGCAGCTGGAGGAGCAGCTCCGCTCCACGGGCAAGGAACTTACCGAGTTCGGGGAAAAAACCAGGGAGGCGGTGAAGAATAAGATCACGACCCTTCTGAAAACCACCCGCAAGATCCTTCTGGTTTCCATGGCCTGTCTTTTTGTTTCCGCCCTGAGCATTGCCGCCCTTCTGGGGAGGAAGGTGATGAGTTCCCTGAAGATTCTTGAGGGATACACCAAGAGGATCTCTCAGGGTGATTTTGTCGAGATCGGCGTGGGGGAGGGGGAGCCGGAGATTCGTTCGCTGCTTACGGCCTTCAACCGGATGACCAAGGAGCTGAGGATGCGGCAGCATCAACTGGTGCAATCGGAAAAACTGGCGGCCTTGGGCACCCTGTTGTCCGGGGTGGCCCATGAGCTGAACAACCCCCTGTCCAATATCTCCACCTCGGCCCAGATTTTGGGCGAGGAGATTGCAGAAGACGATGTGGAGTTCAAGAAGAATCTCATCGGCCAGATAGAGATTCAGGCGGACAAGGCCCGTGATATCGTCCGCACCCTGCTGGAATTTTCCCGGATCAAGGAATTCCACAAGGAGAAGCTGCTGCTGAAAAAGCTGGTGGAGGAAACGATCCTGCTTATCCGGGGGCACGCATCCACCGAAGTGGTCATTGCCGTGGACATCCCGGAGGATCTCACCATCATCGTGGACAAGCAGCGGATGCAGCAGGTTCTGCTCAACCTGATCAAGAATGGAATCGACGCGGTGCAAGGCCACGGGCATCTCTGGATTTCCGCCCTTGGCACCGGGTGCGGCACCGGGCTTGACGAGGTAGAAATCCTTATCGAAGATGACGGGCCAGGCATCGAGGCGGAACATGTCAAGAGGATCTTTGACCCGTTTTTTACCACCAAGGATGTGGGCAAGGGCTCCGGCCTCGGGCTGTTCATTGTGCATGACATCATTGAGTGGCATGGCGGGGCCATCACCGTGGACAGCAGGCCCGGTCTTGGTACCACCTTCATTATCTGGCTGCCGGGTAACTGTCCAGCAGCACCACATCTGCTTTGTCTTCGGCCTGCTCATGTGCAATAGCACACTTTGCAAACCTCTTTCGCGCATCTGCGGCACTGCTGAACAGTTACCCCCAATTCCGGCCTCAAGCTGGATAATTATGCTCCCAGGAGAGCAAGAGGAACATGGTTATGAATGACGAGCCCACCAGGATTCTGGTCGTTGACGACGAAGAAATAGCCCTGCACAATCTCAAGCATGTTTTGAAGAAAGAGGGCTACGAGGTCACCTCCTCCCAGAGTGGGCCTAAGGCTCTGCATCTGTTGGAGGAGAATAGCTTCGACCTTGTCCTGACCGATCTGAAGATGGAAAAGGTCGGCGGCATGCAGATTTTGCAGCGCTCCAGGGAGCTGTATCCCGACACGGAGGTGATAATGATCACCGGCTACGCCACGGTGGATTCCGCCATCGAGGCCATGAAGGGCGGGGCCTACCATTATATCGCCAAACCATACAAGCTGGATGAGGTTCGCAAGGTGGTGCGGGAAGCCCTGGAGAAAACCAGGCTCAAGCGAGAGAACAGCAGGTTGCGGGAGCATCTCAAGGTCTTTCAGGGAGAGGCCCGAATTATCACCGACAACCCAAGGCTGAAAAAACTGCTGGCCACGGCAGCCCAGG
This sequence comes from Deltaproteobacteria bacterium RIFOXYD12_FULL_55_16, assembly GCA_001799255.1. Classification (GTDB taxonomy): domain Bacteria; phylum Desulfobacterota; class Desulfobulbia; order Desulfobulbales; family Desulfurivibrionaceae; genus Thiovibrio. The sequence continues at coordinate 7,751 of MGTC01000041.1, forward strand.
TCGCCACCTCGGACAGCAATGTGGTGATCTGTGGTGAGTCGGGCACGGGCAAGGAGCTGCTGGCCCGCTTTGTCCATGCCTGCAGCAACCGCCGGAACGGCCCCTTGCTGTCCGTCAATTGCGGGGCCTTTCAGGAGGAGTTGCTGGCCAATGAACTTTTCGGCCATGAGAAGGGGGCTTTTACCGGCGCGGTGGAGATGAAAAAAGGCCTGGTGGAGATGGCCGATGGCGGCACCCTTTTTCTCGATGAGATTACCGAGATGTCATTGTCCATGCAGGTGAAGCTCCTGCGGGTGATCCAGGAAAAAGAGGTGCTGCATCTCGGCGGGGTTACGCCAATCAAGGTTAATGTCCGTTTTCTCGCGGCTACCAACCGGAATCTGGCGGAGGAGGTGAAGCTGGGGAATTTTCGCCAGGATCTGTTCTTTCGCATCAACGTGGTGGCACTCCAGATCCCGCCCCTGGCCGAGCGCAAGGATGACCTGCCCCTGTTGATTCAGCATTTTATCAGGAAATACGGGGTATTGATGCATAAGGAGGTGCGCAACATCGAGCCAGAAGTGGTGGATATTCTCCTGCGCTACGATTTTCCGGGCAATGTCCGGGAGCTGGAAAACATCATCGAGCGCGGGGTGGCGCTGGCCAGCGGCGATACCATCGAGGTGGGGCATCTGCCTGAAGACCTGCGCGGCGCCTGTTTCCAGACCTTCCGCCGGAAAAGCGGCACAATCCCGAGTCTGGCTGATCAGGAACGGGCTTATATCGAGTGGGTTTTAAAGGAGCATGGGGACAACAAGAGCCTGGCCGCCCAGTCACTGGGCATTGACCGGGTTTCCCTGTGGCGCAAAATCAAGAAATACGAGATGGAGGGCTGAGCGCCGCCATTAATGAGTTGCGGCCCCATCGGTGTTGGGCAGGGGCGGCAACAGCAGGCCAAAGACGCTGCCCAGCCTGCGAACCAGCTCGATGAAGCTGTGAGGCAGCGGCAGGTCGCGCTCAGGCAGAAGGATTCCCAGGTCTTGCGCCTGCAGGAGGGTGGCGGTGCTGTTCTGACCCTCCTGGTGGTCGCACAGGGCCTGGATGCGGAGGGCGTCGGTGAGAGGAATCCGCAGCTCCTCAAGCATGGCCCCGATCCTGGCCTGTTCATGGGCAATGAGGTTGGCATGGCTTCGGGCAAAGACGGCAAAGGGCTCCTCATAGGCCGGAGCGCCAAAGATCGTATTGGTCAATGCCCCGGCAAGCTTGGCAAGAAAAGCCGTCTCCCGATCGGGATGTTTCTTCGCCAGGGCTTCTTTCAACTTTTTAAAAGAAATCATCTTTACGATCTCTACTCCCTCGCGCAGAATGGGAATCAGCTTGCTTTCAAAGGTCATGGACAGAATCCTCCGAATCTTTCCAGCTTGAGGCCGGAAAGGTTCGCATAACCATAACTGTTCGACAGTGCCGCAAGCGCCAGGCAGAGGCCGACGAAGTGTGCCGAGGCCAAGCCGATGACCACGCAGAGGCGGCGCGGTTGGACAGTTACGACCGGTAGGGGTTGATGGTCAGCACTGGACAGGGCGCGGTTTTAACGATTTTTTCCGCCACGCTGCCAAAGAGGATTTTATCCAGACCTTTGTAGCCATGGGTGCCCATGACAATCAGATCGGCCTTCTGCTCGCTGGCAAAGCGATTGATCTCCTCGACCACATCGCCGCTCAGAATCGCTGTCGCATGCCTCACGGTGTCATCCAGGGTTTCCGTTACGAAACCCTTCATTTTCTCCCTGGCGCTGTTGACCATCTCTTCCTCAAGCTGAATGATGGGCATGTGGGGTACGAAGAACCCGGAATAATCGTCAAAGTTCTGCACTACAAAAACAACCGCCAGCTCCGCCTTGAATCTGGCGGCAAAATCCGCAGCCGTGCGAAGGATCTTCTGCGAATTTTCCGAAAAATCCACGGGCACCATAATCTTTTTAATTTCGTTCATTTCCCCTCCTTATGGTATAGATAGCAAACTTCAGCTAAGATCTGGACTGAGTCTGAAGGCATTCTCCTCTTACCATGATCAGGCTAGCAGAATGCCTTCTTCCTTGTCAACAGAAGAGATAACCCCTTGAACCCGCACCCGGAGCAAAGCCAGATGGCCACCTCTCTGCCTGAAGCCATGGCCGACATCTTTGCCGCAGGCGGCATCCTGGCCCAGAGGCTGCCCGGCTACGAATCGCGCCCCAGCCAGTTGCGCATGGCCGAAGCCATTGCCGCCACCCTGGAGCTGCCGGAAGACGAGTGGCCTGACCAGGCGGGGATGCTGGCGGTTGAGGCGGGCACCGGCACAGGCAAGACCTTGGCCTATCTGGTTCCGGCCATTCTGAGCGGCCAGAAGGTGGTCGTTTCCACCAATACCCTGAACCTGCAAGACCAGATTCTCACCAAGGAAATCCCCTTTATCAAAAAATACCTGGCCCCGAGGCTGAACGTCATCTGCATCAAGGGGCGTCAGAATTACCTCTGCCTCTATCGCTGGCAGCAGCTTCTGGCCTCGCCCCAGCGCCATCTCTTTGCCGATGATCGTGACACCCAGCGGGTCGCGGACTGGCTTGGCGAAACCGAGACCGGCGACCGGAGCGAACTCTCCTGGCTGGCGGACAATGCCCCCCTCTGGCAGGCCATCACCGCCTCGGCCAGCCAGTGTCTGGGCGGCAACTGCCCGGATGCCTCCGCCTGCTTTATCAGTCGGCTGCGGAAAAAGGCGGGCCAGGCCCAGCTGCTGGTGGTCAATCATCATCTGTTCTTTTCCGACCTGGCCCTGCGCCGTTTCGGGCATGCCGAGGTTCTGCCCCGCTACGAATCGGTGATCTTCGACGAGGCCCATCATCTGGAGGGGGTGGCAACCAGGTACTTCGGCACCTCCTTCAGCCATTATCAGGTGGTGGATCTGGTCAAGGATCTGGAGGCTGCGGCCCAGGCCGATCTGGTAGGCCGGGTCAAGGAAGGGGTGGTGCAGACCGCCAGGGCGCTGGTCAAACAGGTTGATCTTTTTGCCGAGCTCTTTCCCAGGGAGCGGGGCCGGTTTTCCCTGTTGCAATTTATCGACCGCTTCCCGGCTTGGGAAGAAGAGCGGCAGCGTCTCGCCGACCAGATCAAGGCTCTCTCCAAGCAACTGGTTAAAGCAGCCATGGCAGGAGAAAGCTGGCAGGGCATGCAGCGCAGGGCGGATGAGATGCTGTCCGCCTTCACCGCCATCACCGAAGCGCGGGATCCCTCCTCGGTCTACTGGTACGAACGGCGGGAAAAAACCGTGGCCCTGTCCGCCTCGCCCATTGATATTGCCGATGAGTTGCAGAAATTTCTCTACGAGCAAACCAGGAAGGTGATTTTCACCTCCGCCACCCTCACCACCGACAACACCTTCACCTATTTTTTCAGCCGCCTCGGCCTGCCCGGCGACACCCCGACCCTGACCCTGGCCACCCCCTTTGATTACGCCAGCCGCACCCTGTTGTTTGTGCCGGGCAAGGGCTTTCCCGAACCAATGGCCCGCGAGTTTCCGACCGCCACCCAGCAACTGATGCAGGAGCTGATCCTGGCGGCCAAGGGCCGAACCCTGGTGTTGTTCACCAGCCTCAGCGCCATGCGCGCCGCTCAGGAGGTTCTGTTTAGTCGGCTGCCCTTTCCGGTTCTGATGCAGGGGGAGGCGCCCAAGGCCCGGCTGCTTGAGCAGTTTCGGGATCAGACCCATTCCGTCCTGCTGGCGGTGGCCAGCTTCTGGGAGGGGGTGGATGTGGTGGGTGAATCGCTCAGCTGCGTGATCATCGACAAACTTCCGTTTGAAGTCCCCTCAGACCCGGTTATTATGGCCCGCATGGAACGGATCAAAGGCGAGGGTGGCAACCCTTTTTACGATTTTCAAATTCCCAGGGCTATCCTGACCCTGCGCCAGGGCGTGGGCCGCCTGATGCGCAGCTCCACCGACCGGGGCGTCCTGGCCATCTGCGATGTCCGTCTCTTCAGCAAGCAGTATGGCAGAACCTTCCTGAAAAGCCTGCCCCAGAGCCCGGTCTGCCGCGAGCTTAAAGGCGTGAGGGATTTTTTTGCGGAGGAAACACCATGACCAATGCCGAGCTGATGGCGGCCCTCAAAGAACAGGCCGCTGGAATTGATGCGCTGATGGCAGAGGATCTGGCCAGCATCGAAAGCCCTTTGCTGGCTAAGATCATCCGCCATGCCATTTTTCAGGGCGGCAAACGTATTCGGCCCCTGCTCACCCTGCTGGCCGCAAACCTGGTTGGTACTTCTCCCCCGGACACGGCGCGGCTGGCTATCTCTTTTGAGTATCTCCACGCGGCCAGCCTGCTGCATGATGATGTTATCGACCATGCCAGCCTGCGGCGGGGCGCCAGAACCGCCAACACCATCTGGGGCATGGAGCCGGTGATTCTGGCGGGTGATTATCTGCATGCCCATGCCATGGCCCTGGCCAGTGAGGTGGGCGGCCCCGCAGCCATGGCCCTGCTTGGCCGTGCCGCTGCCGCCATGGTCGAGTCGGAATTTTTGCAGATGCACAACGCCCAGGAGATCCAGGTCTCTGAGGAAAATTATTTTTCGGTATTAAGAGGCAAAACCGCAGCCCTTATTGCCGCCGCTTGCGAGGCTGGCATTGCCCACAGCCAGGGCAGCGCCGCCCAGCGTCTCGCCCTGCGCGCCTACGGAATCAATCTGGGTCTGGCCTTTCAGATTGTGGACGACCTGCTGGATTATCTGGGAGATCCGGCAAAAACCGGCAAGGCCGTGGGCAACGATTTTCAGGAGGGCAAGATGACCCTGCCCCTGATCAAAACCCTGGCCCTGGCCAGGGCCGAGGAGCGCGAAACGCTGCTGGCCCTGCTCCGGGCAACGCCGCAGGAGCGAAGCAGGCAGCTGGCCTTGGCCCACGGCCTGATGGCAAAATATCAGGGTTTTGCTCTGGCTTCGGCGCAGGCCGAAGCGCTGCTCGCCGAAGCCCTGGCCGGGCTGGGTATTTTTGGCGAGACCCCGGCGAAAGAGGCCTTGGCCGGACTGGCTCATTATGTCTTGACTCGGGACAAGTAGACGTGGCCAGGATTTCTCCGAAAAAACCCGCCCGCAAGGGCGCGGGAAAAAAGACGGGGCAACGGCTTGGCCTGTTCGCTCTGTTTCTTTTTGTGGCAGCGACTCTGGTCGCTGGCTTGTATTTCATGGTTCTCTATCCAGACGCACCTGCGAAAATCCCGGCGCCGCAACTAAGCGGGCAGGCCCAAAAAACTCCCTTGCCTCAGACGGGTGAAGCGCTGCCACCAAAAGTGCCGCCACCGGCTGCCGCTCAAAGCAAAGCGGGTCGGCCTCTGCTGGCTATCATCATCGATGATATGGGCTACCAGCAGAATACCGGCCAAGCCCTTCTCGCCCTTGACCTGCCCCTCTCCTTTGCCTTCCTGCCCTTTACCCCTTTCTCCGTTGAGCTGCAAAAAGAGGCCCAGGCAAGGGGCCGCGATATCCTTCTGCATCTGCCCCTTGAACCCATAGACCCAAAATGGAATCCCGGCCCCGGCGCTCTAACCATTGCCATGAACCCGGAAACCATGAAAAGTATCTTTCAGGAAGACCTGCGGGCGGTTCCCAAAGCCATCGGGGTCAGCAACCACATGGGCTCGCGCTTTACCGCCCACTCTCAGGCCATGCGCACCCTGCTCTCCCTTGTGCGGGCGCGCGGCCTTTTTTTTCTGGACAGCGTGACCAGCGCCGAAACTGTTGCCGGTGATCTTGCCCGCGAAATGGGGGTAAAGACGGAACGCCGCACCGTTTTTCTCGACAACGACCAGGAACCGGAAAAAATCCTGATTCAGCTTAATCTTTTAGTTCAACTTGCCGATAAGCACGGCCAGGCTGTGGGTATCGGGCATCCTTATCCAGCCACCCTGGAGGCCCTGCGCCGGTATCAGACCGAGTTGCATACCCGGACTGAAATGGTTGGGGTTTCCCGCTTGGTTCATTGAGGCTTGCGGCTGGCAGGGGGAAAAGCACAAACTTTTCTCTTTACAGACAAGACCCACCCGCATAAAGTCTCACTTTGAGACTTGTTTAACTTCAAGAGAAGGAAACATCTCCATGCAGGATCATCATATCGAAGATATCGCTAAACTTCTCAAGACCATGTCGCACCCTATCCGCCTGAAGATCCTCTGCCTGCTGCAGAACAGGGAACTGACCGTAGGCGATATCCACAAGGAGGTGCGCACCACCAATGCCAATGTTTCCCAGCATCTCTCCATCCTCCGCAATCAGGGGATAATCGCCTGCCGCAAGGAAGCGAACTTCATCTATAACCGGATCTCGGAAGGCCGGGTGACTGAGTTAATCAAAACCATGCGGGAGCTCTTCTGTGGCCAATTCTGATTCCCGGCCACCAGACCAGAAAGACGGCGTCATGATCATCACGGACTGGGTTCATGTTCTTGCCGGGGCCTTCATCCTGATCAGCCTGGCCCTGGGAACCTGGGTGCATCCCGGCTGGTATTTCTTCACCGCCTTTGTCGGGGCCAACCTCCTCCAGTACGGCTTCAGCAAGTTCTGCCCGCTGGCCACCATCCTCAAGAAACTCGGGGTGCCGGAAACCCGTACTAACCAGGGTTGCTGCCGGAAATAAGCCTACAAGCCCAGGGTCTCGACCATCGCCAGGCCAACCGGGACAAAATCCGCGCGGGCCTGAGCCGGATCAGGGCAACGCCGCAAGCGGCCAAAAACCCGCACCTTCCCCATTTCGGCAATGGTTCGCATGTTGTCTTCAACCAGCAGTTCATCTTCAGCCAGCGCGGCCTCGGAAAACACCACTCCCAGCACCGGGATATCCCTGTGGCGCAGGGCCGCAAGGCTCAAGAGGGTATGATTGATGGTGCCAAGACCGCTTTTTGCCACCAGCAGAGTGGGGATCTTCAGCTCCCGCAGCAGATCCACCAGCAGCAGTTCCCGGTTGAGCGGCACCATCAACCCGCCGACCCCCTCGACAATGAGCAGCTCATAGCGGGCCAGCATCTCCTGATAGCGGGCCCGGATCAGTTCCGGCTTGATTACCTCCCCTGCCCGTTCGGCAGCGAGATGGGGCGAGGCGGGCAGGGCGAAATGATAGACTACCTGGCTGGGGAGCAACTCCGGAGCAAGAGGAAGCCGCGCCATTTTCAAGCAGGCCGCCAGATCAGCGGGTGGAGATTCCGGCCCGGTGGCCACCCATTTCTGATATCCGGCGGCCAGACCTTTTTTCCGCAGAAAATCAAGGAGCAGGCCGCAGATATGGGTCTTGCCCACATTGGTGTCCGTGCCAGCGACAAAGATCGCGCTCATTTCTCGTAACCGTTCAGCAGCACCGCACCTGCTTTATCGGCACTGCTGCCGATGATTGACAGTCATCGTCCTGCTTGCATAGGCTGGCTATAGCGCACAGGACTCTTTGTCGGCACTGCTGCCGACGATGATCGGGCGCTACCGCCGATGATTGACAGACACGCTGCATCTGCAGCACTGCTGAACGGTTACATTTCAGAGATTGAGCCACGTTTTTTCGTTCCTGGTAAACAATTATCATTTCTCACCCCTGACCACAAAAGCCTGATAGGTGGCGGGATACCCGCCATAGGTTGTCTGAAACCAGGCGTCAAGCTGGCGCAGCCGTCCCCTGGTCAAGACGCCTGGCAGCTGGCCGCCGCCGGTGCCGGTCTTGCGGATATGATCCAGCAGCGCAAGAAGCGTGGGATAGTTTTTTATGCGGAGCTCTTCCTGCACGGAAAAGCTGGGGAAAATCTCTCCTAGTATGGCCTGCAGCTGTTCCCCGGCAGGAAAGGCATGGGGCGGCAGGCGCACCTCCTGGGCAAAGACCTGGCTCAACCCCTGAGCCAGCTCGGTGAAGGTGCGGGGGCCGAACAGCACCCCGGCAAAACAGCCTCTGGCCGGGAGCAGGCGGCCAATTTGTTGCAGAGCCGCACCGGGGTCAGCAAACCATTGCAGGGTGGAATTGGCGCAGATCAGCGCAAAGAAATCCGGGCAGTCAGTCAGGAATGGTTCCCCATCCTGGCAGAGTACAGAAACCTGGCTCTTGCCTTCCAGCCGCTTTCTGGCCCGTCGCGCCATGCCTTCGGCAAAATCAAGGGCGATGATTCGCGCCTCTGGATAGCGTTGGGCAAGCAGGGCGGTGAAATGCCCGGTGCCGCAGCCGATCTCCAGAATCTGCCGGATCCGTTCGCCATCCTCAGGAAGCTCTCGAAGCAGGCGGAGCCCCAGAGCTTTCTGCACCTCGGCATGGGCGTCATAGGTTCCGGCGGCGCGGGAAAACCGCTGGCGGATTCCTTGTTTTCGAAAATCAAGCACCTGGGGCAAGCTCCTGCTCAAGAAAAAGGGCATGCCCGCCATGCTCGATGATGGTGGCGCAGGCGCCGGGGATCATAATCCGCTCCGCCACCGGCGCGATGAGATCCCGCCGCCCATGCCAGCAAAAGACCGGACATTGCGGCCCCTGCGCTGGCAAACGCCAGTAGCCAAGATAGTCGAGACCCCGGTCAAGGGCCTGCCTGTCCAGAGATTTAAGGAGTTCTTCCTGCTGGCCGCTTACAAAGCGCCGGAATTCTTTTTTATAGCCCAGAAGGCTTTTCCGGTAAAAATCCCGTAAAAAGGCCGCCGGTTCGGTGGCAAGGGCCAGGCGAAGGGCTGCGATCTTCGCAGGCGGCCAGGAAGCCCGCATGCCCAGCAGGGTCAGGCTTGTAATTTTTTCGGGGAAAGCGCAGGCAAAATCAAAAGCCAGGAAGGCGCCCATGGACCAGCCAATCAGCTGGATGGTGTCAAGATGATGTTCGGCAAGAAAAGCCAGAATCTCCGGCCGGGCGGTGGCCGGATCCAGCGGGGCCGCCAGAGCTGCCCAGGGCCGGGGATTTTCCGCCAGCTCCAGCACCTGCCCGGAAAAGCCCCAGCCGGGCAGGAAAAGAACTGGGGCGGCGGGCTGCGGCGCAATCTCTGGCAAACTGGGGACTGTACCGCTTTGCTGCGGCAGTTTCGGGGGCTGTACCGCTTCGCTGCTTTTTGCCGGGCCATCTGCCTCAAAAACAGTGACAGCTCCAGTTGTTGAAGGTTGTCTCAAGCTCATTTTGTAAGAGGCTCCGACAAATCCTTATTCCACCGTAACGCTCTTGGCCAGATTGCGTGGCTGATCAACGTCGCAGCCGCGCAGCACGGCCATCTCATAGGCCAGCAGTTGCAGGGGCAGAGCCAGGAGAATCGGATTCAGCTCCTCGTGGCAGACCGGCACCGTAATCACCTGCTGGGCGATGCGCTGGCAGTTCTTGTCACCCGCATTGGCAACGAGAATGATCCTGCCGTTTCTGGCCTTGACCTCTTCTACGTTGGAAATGAGCTTTTCGTAGACGCTGTCCCTGGGGGCCAGGGCCAGAACCGGCATATCCCGGTCGATGAGGGCGATGGGCCCATGTTTGAGTTCTCCCGCCGCATAGCCTTCGGCGTGGATATAGGAGATCTCCTTAAGCTTCAAAGCCCCTTCCAGGGCAATGGGGAAATTGCTCCCCCGGCCCAGATAGAGGAAATCCCGGCTGTGGGCAAAGGCCTCGGCAATGCGGGCTGTTTCCTCCTGCAGGCGGGGCAGTTCCTGTTCCATGAGGCCGGGCAGATTAAGAAGGGCCTGGCCAATGGCCTTGCGGTCTTTGGCGGTCATGGTCTTGCGGATCTCGCCCAGAAAGAGGGTGAGCAGCAACAGGGCGGTGAGCTGGCAGGTGAAGGCCTTGGTGGAGGCCACCCCGATCTCCGGCCCGGCATGGGTGTAAATGGTGCCGTGCGCCTCCCGGGTGATGGTGCTGCCCAGCACATTGCAGATGGCGATGACCTTGGCCCCCATCTTCTTGGCCAGGCGCAGACCCGCCAGGGTGTCGGCGGTTTCTCCGGACTGGGAGATGGGCACCACCATTACGGTTTCATCAAGCAGCAGGCGGCGATAACGGAATTCCGAGGCAATATCCACCTCCACCGGAATGCCCACCCATTTTTCCAGCCAGTATTTAGCCACCAGAGCCGCATGCCAGGAGGTGCCGCAGGCCACCAGGGAGATGCGGCTGATCTTCTGCAGCTCCGCCGCGTTCAAGCCTATCTCCGGTAACTGCACCCTGCCGGTTTCCGGATTGAGCCGCCCCCGGAAGGTGTTGAGAATGGCCTGGGGCTGTTCAAAGATCTCCTTGAGCATGAAATGCCGGTAGCCACCCTTTTCGGCCATGGCCGCGTTCCAGGCGATGGTCTTGACCTCCTTGACGAGCTTGCGGCCATTGGCCAGGTTCATCACCTGCCATTCTCCCTGTTTCAGGACGGCAAGTTCCCCATCCTCCAGAAAGACCACCTGATTGGTATAAGGAAGCAGTGCCGGAATATCCGAGGCCATCAGGCAACCGCCCCCTTCGACCAGCCCCAGAACGAGAGGGCTCTGGTTTCTTACCGCCACTAACCTGTCCGGCTGGCCAGCCCACAAAACCCCGATGGCATAGGAGCCTACCACCTTTTTCAGGGCCTGGCGCACCGCCTTGACCAGATCTCCTGCAAGCTGTTCTTCAATGAGATGGGCCAGAACTTCCGTGTCGGTTTCCGAGCGGAAAATATGCCCACGGGCCTGCAATTCCTCCCGGAGGGTATGGTAGTTTTCGATGATGCCGTTATGGACGACAACCAGGTCGCCGCTGCAATCACAGTGCGGATGGGCATTGGCTTCAGAAGGCGCGCCATGGGTGGCCCAGCGGGTATGACCCAGGCCGATATGGCTGTCGCGATCCCGCACCGTTTCAAGCAGCTCTTCGAGCTTGCCGAGCTTGCCGGCGGCCCGGTGCTTCTGGAGTTTGCCGCCATGGACATATACCACTCCGGCCGAGTCATAGCCCCGGTACTCCAGGCGCTTCATGCCCTCGAGAAGAATGGGCAGAACATGCCGCTGGCCCACATAACCGACTATTCCGCACATACGATGCTCCTTATTCTGTTTTTCGGGTGCTAGAGAGCGAACCCCTGTCTTGATCTGGCAACCGCTTTTGGCAAAAGAGTCAACAGGGCTTCAACCTCTGCCGCAGTATTGAAGCGGCTGAGACTAAGGCGCAGGGTGCCGTGCAGAAAATCCTCCGGCACCCGCATGGCCCGCAGCACATGCGAAGGATCCAGGTCGCCGCTTTCGCAGGCGGCATGGGCCGAAACAGCGATGCCGCCTGCGTCGAGATCCTGAATAAGCCCGGCTGAGGCGGCATGCCGGAAACTGACGTTGCTGGTGTTGATCAGCCTGGGGGAGGCCGCGCCGTTGATCCGCGTCTCGGGAATTGCGGCGATAATCCCTGTCTCCAGACGGTCTCGCAGAGCGGCCAGCCGTTGATGCGCCGCAGGGTCTACAGCCTGGGCCAAGGCGCAGGCCTGGCCCAGGCCAACGAGGCCGGGGACGTTTTCGGTGCCGGCCCGCCGACCCTCTTCCTGACCGGAACCCATGATCAGCGGGGTGAAGGGTGCGGCGCGGCGGACATAAAGAGCCCCGGCCCCTTTTGGCCCATGCAGCTTATGGGCGGCGATAGTAAGATAATCCACCCCCAGCGCCTCCGCCGAAAAAAACGCCTTGCCCGCCAACTGAATGGCGTCGCAGTGAAACAATACCCCCCGTTCCCGGCAGATGGCGGCGATCTCGGCGATGGGCCAGATAACCCCGGTTTCGTTGTTCGCTCCCATGAGGGAAACCAGAGCGGTGTCCGCCCGAATCGCGCCCTTGAGCGCCTCCAGATCAAGGGCGCCGTTTTCGTTCACCCTCAGCAGCTCCACCTCGTAGCCCTGGCCCGCCAGGAATTTCAACGGGGCCAGAACCGAGCCGTGTTCAACCTGGGCCGAGATGAGGTGCTTTTTCGCGGGATTGGCCCGGGCCGCGCTGAGGATGGCGGTATTGTTGCCTTCGCTGCCGCCGCTGTTAAAGATAATCCGCCCCGGCTGGCAGCCCAGCAGCCCGGCCACCTGTTCTCTGGCCAGATTAAGACCCCGCCGGGCAGCCTCGCCAAAAAAGTGGGAGCTGGCCGGGTTGCCGAAGCATTTGCTCAGATAGGGAGCCATGGCCTCCCGCACCGTTGGATCGAGCGGGGTGGAAGCGTTGTTGTCGAAATAGATCTTTTGCATGGGGGTCAGATCCGCAGCATTCTGTCCAGGGATAGTCTGGCCTCAGCCGCAACCTCGGGCTCCACGGTGATCCGGTTGACTACCCGACCCTGGGCCAGATGGTCAAGTACCCACAACAGGTAGCCGGGCTTGATCCGGTACATGGTGGAGCACAGGCATTGAAAGGGCGAGAGCGAATGGATCTCTTTGTCCGGATACTGCTGCTTGAGCCGGTTGACCAGATTGACCTCGGTGCCGATGGCCCACTTGCTGCCTGGTGGAGATTCGCGCACTGCGGTGATGATCGCCTCGGTGGAGCCGTACTGATCGGCCTGGCTCACCACCTCGTGGCGGCACTCGGGATGAACGATGACCCGCACCTCGGAGTCGCGCGCACGCCAGGCGGCGACATGGGCGGCGGTGAACTGCATGTGCACCGTGCAGTAGCCGTCCCAGAGGATCACCCTTGCCTTCTGCAACTGGGCCGGGGTGTTGCCGCCCAGCGGCTTGCCGCGCTGCCACAGCACGACCTCGTCTGCGGCAAGGCCTAAGGCGCTGGCGGAGTTGCGGCCCAGATGCTCGTCGGGAAAAAAGAAAACCTTGTCGCCTTGGGCCAGGGCCCAGGTCAAAACCCGCTCGGCGTTAGCAGAGGTGCAGACCGAGCCGCCGTGCCTGCCGACAAAGGCCTTGAGCAGGGCCGAGGAATTTACATAGGTCACGGGGATAACCCGTCCGCTGGTCACCTGGGCCAGATCCTCCCAGGCCCAGGTGACCTCTGCGCTGCTGGCCATGTCGGCCATGGGGCAACCGGCCCGCAGATCGGGCAGGATAACCACCTGCTCTGGGGCGGTCAGGATGTCGGCGGACTCCGCCATGAAATGCACGCCGCAAAAGACGATATACTTCCGGTCCCTGGCCTCGGCGGCATTACGGGCAAGCTTAAGGGAATCCCCGGTCAGGTCGGCGAACTGAAAGGTCGCCTCCTGCTGGTAGTGATGCCCTAAAATTAAAAGATTGCCGCCCAGCTCTTTCTTGCGGGCGGCAATCTTTTGGCAGATTATCTCTTCATTTTCCTGCAGGTATTCAGAGTCAAGCTCAACCTGCTGCAACACAGCCATCTCTCTGTCCTTCATTTTTTAACGCAGAGGCGCAAAGTCGCAAAGTTTTAAGCCTTTTATTTCAGCGCGTTGCCTTTGCGTTTGCTTTTTACGCCGTTATTTTGCCAGCCGTACCCAGGCAGCGGTCGGCCCCTTGTCCCCTTCACCTTCAGCGAAACGAACCTCGTCGCCTTCGGCCAGCTGGGCCATGCTCACGTCCTTCAGGGCGTTTTCATGAAAATACACCTCCTGGCCGTCCATGGTCACAAGAAATCCATAGGCTTCATAGGGAAACAGGCTCTTGATCGTAGCCATGGCCGGGCCAGCAGCCGCAGCCTCCGGCTCCTTGCCGTTCTGCCGCCGCTTGCGCTGCAACTCCTTCAACTGCAGGCCAAGGGTGTCAAACGCCTCCACCAGCAGGGGCCGTACCGTCTCCCCCTTTCTTTTTACTACCACCGTGTCATTGGGAACGGAGGCAACCAGGCGAACCTCATGTCCCCCGGTCTTATGCCCGGAGGTCTCCTCAATGGAGATCCGCAGATGATGAACAAGCCCGGGGTGGTGGCGAGCAAGGCGTCCCTTCTCCTCTTCGATCTTTTCCTGCCAGGCCTTACGAATTTCCAGATTCCGTCCTTCAACTTGAAGTTCCATGCATTTCCTCCATCACAGGGATTAAATTGCCGCCCGCTAAAGAGCAGCCGACTGGAGAGCTTTCACTGGTATTCTACCATGGATGCCGGGTAAAAAACAGCTTCTCTTCATGCTGGTTGCAAGAAAAAAACTGGCGCAGTCTCCTTTTTTTGCTATTCTGAATCTGAAGCAAATCCCCCCCCTGCCCATGATGGGTTGGCCCCTAATCATATTGATCCCAAAAGAGGTGGCTCTGCATGAAAGTTTATGACGACAAGCACATCAAGAACATCGTGTTGCTGGGCAGCGTCAAGTCCGGCAAGACAACCCTGGCCGAGACCATGGTTTTTGAAGCAGGGCTTAGCAAGAGACGCGGCGCGGTTGAGGATCGAAACACCATCTCCGATTATCACCAGATCGAACACGAACGCGGCAACTCAGTCTACGCCACCTCCCTGCACACCGAATGGCGGGATTATAAGATCAATATCATCGACACCCCTGGCCTGGACGATTTTGTGGGCGAGATTGTCTCCGCTCTGCGGGTGGCCGACACCTGCATCATGCTGATCAACGCTCAGTACGGGGTGGAGGTGGGCACGGAGCTGGTCTGGAATTCGGTGGAAAGATTCGCTAAGCCGGTCATCTTTGCGATCAATCAGGTCGATCATCCCAAGGCCGCCTTTGACGAGGCGGTTTCTTCCATCCAGGAGCGTTTCGGCAAGGCGGCGGTGCTTATGCAGTATCCGGCCAATCAGGGCGCTGGTTTCAACGCCATCATCGATCTGCTCAAGATGACCATGTACCGGTTTCCGCCCGAAGGCGGCAAGCCGGAGAAGCTGCCCATCCCCGAGAGCGAAAAGGAACGGGCCGAGCAGCTGCATAACGAGCTGGTGGAAAAGGCGGCGGAAAACGATGAAGCCCTGATGGAACTTTATTTTGAAAAGGGCAGCCTGGATGAGGATGAGATGCGGGCTGGACTGAAGATCGGCATGCGCAACCGGGAGCTCTTCCCGATCTTCTGTCTGTCCGCCAAGCAGAATATGGGCAGTGGCCGGATGATGGGCTTTATCGATAACGTGGCTCCCACAGCTCTTGAGATGCTGCCGGAGCCCACTCTGGACGGCGGAGAGCTTGCCTGCGATCCGGCAGGCCCCCCGGTACTCTTTGTCTTTAAAACCCTGGTCGAGCCCTATCTTGGCAAGATCACCTTCTTCAAGGTCTGTTCCGGCGAGGTGAGCGAGGGGCAGGATTTGCTCAACTACCAGACCGGCGACAGTGAACGCCTGACCCAGTTGTTCATCATGGATGGCAAGGAGCGCAACCAGGTGAAAAAGCTCTCCGCCGGAGACATCGGCGCGACCTTGAAGCTGAAAGGCACCAAGACCAACCATACTCTGCACGCCAAGGAGAAACAGGTAGGCTTGGCGCCCATTGAATTTCCTGCGCCCCGCCTCCGTCTGGGAATCGTGGCCAAGGAGAAGAAAGACGACGAAAAGCTGGCCGAAGCGCTGCGCGACATGCAGACCGAGGATCAGACTCTCAAGGCCGAGTTTGCCGCAGAGGTGAAACAGTTGATCCTCTGGGGCCAGGGCGAACTGCACCTGCAGGTGGCGCGCTGGCGCCTGGAGCATCTCTACGGGATCAAGACGGAATTTGTCGAGCCGAAGATCCCCTATCGGGAGACGATCCAGAAGGCAGCCACCGCCATGTACCGTCACAAGAAACAGTCCGGCGGCTCAGGCCAGTTCGCCGAGGTGCATCTGCGCATCGAACCCCATCTGGAGGGGGCGCCCGACCCCACGGATCTCAATGTGCGCGCCAAGGAAGAGGTCGATCTGCCCTGGGGTGGCAAGCTGGTGTTTTACAACTGCATCGTGGGCGGGGTTATCGACGGCAAGTACCTGCCTTCCATCCAGAGGGGGGTGATGGAGAAGATGCAGGAAGGCCCCATGACCGGTTCCCATGTGCGGGATGTGCGGGTCATGGTTTTTGACGGCAAGATGCACGCGGTGGATTCCAACGATATCTCCTTTAAAATCGCTGGGGCCGCAGCCTTCAAGGAGGCCTTCAAAATGGCTGATCCGTTGATTCTTGAGCCTATTTACGAAATGGAGATCATGGTGCCGGAAGAGGTGATGGGTGAGGTGATGGGTGATCTCCAGACCAGGCGGTCAGTCATCAGCGGCATGGAAACTCAAGGCCGGTATCAGGTGATCAAGGCCCTGACCCCGTTGGCCGAGCAGTACAAGTACACCACCGCCCTCAAATCACTTACCCAGGGGCGGGCCAGTTTCAAACGGCAGTTCAAGGAGTACGCGCCAGTGCCTTTTGAGGTGCAGAAAGCCTTGGCTGCCAAGAGCGCTGAGTAGGCCAGGCAGTCCAGGAGAGGTAGACAAACAGGGGGGAAACGAGAGTTTGAACTCGTCTCCCCCCTGCTTTTAAACAATCTTACAGGCTCAGCCAGGACTCGCTGAACACGTTCTGGCCACTCAAAACCTTATAGGTTTTATAATGCTCCAGCGCGGTGCCGGTGAGGCCTGCGGAATCTGGGTCGTTGCCATCCATCATGCCGTGGACCAGATCCACCAGATTCTGGCGCTCGCCCTTGCAGATGGCCATGAGCTCGGTGTCGTAGGAATTAACGATGGCGGTGGTGATCCCGTACTTCATCAGCATGATGAGGTAGGTGCGGTCGAGATATTTACGCAGATGTTCGGCCACCCCGTTGGAGACATTGGACAGACCCACGGTGGAGCCGGCGCCAGGGGCGATATCCTGTAGCATGCTCATGAACTCCAGGCCCGAGGCAATCTGATCCGCACCTAAGGTAATGGGGGTGCCGATCGGGTCAAAGAGCATCTTTTCATTGGGAATGCCGGCCTCGGCCAGGGCCATCATCAGGTCAACCGCCATGGCTGCCCGCTCGTTGGAGTCACGGGGCATGCCCTCCGGGCCCCAAAGCAGGGCGATGACGTTACAGCCCGCCTCAGCGGCAACCGGGATGAGTTTTTGCATCCGCTCAGGCTGGGCGGAGATAGAGTTCATAATCGCGGCTTCACGGTTTTTCACCACCTTAAACCCGGCGGCCATGGCCTCGGTGTTGGTGGTGTCCAGGCAAAGGGGCAGGGAGCTTGCCGCCTCTACGGTCTGCACCGCCCAGGGCATCAACTCGATCCCATCCTTGCGGGCCGGGCCGATGTTAAGATCCAGGTAGGAGGCGCCGGCGGCGGTTTCTTCCCTGGCCATCTCCTGCACCGGGCCAGGATTTCTTTCCTTCATGGCGCTGCCGCTTCTTTTTCCCATGATGTTGATGCTTTCCGCAATGGCTGCTACCTTCATTGTTTTCTCCCGTGCTGTAGTTGCAAACTATAGTTAGTGTCCGTCTGGAAACGGCGGTTTTCCCAAGTGTAAGAGGGCATGGTAACGTGGGAAAATAGCGTTTTAGCAAAAGGATGTCAACAGGCAACAGGGCAGGGGTGCGCAAAAAATATCGTTTTGCCGCGAAAACCGGCGAATACCTCCCCGGGCCTGATTGCGCTGGAATACGCAAGCGACCATGAGAAGGAGGATTTTATGATTGAAAGATTCCAGATAAAAGGGTATGACCTTTTCAGGTAAATGGTGGAGCTGTCCACCTGTTTGAGATTAAATTCTGGAGGAATTATGAGTAGCCCTGATGGCTGTAGCAGCCCGACTGTGACTCAACCCGTAACTCAAAACGAAGACGAAGACCCTGGCGCGTGGTGTTGTAGTTGCGCGGCTGTTTTGACGAATCGTTCCCTTCTCCTGCTTATCTGAACGACGGTTCGCCTCCAGCCGCCTGCTTTCCTTGCGGCCTTCATGAGGTGAACCATGAAAATCCCTGCCCCTGTCAAGGGGGGCCAAAAACCCCTCAACAAAGATAGTCGCTCCGTTACGCACGACGAACGCAGCCTCATCGAGATCTGCGTGCTTGCCCCGCAGGAGGCGCTGGCAAGACTCGGCGTCACGGCCCAAGGACTTGAGGCGAAAGAGGCGGCCAGCCGTCTGGACGAATACGGCCTGAATGATCTGGCCCACGCCGCGCGCCTGGGATTCTGGGCGGATATCTTCCGCCGTCTGCGCAACCCCCTGAACATCCAGCTGTTCCTGATCGCCGCTATCTCGGGGGCGATTGGCGAACTCAAGTCGACCTTTATCGTCAGCGCCATGATCGTTTTGAGTCTCGGCCTCTCCTACATCCTCGACCGTCGTTCCGGTCGCGCGGTGGAGACCCTTGGCAAGCGGGTGCAATCACGCAGCATCGTGCTTCGGGATGGCCAGAAAACCGAGATCGCCATCTCAGAGATTGTGCCTGGGGATATTGTCCTGCTCCAGGCAGGCTCCATCGTGCCGGCGGATCTGCGCCTGCTCTCGGCCAAGGATTTCTTTGTCAGCGAATCGGTGCTTACTGGAGAATCCATGGCTGTGGAAAAGTCTGCGGTGGCAGAAACGTTTCACGGGCAAAATACCACGGAATTGGCCAACATCTGCTTTTACGGCACCAATGTCACCAGTGGTACGGCGCACGGCCTGGTGATTAACACCGGGAGGCGCACCGCCTTTGGGGCCATCTCCGAAAGCCTGGTCGGGCAGCGCGAGGAGACCAGCTTTGACCACGGGGTGCGTTCCTTCACCTGGCTCATGATCAAATTTATGGTGGTTATGGTCTCGGCGGTGTTTTTTATTGTTGGACTGAGCAAGGGGAATTGGACCGAAGCCCTGCTCTTCGGGCTGTCTATCGCGGTGGGGCTCACCCCGGAAATGCTGCCCATGATTGTCACCGTGAATCTGGCCAAGGGCGCACTGACCATGGCCAAGAAGAAGGTTATTGTCAAACGGCTTCCCTCTATCCAGAATCTCGGAGCCATCGATATCCTGTGCACGGATAAGACCGGCACCCTTACCCAGGACAGGGTTGTCCTCGAGCGGCATCTGGACATCACCGGGCACACCAGCGAAGATGTCCTGAGTTACGTCTACCTGAACAGTTACTACCAGACAGGCCTGCGCAGTCTGATCGATCGCGCCGTGCTCGATTCTGCCGTGCTGGACGCGGAGGCCAACTGCCGACTGGTGGACGAGCTGCCTTTTGATTTCCAGCGGCGTCGCATGTCGGTGGTGGTAGACTACGAGAATGACCATGTTCTGATCTGCAAGGGGGCGGTCGAAGAGATTTACGAATGCTGCGGCCACTACCAGATTGGCGATGAGGTTTTCCCCCTCATCCCTATGATTCGTGACAACCTTTTCGAGGAGGTGGATCGTCTCAACAAGGACGGGTTTCGCGTGCTGGGCGTTGCCTACCAGGAGTTTCCCCGTGAGAAGGCGACCTTTGCCACCACAGATGAGCGCAATCTGATTCTGTTGGGCTACATTGCCTTTTATGATCCGCCCAAGCCCTCGGCTCTGGAGGCCATCGGCCAGCTGCGGGACGCCGGGGTCAAGGTCAAGGTGCTTACCGGCGACAACGCTCTGGTCACCCGCAAGGTCTGCCGCGACGTATCCTTCAAGATTGAAAAGCTGGTCACCGGGGCGGAACTGGCTGCGCTGTCCGACCTTGATTTCAAACGGGTGGTTGAAGAGGTGGACGTTTTTGTCAAGCTCAGCCCGGCGCAGAAGGAACAGATTGTGCGGCAACTGCGCGAAAACGGACATGTGGTGGGTTTCATGGGAGACGGCATCAACGATGCCCCTGCCCTCAAGGCCGCCGACGTTGGCATCTCCGTGGATTCCGCCGTCGATGTGGCCAAGGAAGCGGCAGATATCATCCTGCTGGAAAAAAGCCTCCTGGTTCTTGAAGAGGGGATCATTGAGGGGCGGCGGGTCTTTGCCAACATCGTTAAATATATCCGGATGGGGGCGAGCTCCAATTTCGGGAATATGTTCAGCGTGCTTGGCGCGAGTTATCTCTTTCCCTTCCTGCCCATGCTGCCGGTGCAGATTCTGGCTAACAACCTGCTCTATGATTTTTCACAAACCGGTATCCCCACCGACAATGTAGACGAAGAGCTGGTCGCGAAACCTCTGAAATGGGATATCACCAATATCAAACGGTTCATGATGTTTATCGGGCCGATCAGCTCGGTTTTCGATTATGCCACCTATGCGCTGATGTGGTATTTCTTCGGTTGCAGCGCCTTCAACGACCCTCAGGTTGCGGCGGCCTCCAAGGAGGGTCTGGCCCGGCTCTTCCAGACCGGCTGGTTTGTGGAATCCCTGTTGACCCAGACCTTGATTGTGCATATCATCAGGACGAAGCGGATTCCCTTTTTTGGCAGTCAGGCCTCCTGGCACATGACCCTGACCACGCTGCTCATCATGGCCATCGCCGTCTGGCTCCCGTATTCGCCATTTGCAAAAGAGTTGAGCCTGGTGGCGCTGCCACCTGTGTACTGGCTGTGGATCACCGGTTTTCTGTTGTGCTACTCAATTATGACTCATTATGTGAAAACGTGGTTTTTCAAGCGTTATGGAGGTGAATAACTATGGATAGCCTGCTGGATGCTTTGCAGGAAGGGCGCTTGATCGAGCTGCCTGACAACGATAAGATGGATGCCCTGCAGTTTCTCGCCCATATTATTGAGGCGATTCCGTCGCTTCCGGCAGGAACCGATGTGGCCGGGTTGATCCTGGCCAAGGAACAGACCAGCCAGACCGCGCTGGGCATGGGCTGGGCCTGCCCTGATGCCAGAATGCCCTTTGACGAAGATCTGATCTGCGTGGTCGGCTGGAGCCCGCAGGGGATTAACTACGGCGCCCCGGATGGCATTCCGGTGTCCATTATTGCCATGTACCTGGTGCCCGAGAATCAGCGCAATCATTACCTGCGGGAGGTCTCTTTACTGGCAAAGGCCCTGACCGTCTATCCCGGGGTGGAAGGATTGAGGGCGGCCAAGGAACTGAACGAGGTTCGTGACCATCTGCTCGACCTGATCACTTCGACCAAGGAAACCATCAGGCCAGACAGCCGGGCAAGGATGATCCGGCTCCAGGCCAGGCCAACCCTGGAATCCTTGCCTGCCGGTGATCTCTCCAATCTGATTGTGGAGCCGGTAACCCTGGTCGGCGCCCCAGGCCTCAGGCACCTTGTCCTCACCCAGCATGCTGGCCTGGCGCAAAGCCTGGAGGCCGCGACAGGACTGCTGGAGAAGATCGAAACAGAGGGGGTATTCCAGGCTGGCGCCTGGCGGATTGCCAAACGGGGGAAGGTTGCCTATCAAAATGGCCGGTTCACCTACGATTGTCTCGCCATAACAACAGCCGGGTTCCTTGAAAAAAAGGCCTCGTGAGCTTGCCTCGGCTCAAAAACCATGCCATTGGCATGCCCGCCTGAGCTTTCTTGGCAAATTATGTTTTCAGGTAAGGATTGCGCAATCTGGACTGAACATGACATCCATCCATGCAGAAGGAATGAACCGCCATGCTGGATCAGAAAAAACTCGCCGTAATCCATATTGTCAAAAAGGAACTGGGGATAAGCGATGAGGAATACCGGGCCACCCTGGAAAAAATTGCGGGAGTCCGTTCGGCCAGGGAGCTGGACAACCAGGGTTTTCAAAGGCTCATGCGTTATTTTGCCGGAAGTCGGCATTATCGCCAGAGTTTGACAGGCATAACCTTCCGGCAGAAGATGTACATCAAGCATCTTCTGGCAGATCTTGCCTGGGATGCGACGCATTACCTCAATTTCTTGAAAAAATACTACAAGACCTCCGAGCAGGGGACTCTTTCCCGAAAGGAGGCAGGCAAGGTGATCGAATCACTGAAGCATATTCTCGCGGGCCATGAAAAACAGGGAGGACAAGGACAGCAATGATCGCCTTCAAGAATGAATTTGATCTGAGCATGGCTCTTGAGATTCTGCACAGCGAAACCGTGGACCCCAAGGTCTGGGCCGAAGCGGTTAAATGGCTGTTTCTCTTTGGCCCCCCGGCGATCAGGGAGATGATCAGCCAGGCCTCAAGTCTGGCAACCGACAGGTTCTTTCCAGAGCTTTTCCCCATTGGCTATACCGCGCAGGGGGAACCCCTGTATGATATCAGAAAACTTGCCTTGAGTCTGGGGATGAGCGAAGAGGAGGCCCTGGCCAGGATGGCGGAACTGGACGCAAAACATGAGATCCAGAGTCTTTATGAGGCGCCGGAAACGCGGAAGATTCAGTAAGCTTGCTCTTTGAGTCGCCTCAGACCACTAACGCTGGGGCTGTCCCCACCCACATTTTTTTTGGAAAACAGCAGAGATGATTCATTCAGGCAAGACCTCTCCGACAGACTGGAACCTCCTTTTTCTCTGCTGGCTGCTCGCCGGGATCTCAACCCTGGGAAGCCTGTTTTTCAGTGAAATAATGCGATTTCCTCCCTGCATTCTCTGCTGGTATCAAAGAATCTTTCTCTTTCCCCTGGTTTTCCTCTTTACAACCGGGCTCTTTTCCGGCGATAAAAGTGTGGCGCGCTATGCCCTGCCTCTGGCTGCGGCAGGCTGGCTGGTTGCCGCCTACCACAACCTGCTCTATGCCGGAATTATTCCGGAAAGCATTCAGCCTTGCAGTCAGGGTGTTTCCTGTACCGAGGATTATATTTCCCTGTTTGGTTTTTTGACCATTCCTCTGCTCTCGTTGCTGTCCTTTTCCCTTATTCTGGCGCTGTTGCTTATACTTAACCGGAGGTTTGGCCGATGAAAAAAGAGGTTGTTTACCTTGCAGGCGTTTTTCTGATTCTTTTGTTTGTGCTGGGCGGCTATATCTATAAAAATCAGCAGACAAAAAAACTTGGCTTTCTGAGCAGGGAACATGCTGAGATCTTTGTGCGCAAACATTCACCGACCCTTGGCAGCGACGAGGCAAAGGTTTATCTTGTGGAATTCATGGATCCTGCCTGCGAGACCTGCCGCGCCTTTGCCCCCTTTGTGAAAAAGCTGCTGGCGGATAACCCGGGCAGGATCAAACTTGTAATCAGGTATGCGCCGTTTCATGACGGAGCGGATTATTTTGTAAGAATCCTTGAGGCGGCGAAAAAACAGGGTAAATACTGGGAAACCCTGGAGGTTATGTATCAAACCCAACCCTACTGGGCCAGCCACCACAACCCGCAACCCGAGTTGATCTGGCGCTTTCTTCCCGGGGCCGGCCTTGATCTTGAAAGACTCAAAAATGACCTGAACGACCCGGCCATCGGACAGATCATTGCCCAGGATCTTGCCGACGCAAAAACCCTCAACGTCACCAAGACTCCGGGTTATTTTGTCAATGGCAAGCCGCTGGTAACCTTTGGCGATATCCAGTTGCGAGAATTGCTCGAAGCTGAAATTGCGGCGCAGTACCCGAGATAGGCCGCTAGAATAAACCACGCCAGAGAGCGTACTGATTTGGAGACCATGGATTATGAAAAGATTATGCTTCTTAAGCATTGTTATTTGTCTCACCCTTCTTCTTGTCGCCTGTGGCCAGCCCCCAAAGATGGCGGAAATGAACAAGCCGGCTCCGGACTTCACCCTGGTTGACACCAAGGGCAGAACCTGGAATCTTGCCGAACTCAAAGGCCGGGTGGTGTTTCTCAATTTCTGGGCCACCTGGTGCCCGCCCTGCCGGGAAGAGATGCCTTCGATGCAGGAGGTGCATGCCTCGCTGCCAGAGGACAAATTCACCATGCTGGCGGTTCTCAGCAATGATGATCCTGCCCTGGCCGACTCCCTGGCCGCAAAGATCGGCGCCACCTTTCCCATCCTCATTGATCCGGAAGGCAAGGTCGCCAAGGCTTACGGCCTGACCGGGGTGCCGGAAACCTGCATCATCGACAAACAGGGGGTGCTCCGGGAAAAATTCATCGGCCCGGTTCCCTGGAACTCTTTAGAGGCTCTGCAAATGCTGAGGAAATACCTGGCTCAGTGACAGGTTTTCGGCGCTTGCCTGTGCAGGCGCCAACCCTGACTAGAATTTACCGGAACTCACCATGAACACCAGGAAAACACCCCCTGCGCCCCTGAAAGCAGGTGAACTCTGCTTCGGCCTCAACCGGGAAACCGACGAACGTTCTCTGGAGGCCTTTCTGCATCGCTTCGCCGAACCAGCCTTCCTGCGGGCCCTCATCCCCCGCCTGGAAGAAGAGGAAATCACCACGCTTCTTGATTTTCTTTCCCGCCTGATGCACAGGCATTGCAGTGAAAAGGAATATCATCGTCTGTTCCTCAAGGATTGAGGCGCCTTGCCGCAAGACCACTAATCATCAAGAAGGAGAGCGTAAAGGTGAGCCAGAATATGGTTAAAGATCTCCGGGCCTTTCTCGAAATCCTGCGTCGGGAAGATGCCCTGCTCGAGGTTGACACCCCGGTTGATCCTTATCTGGAGATAGCAGAGATTCATCGCCGGGTAATCGCCCAGGGTGGCCCGGCCCTGCTCTTCACCAGGGTCAAGGGCAGCAGTTTCCCGGTGGTCACCAACCTCTTTGGCACGGCTCGCCGGCTGGAGCTGGCCTTTGGCAAACGGCCCCAGCAATTCGTGGCCGATCTGGTACGAACGGCGGAGACCCTCATGCCGCCAAGTTTAAGCAAGATCTGGGAGATGCGTTCTCTGTTGGGCCAGGCCGCCAGGGTGGGCACAAAAAATATCCCGGCGGACAAGGCCCCCATCCTGGAGGTCTGTCAGACTCCGGCCCGGCTGAGCGAACTGCCCCTGCTCACCTCCTGGGCCACGGACGGCGGCGCCTTTGTCACCTTGCCCCTGGTCTACACCGAACATCCGGAGGGCAAAGGCCACAACCTGGGTATGTACCGCATCCAGCGTTACGACGACCAGACCACCGGCATCCACTGGCAGATCCACAAGGGCGGCGGCTACCATTACCATGCCGCAGAAAGCCGCAACGAGGCCCTGCCTCTGACCCTGTTCATCGGGGGGCCGCCGGCCCTGATGCTGGCCGCTATTGCCCCCCTGCCGGAAAACATCCCGGAGCTGATGCTGGCCTCTCTGCTGCTGGGGGAAAAACTGCCCCTTACCCGCGATCCGGCAGGCGGCCACCTGCTGGTTGCCCATGCCGAATTTGCGGCCAAGGGCTTTGTCCCGCCTCACATAAGGCGGCCAGAAGGCCCCTTTGGCGATCATTATGGCTACAATTCCCTCACCCACGACTATCCGGTCTTCCATCTCGAACGGCTGTACCATCGCCGCGACGCCATCTATCCGGCTACAGTGGTGGGCCGCCCCCGGCAGGAGGATTTTTACATCGGGGATTATCTCCAGGATCTGTTGTCCCCGCTCTTCCCCCTGGTGATGAACGGGGTGCGCCAGCTCAAGACCTTCGGCGAGACCGGCTTTCACTGCCTGGCCGCAGCCAAAGTCAGCAACCGTTATCCCCGGGAGGCCTTTGCCGCTGGCCTGCGCATCCTGGGCGAAGGCCAGTTGTCGCTCACCAAATTCCTGATCCTCACCGACGGCGAGATTGAGGTGACGGATTTCAAAAAGCTCTGGGTTCATGTGCTGGAACGAATCAACTGGCAGACCGACCTCTTTGTCTTTGCCAATGTCTCCCAGGATACCCTGGATTATACCGGCCCTTCGGTGAATAACGGCTCCAAGGCCATGATGATGGGCCTGGGCAAGGAGCCTCGCCGCATTCTGCCAGAGTCTTTTTGCGGCCAGCTGCCCCAGGGCTGCGACCGGGCAGAGGTCTTCCTTCCCGGCACCCTGGTGGTGCAGGGGGAGGGCTTCAGCGCAGCGCAGGATCTTCCCGCCCGGTTGGCCCATTGCCCGGCTCTGGCCGACTGGCCGGTAGTGGTGCTGGTGGATGATGCCAGGGCCGCCACCGAAAACCTGCAGGAATTTCTCTGGACCGTTTTTACCCGCTTCGACCCGGCCGCAGATATCCATGCGGCTGCCACCGAGACCCGCCGCTTCCACCCAGGCCTGACCCCGCCCCTCATCTTTGACTGTCGCCTGAAGCCCTGGTACCCGGAGGTTCTTGAGGTGGACGCTAAAACCAGATGCCTGGTGGATGGTAAAATCAGCCAGATTCTGCCGCCCCGCTACCGCTGAATAAAGGTAAACGTGCAGCAGCACCACATCTGCGTTGTCATCGGCCTGCTCATGTGCGATAGCCCACTTCGCCGACCTCTTCCTAGCATCTGCGGCACGTTTACAAACCAATAAATTTTGTCACCTCTTTCTCTTAAAGATTGACGAGCCTTCTGCCGAATAGCTATGGTGTAAGCAGGAAATTGAAGCTGAGTTGAGTAGCTTGCCTGCTCAAACGAAACTTATACCCTCTGGGCACAAAAATCATGAGGATATCCTATGAAGATCACCGCGATTACTCCTGGCCAGCAGGATCTTACCACCATCGGCAAAGGCTCCACCACGGGGCCCTCTTTTCAGGATATCCTCGCCCAGCAACTGAAGG